>NZ_JAPHNL010000014.1 GCF_026274175.1 Streptomyces beihaiensis
GGCGGGCGGCGGCGACGGGCTGCGCTGGCGGCGCGCCTCGCGGCTGCCGCTGCCGGTGGGGCTCGTGCCCCGGCCCCTCGCCGCCGACCAGAGCAACAGCGCCGTCGCCTACGGCGACCGGCTGCTGCTCAAGCTGTACCGGCGGCCCGAACCGGGACCACACCTGGAGGCCGAGACGCTGCGCGCCCTCACCGAGGCCCGGTGCCCGCG
The DNA here is from genome assembly GCF_026274175.1 of Streptomyces beihaiensis. Taxonomy (GTDB): domain Bacteria; phylum Actinomycetota; class Actinomycetes; order Streptomycetales; family Streptomycetaceae; genus Streptomyces; species Streptomyces beihaiensis. The sequence continues at coordinate 211 of NZ_JAPHNL010000014.1, forward strand.
TACGCCCGGCCTGCACGGCACCCTGCACGACGACGCCACCGGGCTCGTGCTCGGTATCGTCGAGGACTTCCTGCCGGTCGCGGCGGACGGCTGGAAGGCCGCGGTGCGCCAGGTCGCCGACTGCGTCGACGGCACCTGCCCGACCGTCCCGGCGACCGGCGGGTTCACCAGCCGCGCCCGCACGCTGGGCCGGGCCGTCGCCGAGGTGCACACCGCGCTCGCCGACGCGTTCGGGCGGCAGCGGGCCGACGCGGACGACATCGCGCAGGACGCCGCCCTGATGACCCAGCGGCTCAAACTCGCGGCCGAGGAGGTTCCGGCGCTCGACCGCCACCGGACCCGGCTCGCCGCCCTCTACGACCAGTACGCGCGGGCCGCCACCCGCGGCTGCCCACTCTTCGTCCAGCGCGTCCACGGCGACCTGCACCTGGGGCAGGCGCTGCCCACCGACGACGGCTGGCACCTCATCGACTTCGAGGGCGAACCGGCCCGCGCCGCCGCCGAACGCGCCGCCCCGCAACCGGTGCTGCGCGACGTCGCGGGCATGCTCCGCTCCTTCGACTACGCCGCCCGGGCCGGGCTGCGCGAGCTGGACGAGCGCCACCCGGACGCCGGCCCCGCCGACCGGCTGCGCCGCAGCCGCCGCGCCCACGCCTGGACGGTCCGCAACCGCCGCGCGTTCATGGACGGTTACGCCGAGGCCGACGGCACCGACCCGCACTGCCATCCGCTGCACCTGCGCGCCTTCGAGGCCGACAAGGCGGTCTACGAGGCGGTGTACGAGGCCCGGCACCGACCGGACTGGCTGCCGATCCCGCTGGCGGCACTGCACCGCATCGCGCGTGCCTGAGCCCGGCGCCCGAGCCGACCCGCTCGCCCCGCCCGCCCGAGAGGACCAGACCTTGCCCGCGACCGCCACCACCGCCGTCACCGGCCTCCACGACGCCGACCTGGACCGGATCCTCGCCGGTGCCCACCACGACCCGCACGGCCTGCTCGGCGCCCACCGCACCGGCGACGGCCGCACCGTGGTGCGCGCGCTCAAGCCCCTGGCCCACTCGGTCGTGGCGGTGCGGGACACCGGCGAGCGCGCCGAACTCGTCCACCAGCGCGACGGGTTGTTCGCCGGAACGCTGCCCGGCGAGGGCCCGTACCACTTCCTCGTCGACTACGGCGACGGCCGCGCGCTGCTCCACCACGACGGCTACCGCTTCCCGCCCACCCTCGGCGAGATCGACCTGCACCTGATCTCCGAGGGCCGCCACGAGCTGCTGTGGCGGGTGCTCGGCTCCCATGTGCGCACGCTCGACGGCGTCACCGGCACCTCGTTCGCCGTCTGGGCGCCCAACGCCCAAGGGGTCCGCGTCATGGGTGACTTCAACGGCTGGGACGGCGTCGCCCACCCCCTGCGCTCGCTCGGGTCGAGCGGGGTGTGGGAGCTGTTCGTGCCGGGCGTCGCCGCGGGCACCCGCTACAAGTACGAGATCCACACCCGCGACGGCCGTCTCCTCCAGAAGGCCGACCCGCTGGCCCGCGCCACCGAACCGCCGCCCGCCACGGCGTCCGTCGTCCACGTGTCGACGTACGACTGGCGCGACGCCCGGTGGATGGCGCGCCGGGGCGGCGAGGACTGCCACGCCCGCCCGATGTCGGTGTACGAGGTGCACCTGCCCTCCTGGCGTCCCGGCCTGACCTACCGGGAGCTCGCCGACGAGCTGCCCGCCTACGTCGCCCGGCTCGGCTTCACGCACATCGAGCTGATGCCGGTCATGGAGCACCCGTTCGGCGGGTCCTGGGGCTATCAGGTCACCGGCTTCTACGCGCCGACGGCCCGGCTCGGCGATCCCGACGATCTGCGGTGCCTCGTCGACGCGTTCCACGCCGCCGGAATCGGTGTGATTCTCGACTGGGTTCCGGCGCATTTCCCGAAAGACGACTTTGCACTCTCGCAATTCGACGGCGAACCGCTTTACGAACCGTCGGATCCGCGACGCGCTCATCATCCGGACTGGGGGACGCTCGAATTCGACCACGGTCGGCGAGAGGTGCGGAACTTTCTCGTGGCGAGCGCCGTGTACTGGTGCACGGAATTCCACGTGGACGCGCTGCGCGTCGATGCCGTCGCCTCGCTCCTGTACCTCGACTACTCCCGCCCGCCGGGCGGCTGGAGCCCCAATGAGCACGGCGGACACGAGAACCTGGACGCCGTGGCGTTCCTCCAGGAACTCACCGACACGGTCCGCCGCACCGCCCCCGGAGCCCTGACCATCGCCGAGGAGTCCACGTCCTGGCCGGGTGTGACCCGGCCCACCTACGAGGTCGGCGAGGACGGTTTCGGCGGGCTCGGGTTCGACCTCAAGTGGAACCTCGGCTGGATGCACGACACACTGCGCTACCTGGCCCGGGAGCCCGTCCACCGGGCCTGGCACCAGGACGACATCACGTTCGCAATGGTCTACGCGTACAGCGAGCACTTTCTGCTGCCGCTCTCCCACGACGAAGTCGTACACGGCAAAGGGGCGTTGGTGGCCAAGAGCCCGGGGGACTGGTGGCAGCGGCGGGCCACTCTGCGGGCGCTGTACGCCTTCATGTGGTCCCATCCCGGCAAGCAACTGATCTTCATGGGCCAGGAGTTCGGGCAGGGCGACGAGTTCGACCACGACGCCGGCCCCCAGTGGTGGGTGCTCGACGATGACTGGCCCGCCCACGCCGACCACCGGGGCATCCGCCGCCTGGTCCGCGACCTCAACCGCCGCTACCTGGCCACCCCGGCGCTGTGGCAGCTGGACGCCGACCCGGCCGGGTTCGCCTGGATCGACGCCTCGCACGCGGAGGCCAACGTGGTGTCGTTCGTCCGCCGGGACGCGGACGGCCGCCCCCTCGTGGTCGTGGCCAACTTCTCCCCCGTGGTCCGCACCGGCTACCGCGTCGGACTGCCCGGCGCCGCACGTCGCTGGCGCGAGGTCCTCAACACCGACGCGGCGGAGTACGGCGGCGGCGGTGTGTGCGCCCCGGGGCCGATCAGGGCCGAGCCGACGGCCTGGCACGGCCACGACCGCAGCGCGGCCCTCACGCTGCCGCCGCTCGGCGTGGTGTGGCTGCACCCCGTCGGCGAGGAAGCCGAGGAGCCCGTACGAGACAAGAACGAGTACGAGTGCGAGTGCGAGGACGAGGGCGAGGAGGACGACGATGCCTGAACCGGCCGGCACACCGGGAACCGACCTCTACGACCGACTGGTGACCGCGCGCGACATCCGCGGCCGGTACCGCGACGAGCTCGACCCCGGGCTCGCCTACCGGGTGGGGGCCGCCTTCACCGAACTCACCGGCGCCGACGCGGTCGCGGTCGCCCACGACATGCGGGAGTCCTCGCCCCGTCTGGCCGACGCGCTCGCCCAGGGTGTCCTGGACCAGGGCGCGGACGTCGTCGACGCGGGCCTCGGCTCGACCGACTACCTGCACTACGTCTCCGGACGCATGGGCATCCCTGGCGCCATGGTCACGGCGGGCTGCGCCCCGGCGCCGTACAACGGCATCCGGCTGTGCCGCAGGGGCGCCGTCGCCGTGGCCGAGGGCACCGGCCTCGACGTGCTGCGCCGCAGACTGCGCGAGCCGCGCCCCGCCCTCACCGACCGCCCGGGTTCGGTCCTGCCCGCCCGGGACCTCGACGGCTACGCGGAGCACCTGCGTGCGCTGGTCGACCTGACGGACATCCGTCCCCTCAAGGTCGTCGTGGACGCGGGCAACGGGATGGCAGGTCTGACCGCGCCGCTCGTCCTCGACCACCCCTCGGTCGAGCTGGTGCCGCTCCACCTCGACCTGGACGGTACGTTTCCCCACCGGCCGGCCGATCCGCGCGCGCCGGACGCCTTGGCCGGGCTGCGCGAGCGCGTACAGGAGTCGGGCGCCGACCTCGGACTCGCCTTCGACGGGGACGGGGACGGCTGCGTGGCCGTCGACGAACGGGGGCACCCGGTGCCCCCGGGCGCGGTGATCGCCCTGGTGGCCGGGCGCGAACTGGCCCGCCGCCCCGGCGCGGCCGTCGTCCACGACCTCATCACGCCGACGCCGGCGATCGAGGCGATCAAGGAGGCGGGCGGCATTCCGGTGCGGTCCAGGACGGGACCGGAGGCGATCAAGTCGCTGATGGCCGAGCAGGACGCGGCCTTCGGCGGCGCGCACTGCGGCCGCTGCTACTTCCGCGACTTCTGGTACGCCGACACCGGCATGCTCACCGCTCTCCACCTCCTGGCCGAGCTGGGCGGCTCGGGCCGGGAGTTGTCGGAGCTGGTGGCGCGGCACGACCGGTACGTGTCGTCGGGAGCGGTGGACGTCCCGGTGCCGGACGCGGCCGCGGCGCTGCGCCGCGTGGCCCACCACTTCGCGTCACGCGGCGCGGAGCTGGACCATCTCGACGGAGTCTCCGGAGAGTTCACCGACGGCACGTGGTTCAACGTCCGGACGTGCGACACGCGCGACCCGTCGCCCGCCGCCGCTGTGCGGGTGCACGTGGAGGCGGGGACGGTCGCGGCGATGGAGCGGCTGCGGGACGGGGTGGTGGGGGTGGTCAGCGCTGGTCGGTGAGGGCGGCCTCCGGCGTCCGCGTCTTGGCCACGCCGACCGCTGTCAGGGCCATGTCGTAGGCCTTGAGCGCCTCCGAGGGCTCACCGTGGCGGCGCCAGAGGTCGCCAAGATGGCGCCAGGTGTGGGCGGAGTCCAGGGAGGGCTGAAGATGGCGGAGCTGGCGGGCGGCGGCGTGGAGGTGCTGGGTGGCGTCTTCCGGGATGCCGCGGAGGAAGCAGATCTCGGCGAGGTACGTCCGTGCCAGGGCGGACAGCACCCTGGAGTCGGCACCGACCAGCCCCAGCGCACGTTCGGCGTGGGCGGCTGCCGCGTCCCAGTGGCCGAGCTGCTTCTGGGCGTCGGCGAGCTTGATCTCGCAGCGGGACAGGTCGTCCGCGTTGCCGACCTCGACCAAGGACTGCTGGGCGGACTCCAGTATCTCCAGGGCGCGGGCAGGCTCAGGGGGATCCGTTTCGAGCAGCAGGGAGCCGCAGTTCAACTTGAGGATGCCGATGTGCCGGGCGTTGTCGCCCTCGGACATCATGGCGAGGGCCCGCTCGGTCAGAGCGATCGCCTCGCTCGTGCGGCCACGTGAGCTGGCGACCAGGCCCGCGTTCCAGTACACGGCGCCTCGGGCCCCGTAGGACCCCTGGGCCTCGGCCGCGGGCAGGAGGCGCTCGCCGAGCAGCTGCGCCCGGGTGAGGTCGCCCCGCATGTGGTACGAGCCCATGAGCGTGACGCCGAGCTGGACGTGGTCCATCGTCGTGTCGAGGCCCAGGGCGTCGAGTTGTGCCACCGCGCGTTCGCCGATGTCGATGCTGAGCGCGATGTCGCCGGCGTTGCGATAACAACGGCACAGGGCGACCGTGACGCGGCACCAGTCGTCGGAGCCGACGACGATTGCGGGGTCTCGGGACAGATCGTCCAGGATGGGGATGGCCGCTTCGAGACGGTCCGTGTTCTCCAGCGCGGTCGCCTGGCCGATGCGTGCCCGCAGGATGGTCGAAGGATCCAGTGACGCCTGCTCGGTGAGGAGCTCACCGAAGGCCTGCAGGGCCTCGCCGTTGTCGCCGTTGCGCAGTGCTATCTCCGCGAAGGCCAGCTTCAGCCGGGCCGCCTCGGCGGGGTGGTCGTCCCGCCCGGTTCGCAGGTAGGTGGTGGAGGTGCCCAGTTTCTCGGCGATGGCGGCGAGCACGGGGGGCGACGGTACGCGCTTGCCCGACTCGATCAAGGAGATGTAACTCGTCGACGCCTCTGCGGAGGCGAGGTCCTGCTGCTTGAGCCCGTGCTGGATCCGGAGAGCTCTGATGCGACTTCCGAGGTCCCCTTCTTGTGCAGTCCGGGTGTGCTCCATGGGGGACTCCTTTCGGAGTGCATGACAGACCATGTGACAACGCAAAGTTAGCACCATGACACCAGGAGGCCAAGGCTCTCCGGTGGCACTGCGTTAAGTCGGCGCGCTGCGTCGACTTACTCTCGCCGGTCAGGGCGCTTTATCAATTTATTACTTGACTGATTGAGTCACTCGAATTTGACTCAATCTGTCAACCGGCCTCGAGGGTCGACACAGTGGGGGATGGATATGAGGAAGAGCCTGATGGTGTTCCTCCTATTTTTGATGATTGGGGGAGCGACTGCTTTCGGCTGGATCTTGGCGTCGGCCGGGCCCGGCGCGGGAACGGTGAAGCAGGAGGCGGGGACAAATGGCACGTGTTGCTGACCGCGGGGCGATTCCCCGCGTCGACCTCCTCACCCGCGAGTACCCGCCCGAAATCTACGGCGGCGCCGGGGTTCACGCGACCGAGCTGACCCGCAGTCTGCGGCGGCTCACGGACGTAAGGGTGCGCTGTCTGGGGGAGCCCAGACAGGACAAGGACGTCACGGCCTACCGGACGCCCGACGAACTCGCCGGCACCGAACCGGCGTTGGGGTTCCTCGGAGCGGACCTGGCCATGGCGGGTGACTGTGCCGGTGCGGGAGTCGTGCACAGCCACACCTGGTACGCCAACATGGCCGGCCACCTCGCGCGCACGCTGCACGGGGCGGCCCACGTCATGACCCTGCACAGCCTGGAACCGCTCCGCCCGTGGAAGGCCGAGCAGTTGGGAGGCGGCTATGCGCTGTCGAGCTGGATGGAGCGCACGGCGGTCACCTCGGCCGACCAGGTCATCGCCGTGTCTGCGGCGATGCGGGAGGACGTTCTGCGGGTCTATCCACAGGTCGCGCCGGACCGCGTGCGGGTGATCCACAACGGGATCGACCCGGACGCCTACCGGCCCGACCCGTCGACCGAGGCGCTGCGCCGCCTCGGGATCGACCCGAACCGGCCGTACGTGCTCTTCGTCGGCCGCGTCACCCGCCAGAAGGGGCTGCCGCATCTGCTGCGGGCGGCGTTCGGGCTGCGGCCCGACGCGCAGCTCGTACTCTGCTGCGGTCGGCCGGACACGCCCGAGATCGCCGCCGAGGTGGCGGGTCTCGTCGAGGAACTGCGCAGCGTGCGCGAGGGGGTGTTCCGTATCGACGGAATGCTCGACACCGTCTGCGTGCGCCAACTGCTCACGCACGCGGCCGTGTTCGTCTGCCCGTCGGTGTACGAGCCGATGGGCATCGTGAACCTGGAGGCGATGGCGTGCGGCACGCCTGTCGTGGCCTCGGCCGTCGGGGGCATCCCCGAGGTCGTCGCGGACGGCGAGACGGGCACGCTCGTCGGCTTCGAGGCGGTCGCCGACGCGACCGGCGAGCCGGCCGAGCCGGAGATGTTCGCCGCCGGGCTCGGCGCGGCGATCGGCGAGTTGCTCGACGATCCGGGGCTCGCCGAGAAGTACGGCGCCGCCGGACGCGATCGGGCCGAGGCCCACTTCTCCTGGGACCGCGCGGCCGAGCGCACCATGGAGGTGTACGCCGACGCCGTGGCGGCGCGCTGAGTGATCGGCGCGAGGCCGCGTCAGTGTGCGCCGGGACGCCCCCTCCAGGCCGGACGGCCCGGAGGGGGCGTTGCGTCGTCCGGGTACGGGAAGTGACAGGAGGCGCCGGTCGGACCGTTCGGTCCGGGGGCCTCGTGCTCGCACAACCTCTTTTGTTCCGACGGGAGTTCGCGGTAGGCCCCGCACTGGGCGCGGAACCCGCAGCCGGTCGTCGTGTCGCAGCCCGACAGGGGGGCGAGCGGCGCGGCGAGAGGCCGCCGGGCGCCCGGATCGGGCCGCGGCACGGACCACAGGAGCGTGCGGGTGTACGGATGCCGGGGGCGCGTGAGGAGGGTGTCCGTGGGCCCCGACTCGACCGTACGACCCCCGTGCATCACCACCACCCGGTCCGCGATCTGCCGTACCACCGTCAGGTCGTGCGAGACCACGAGGCAGGCGGGGCCGTCCGGTGCTGACGTGAGGCGGCGCAGGAGGTCGAGGACGCCCGCCTGTACGGACACGTCGAGCGCGGAGACCGGTTCGTCGAGCAGCAGCAGCTCGGGACGGACCGCGAGCGCGCGGGCGAGGGCGATGCGCTGCTGTTGGCCGCCCGAGAACTCGTGCGGGTAGCGGTCCGCGGCCTCCCCGCCCAGCTCCACCTCGGCCAGCAACTCCGGCGTCCGCGCGGCGATCTCGGCGCGCGGCACACGCTGCGCCTGAAGCGGTTCGGCGAGGATCGCGCCGATCTTCATCCGCGGGTCCAGGGTGGTGGCCGGGTCCTGCAGCACGATCTGGACCCGGCCGCGCAGCCGGTGCGCCTCGGCGCGGGTGAGCTTGGCCGTGTCCCGGCCCAGCACCTCGATGCGGCCCGCCTCGGGCGCGGTGAGCGCGATGATCCGGTCGAGCGTCGTGGACTTGCCCGCCCCGGACTCGCCCACCAGCGCGACGGTCTCGCCCGCCGCCACGGTCAGGTCGACGTGCCGCACCGCGCGCAGTCGCCCGCCCCGGCGGGTGCGGTGAGTGGCGGCGAGACCGGTCACGCGGAGGGCGGGGGCGGCCCCGGCGGTGGCCCGTGGGCGGGCCGCGGGCGGCGGACCGACGGGGAAGAGCCCACCGCCCCCCGCGCCCTCGCCCGCGCCGGGGTACAGACACGCCGCGAGGTGCTCCGCACTCGCCCCCGCGGCCGCCCTCGCCCGCTCCGCCGCGCGTGCAGCCGGCCGCCCCGGCCCTCGCTCCGGTTGCGTCACCGCGGCCAACGCCGGATCCGTCACCCGGCACTCCGGCCGCGACACCGGGCACCGGGGCGCGAACGCGCAGCCTGTTCCCGCCTTTCCGGGGGCGGGCTGTGTGCCGGGCACGCGGGAAAGGGCGTGCGCCGCGTCCACGCGGGGGGCCGCGCTCAGCAGGCCGGCCGTGTACGGCATCCGGGGGCGGGCGAACAGCTCCCGCGCCGGGGCCGTCTCCACGATGCGGCCCGCGTACATGACCGCCACCCGGTCCGCCGTCTGTGCCACCACGCCCAGGTCGTGGCTGACCAGGAGCAGCGCCGCCCCGGTCGTCTCCCGCGCGTCCCCCAGCGCCGCGAGTACCCGGGCCTGCACCGTCACGTCGAGGGAGCTGGTGGGTTCGTCGGCGACGATGACATCCGGGCGGTTGGCGACCGCCATCGCGATCATCGCGCGCCGACGCAGACCTCCGGAGAGCTGGTGCGGAAAGGAGAGCGCCACCCGTTCCGGTTCCGGGACACCCGTGTCCGACAGGAGTGTGATCGCACGGGCTCGCGCCGCCCTCCGCGACGGTCGCGGACGCTCGTGGACGCGCAGCGCCTCGCCGATCTGGTCGCCGATCCGGTGCACCGGGGTGAACGCCGCCGACGGGTCCTGGAAGACCATGGCGATCCGGTCGCCGCGCAGGCGGGCCAGTTCGCGGGCGGGCAGGCCCACCAGCTCCGTGCCGAGCAGCCGTACCGATCCGCGCAACCGTGCCCCGGGCGGCGTCAGGCCGAGCGCGGCGAGCGCGGTCAGCGTCTTGCCCGCGCCGGACTCGCCGACCAGGCCGAGGACTTCGCCTCGGCGCAGCGTCAGGTCTACGCCGCGTACTGCCTCCGCCTCCTCGCCCTCCGCCCGGCCCGCGCCGACCACCACGCGCAGACCGCGGATGTCGAGGGCCGGGGCCTGGTCCGTACCGTCGCTCACCTCCGTACCGCCGCCCACGCCGCCACCGGGTCGAGCCGCGTGCGCAGCGCCTCGCCGACCAGGTTCACGGCGAGTACGAAGCACAGCAGCATGCCGGTCGGGAAGAAGAACATCCACGGGTACGTGAGCGCCACCTCCGCGCTGTCCGCCATCAGCGTGCCGAGCGACACGTCCGGCGGCTGCACCCCGAAGCCGACGAACGACAGACCGGCCTCGGCGACCACCGCGGCCGCCGCCGCGATCGTCGCGTGGGTGATGAGGAACGGGGCCAGGTGCGGCAGCAGATGACCACGCACGATCCGCAGCGGACGCACCCCCATGTGCCGCGCCGCCCTCACGTAGGGCCGCTCCCGCAGCGACCTCGCCATGGCCCGTACCGCGCGCGCCGTGACCATCCAGCCGAGCGCCGCGATCGCCGCAGCGTACGCGGGCCAGCCCGCGTTCCGCAGCCGCGACGCGACCACTACAAGGACCAGGAACCCGGGGACGACCAGGAGCAGATCCACCAGGAAGGTCAGGGCGTGGTCCGTCCAGCCGCCGAAGTAGCCCGCGCAGGTGCCCACCAGCGCGGCCAGCGCGGTGGTCGCCGCCGAAACGCTCACGCTGATCAACAGCGACTTCTGCAGTCCGCGCGCCGTCTGCGCGAACACGTCCTGCCCGATCCGGTTGGTGCCGAACCAGTGCCTGGCACCGGGCCCGGCGCTCAGCGCCGTGTAGTCGATGTCCGTGGGCGAGTGCGGTGACAGGTGCGGGCCCACGAACGCGTACAGGCACAGCAGGGCGATCAGCGCGAGGCCGAGGCGCGCCGCCGCCGGCCGTCCCGCGGCCCACGCGCGCACCCCGCTCATCCGCGCACCCGTGGGTCGAGTGCGAACAGGAGCAGGTCGGAGAGGAGCCCGGCGAGCAGGACCGTCACCGCCGCGAACAGGGTCACGGCGACGACGGAGTTGACGTCGCCGCGCTGGGCCGCCTCCAAGAACCAGCTGCCCATCCCGGGCCATCCGAAGATCTGCTCCGCGAAGACCGACCCGGTGAACAGGGTCAGGAAGCCGAAGGAGAGGAAGGCCGTCAGGGGAACCAGCGAGACGCGCAGTCCGTGCCGCAGCAGCGCGCGGCCGGGCGTCAGGCCCTTGGCCTGCGCGGTGAGCAGATGGCCGGCGGCCAGGACGTCGAGGGTCGCGGCGCGCTGGTAGCGGCTGTAGGCGGCCACCAGGCCGAGCGCGACCGTGGCGGTGGGCAGCGTCAAGTGAACCGCCCTGTCACCGAGCCGGGAGAGGAGGCCGCCGGTCGCGCCGGGGGTGGACTCGCCGGTGTAGCGGATCACCGTGTGGCCCACGCTGTTGTTGAAGCAGAGCGCACCGTCCTTGAGGAGCAGCGCGAGCACGAACGTCGGCAGGGACAGGATCAGGAAGGACAGAAGCGTCATCGCCCGGTCGGGCACGCGGTCCTTGCGCACCGCCGCCCACACCCCCGCCAGTACCCCGAGGCCGGTCCCCACCACCGTTCCGACGAGCAGCAGCCGCGCCGACACACCGATCCGCCGCCCGAACTCCGCGTTCACCGACTCTCCGTCGAGCGTGCGTCCGAGATCGCCGTGGGCCGCCCGCCACGCCCAGTGGGTGAACCGTTCGGCCACGGGCGTGCGGTCGTCCAGGCCGAGGGCGGCGAGTTCGTGGTCGACCGCGACGGTCGGCGGACGTGGTGTGCGGTCCTCGAAGTACGCGCGCGGGCTCAGGGCCGCGGTGGCGACCGCGTACGACACGAGGGCCGAGGCGAGAAGGAGCAGCAGGCTGCGAGCGAGCCGCCGCAGCACGCGGCCGGCCATGTCCCTCCCCGTGGCTGGATGTCTTGGCTGGGTTGCAGAGGTGTCACTCGGCGATGCTAGTTTCAACTCCCGTGCGAAATTGAGCAGTTCGAGTCATTCGCGACCGGTTCTGGAGGCTCGTGTGGGTCGGGCAAGGAAAGTCGGGGCGTTCGTCCTGGCCGTGATCACGCTGCCCCTCGCCGGATGCGCGGATTCCGGTGGCGCCCCGCACCCGGCGCGGGCGGCTTCCGTCACCGGCTCCGAGGACATCGGCGCTGAACCCGTCGGCCGGCTCAGGGACGGCGGCACCCTCACCCTCTCGAACCCTCTGTGGCCCACCCAGCTCAACTTCCTGCAGGTCGACGGGTCCACCGTGGCCGCCTCCCAATTGGTGAGCCTGGTCGAGCCCAGTCTCTTCCTGCGCGACGCCCGCGGCACGCCCGAGCCCGACCCCGACTACCTGGTCTCGGCCGAGGTCACCAGGACGTCGCCGCAGACCGTCGTCTACCGCTTCAACCCCCGTGCCCGCTGGTCCGACGGGAAGCCCATCGGCGTACGGGACTTCGTCGCCCAGTGGCGGGCCCTGGGACGCGGCGACGACCGCTACCACGTCGCCGACACCGCGGGGTACGACCGGATAGCCTCGGTCGGCGCGGGGGCCTCCGCCCACGAGGTGAAGGTCGTCTTCCGGACCCCCTACGCCGACTGGCGACGGCTGTTCACCCCGCTGTATCCGGCCTCCGCGATCGACACCCCCGAGAAGTTCAACAAAGGCTGGGTCGACCGTGTGCCGGTCACCGCCGGGCCGTTCACCGTCGGCTCGCTCGACCGCACCTCCGAGACCGCCGTCGTCCGGCGTGACTCCCACTGGTGGGGGCGCGAGCCCCGGCTCTCCAAGGTGATCGTGCGGACGCTGACGCCCGACGCCGCGCTCCAGGCATACCGCAACGGTGAGATCGACTCCGTCAACGCGGCAAACGCCGAGGACTACGCCCGGCTCAGGGACGCCAAGAACAGCGAGATACGTACCGGATCGTCCTGGGACGAGGTGCACATCGCGCTCAACGGCGCCCACGGGCCGCTCGCCGACCTCGCCGTCCGACAGGCCGTCCAGCACGCCGTGAACCGCAAGGCGCTCGCCGCCGTCGCGGGCAAGGGGCTGCCGGTCACCGTGCCGCTGCTCGGCAACCACATCTTCATGACCAACCAGCCCGGATACGTCGACCACTCCAAGCCCTGGGGCGACTACGACCCCGACGCGGCACGCCGCCTCCTCGACAAGGCCGGCTGGACGGCGCACGGTTCCGCAGGGGCGCGGACCAGGAACGGCGCCCGGCTGCGACTGCGCTTCGTCGTCAGCTCCGGCACCAACCAGCTCGGCCTCGACCTGGCGCAACTGCTCCAGCAGATGCTCGGCCAGGTCGGGATCGCGGTCGACATCGCGAAGGTGCCCGCCGACGACTACTTCTCGAAGTATCTGGGCCGGGGCGACTTCGATCTCGCCATGTTCCGCTTCGAGGGGCTGACCCATCCCAGCGATGTCGTCGCCATCTACCGGAAGACGCACGGCGACGAGACCTACCTCAACTACGGCCGCGTCTGCGACACCACCGTCGACCACCTGCTGAGCGAGGCCTCCGGCACTCTCGACCGCAAGCGCGCCACCGCGCTGTACAACGAGGCCGACGCCGAGATCTGGCGCATCGGCCACGACATCGAGCTCTACCAGCGCCCCCAGGTCCTCGCCGTCCGGGCCGGCCTGGCCAACTACGGCGTTCCGGGCCTGGGCGACATCGACTGGACGAAGGTCGGCTGGAAGAAGTGACGCGCCCGCCCGGGAGGGAGATCCGGGCGGACGCGTCGGCCGGGCGATCCTGACCGCGCTCAGACCGCGACACCCGCCCCCGCGAGTACCTTCGGCTCGCTCGGCACGGCGGCGCGCAGCGCGTCGAAGCCGAGCGCCGCAGACGCCAGCGTGACGTGGTGATGCCAGCCGCGGAACGAGCGGCCTTCGAAGTCACCGAGGCCGAAGTCGTCGTGCAGGCGTCGCATCGCCTCGTCCGCCAGCGAGCGCAGCCGGGACAGGGGGAACGCCTCCGCGAGCCGCCGTGCGGGCAGGTTCGTCAGCCAGTACGCACGCGGCTCCGGCCGCCCGAACGGCCAGTCCACGACGAGGTGGCGCGGGGTCGGCCGGTGCGCCGCCGCGACCGGGCCGCCCGAACCGTCCGGGCACAGCAGCGCGGGCGTGGACAGGAACTGCGAACGGTACCGCCGCTCGGTGAGCCGGTCGTGCCAGCCCACCGGCGTCCGCTCGGTGCGCCGCGCGACGTGCGCGGCGAGGTCGGCGACGGTGCCACGCACCACGGGCAGCGCCGAATGCGGGCGCGGCATGGTGACCGGTGTGCGCGGCGAGACCTCCACGAGGTAGCCGAGGCCACGCGCCTCCAGGCCGAGCAGCAGCGGATCGGTCTCGCTCTCGTGGCGCCAGTCGGCGAGCACGGGGCGCGGGTCGAGCAGCCACTCCTCCGTCATCTCGTCCAGTGCCTCAAGGACGTACTGCCAGCGCGGCCTGGAGTGCTCGTGCTCGGGCACGTGCGCGCCCTCGCGCCGTTGCTCGTCATGGTCCCAGCGGGGCGGCAGCAGCAGCCGCCAGTTGACCGGCAGCCCCCCGCCCGAGCCCACCAGCGACACGGCACAGGCCAGCTGGCAGTTGACGGTGCGCTCCTGCGACGGCGCGAACTGGCGGGCCACGCCCACCGAACGGTCGCCGTTCTTCACGAACACGGCCTCGTCCACCGACCAGGCGTCGATGTCGAAGCACGCCGTCAGCCAGCGGGCCGTCTGCCGCCGCACGGGCCCGCACTCCCACGGGCTCTGGTGCACGAACTGCTGGAGCTGCTGCACCGCCGGACGGCCGAGCACGTGCTCGGAGATCCGGGTCGGTGTCTTGCGGCCCGGCACGTCGAGCAGGCCGCGCACATACACCTCGCCCCATCGCCGCTGGTCGCAGCGGGTGAGCTCGCGGAACAGGTCCTGGCAGTACGCCGGGAAGGAGAGAGGAGCCGTAGCAGACACAGTGCCCCCGGGAAGGAACGGATCAGGAACGGACGACCGGCGTCTGGGGTCAGTCATGGGTGCACTCGTCCCCGCCCTCCAGAACGAAGGCATCGGTGGCGAGCAGCGCGTCGGCGACATCGGGCAGCGCACATCCCACGATGACGAAGTCCACGTGGAGGCCGGCCTTGGTGCGCTGGAAGAGCAGTTCGTTGATGGCGGGCCGGCACATCGCGGTGAGCTCGCACAGGTGGAACTCGACCCGTTGCGGCCCGGCCGCCATGACCTCGGACAGGATGCGGCGGAACTTCGTCAGCTCCGCGCTGTCGATGACACCGTCGCAGCGGACATGGGCGGTCTCGCCGTCGAACTCGGTGCGTATCCGCAGCCGCAGTCGAGCCGGTTCCAGCTCGACCCGCACCCGCACCGGCTCGGAGCCCTCCGGCAGGCGTACGGTGAGCTGCTTGGCGTCGAAGTGGTGGTGCTCACGCCCGTCCACCCATACCCGGGCGAGTTCCACCGAACCGGGCGGCAGCAGGTCGGGCGCCACTCGCAGGGTGCGGTCGGGCAGGTCGTCCGGGCGCGGCCGGAAGTGCAGGGTCAGCGAGTCGTTGCTGATGAGCAGGCCGGTGTAGACGGCGGCCAGGTAGCACAGTTCCAGCGCGTGGTACCCGGCCATGGCGTGGCTGCCCTTGAGCCGCTCGGTGCCGAGCAGGTACGGGACGCCGGTGGCCAGCACGTTGAAGTACACGCCGCCGTCGTCGTAGTCGAGGAAGAAGGCGTTGTAGAACGAGGCGGCCTCGCGGGCGTGGCGCAGGTGCTGCGGATCCTTGCCGGTGCCGGCCAGGATCAGATAGGCGAGGATCGCCTGCTCCTGCTGCCACCACGCCTTGCGGTCGTGCCACACCATGCGGTGCAGGCCGCTGTCCGGGTCGGGGGTCCGCTCCACCACGTCGTACCAGCCGCCGCGCAGCCGGTCGCTGCCCACGTCGGGCATGCGCGCGCCGATCTCCTCGGCCACCTGCCCGTACGCCTCCTTGTCCACCAGGGACTTGATGCGGGTGAGGTTCCAGGCGATCTTCAGGTTGTGGCCGACCACGGCGCGGTCCTGCTGCCAGCCCCAGGTGCGGTCCGGGGACCAGTCGGCGTGGAAGCGCTCCTGGACGAAGGGGCTGTCCGAGTCGTCGGGGAAGCGGGCGGTGATGGTGTCGGCGGTCTCCTCCAACAGCCGCGCGAAGTCCTCGCGGCCGGTGGCCAGGTAGGCGTTGATCAGGTAGGCGGGGGCGTGGTCGCCGATCGAGTTCCAGTTCTTGCGGGACCGGTTGGGGCCCAGCGCGTCGGCGTCCGGCGCGAGCGTGATCGGGTCGAGGTGCGAGAAGAACCCGCCGTGCTCGGGGTCGCGGAAGTACCGCTCGAACAGGGCGACCGTGCGGTCGATGTCGTCGAGGATGCGCGGGTCGCCGGTGATCCGGTAGGTCTGGGTGGGGCCGGCGAGCGCGTAGATCTGCTCGTACATCGGGATCGCGTCGAAGTCGTCGCCGAACTCGGAGGCGAACACCTTGCGCTGCCCGGCGGGGCCGACGTCGATGCCGTGGTACCAGTAGACGATCCCGTCCTGCACGTCGTCGACTCTCATGTGCTCGCGCAGATACTCGGTGCCCGACTCGGCGGCCTCGAGGAAACGGTCCTCCCCGGTCAGCAGGTAGGCCGAGGACAGGCCGAAGACGAGCCGCGAGATGGTGTCGGTCTCCTGGCGCACGTCGGCGCCGTCGAAGTCCGGCAGGTGGGTGCCGTGCAGGGTCAGCTGGGTGCGGAAGACCTGCCAGTCGTACTTCCCGTCGGGGAAGTGGCCGCGCAGGTAGAAGTCGGCGACGGCGGCGGCCTGCTGGACCCACCAGGCGGGGTGCTCGAAGACGTAGGAGCCGCGGTGCTCCTCGGGGAAGGTGATCTCCTTCGCCTCGAACCGCTCGCCGCCCTCCCACGTGTAGCAGATGCCGTACGCGAACAGGTAGCGGCCCTCGGCGAGCATGTCGAGCGTGGCGCCCGTGGTGTCCCGGTAGGGGTCGCCCAGGTTGCGCACGATGCGGGAGGTCACGTTCGGCGGCAGGTGGACCGTGAACTCGCGGTCGTCGGAGGTGCGCAGGCCGAAGCGGCGAAGACCGGGACTGAAGTGGGTGACGTAGCCCGCGAGGGTGTCGGAGAACGTGCGACGTTCGGTGGAAACACTCATCGGGGGTTGCCCTTCTCGTCAGGCAGGGCCGCGAGCAGCACGACGCTGCGGCCGTGGGCGTGGAAGGTGTGGTCGTCGATCGGCTCTTCCTGTCCGGCGGGGAGGATGTCGTACGGGCCGGCGTGCGCGGTGTCGAGGACCCGGTGCCAGCTGTGGCCGGCGATGCGCGGCAGCTCGAAGTCCAGGCCCAGGTGGTACATGTTGAGGATCAGGTGCAGGTCGGGATCGCCGTCGAACCCGCCGAGCGTGCAGGCCAGGACACGGGCGTTGGTGTCCTCCCAGCCGGGGCGCTCCAGGCGCGTGCCGTGCCAGGTGATGTCGGGCTGCTGCCGCGTGTTGAGGTGCCCGCTGTAGAAGCGGGGCGTACGGAAGGTGTGGTAGCGGCGGCGCAGGGCGATCAGGCGCCGGGTGAACTCGAAGGTCTCCTCCTCCTTCTCCGCCTGGTCCCAGTCGAGCCAGGACGTCTGGTTGTCCTGGCAGTAGGCGTTGTTGTTGCCGCCCTGGCTGTTGCGGAACTCGTCACCGGCCAGCAGCATCGGCACGCCCCGGCTGAGCATCAGGACGGAGAGCAGGTTCTTGATCTGCCGGATGCGAAGGCGTTCCACCTCGTGGTCGTCGGTGGGGCCCTCGACGCCGCAGTTCCAGCTGAAGTTCTCGCCCGCCCCGTCGGAGTCTGCCTCGCCGTTGGCGTGGTTGTGCTTGTGGTCGTAGCTGACCAGGTCGTTGAGGGTGAAGCCGTCGTGGCAGGTGATGAAGTTGATGCTGTTGGTGGGCAGTTCGTTCTGCGGCCCGAACAGGTCCTCGGAGCCGCCGAACCGTTTGGCGAGATCGCCGACCACCCCGGCGTCGCCGCGCACGAACCGTCGCACGTCGTCGCGGAACGGCCCGTTCCACTGTGCCCAGCGCTTTCCGGGGAAGTGGCCGACCTGGTAGAGGCCGCCGCCGTCCCACGGCTCGGCGATGATCTTCGTCTCGGCGAGCGTCTTGGACAGCTCGATCGCCCACAGCACCGGCGGCACGGCCATCTCGTACCCCTGGTCGCCGCGCGAGAGCTCCGAGGCCAGGTCGAAGCGGAAGCCGTCGACGTGGTGCTCGGTGACCCAGTACTCCAGGCACTCGACGATGAACTTGGCGACGAAGGGGTGGTTGGCGTTGACCGCGTTGCCGCAGCCGGTGAAGTCCATGTAGTGGCTGCGGTCCTGCGGCCACAGGTGGTAGTACGCCTCGTTGGCCTGGCCGCGGAAGCTGATGGTCGGGCCGAACTCGTTGCCCTCACTGGTGTGGTTGAAGACGACGTCGAGGATGACCTCGATGCCGGCCCGGTGGAATGCCTTCACCATGTCCCTGAACTCGGCGATGTGCGTGTTCAGGTGAGGCGAGGTGCAGTAGCCCGTGTGCGGGGCGAAGAAGCCGTACGGGTCGTAGCCCCAGTAGTTGTGCAGCGGTTCGCCGTCCGGGCTCTTGCGCAGCACCTGCGTCTCGTCGAAGTCGAAGACCGGCAGCAGCTCCACGGCGGTGACGCCGAGCCGCTTGAGGTGCGGGATCTTCTCGACGACCGCGGAGAACGTGCCGGGGCTCGCCGTCCGCGCGGTCGGGGACGCGGTGAGGCCGCGCACGTGCATCTCGTAGATGATCGTGTCCCGCATGGGCGTGCGCAGCGGTTCGTCGCCCTCCCAGTCGTAGTCGTCCAGGTCGACGACGAGGCTGCGCATGCACGTCTCGACGTTGTCGTCGCGGCCGATGGCGAGCGTGCGGTTCCAGCGGGAGTTGATGTTGGCGCGGGCGTACGGGTCGATCAGCACCTTGCGGGCGTCGAAGCGGCTGCCCGACTTGCTGGTGTCGTTCGGGCCGTCCATCCGGTAGGCGTAGACCTGCCCGGCGCCGATGTCCGCCACGTGGCAGTGCCAGAAGTGGAAGCTGCGGTGCCGGTCCGGGTGGAGCGGCACGGTGTGGGCGGGGCGCGGGTCGTCGCACTTGTCGAAGAGCAGCAGGTCCACGCGGGTCGCGTGCTCCGAGAAGACGGAGAAGTTGACCCCGCCGTCGACGACGGTGGAACCGAGCGGCTGAGGACGTCCCGCGGAGATCCGCGGCGCTTGGCTCATGGTGGTCTCCGGTCTCGCGAAGAGGTGGTGTGGGGGGCGGTGGGCGCCATTTCAGGCCAGGGCGCGCACGGGGGCGGGGCCCGGGGCCGGGGCCAAGGCGAGGGCCTGGGGCGGCACGTCGGCGCTGAGCCCGCCGAACAAGCCCTCCCAGTCCTCGGGAGGAGCACCGGCGCCGCCGCGCATCTCGAAGGTCAGACCCTGGGCGGAGGGGCAGTACAGGGCCTGCACGCAGGCTTCGGCCACGTCCTGGAGCGCCACATAGCCGTCGCGGCGGTCGCCCTGCTCCAGCAGGACACGGCCGTCGTCGGCGAGCTCGGTGCGGTCGGTGAGCCAGCCGGGGCGGACGATCGTGTACGGCAGTCCGGAGGCGCGCACGGCGTTCTCCCCGGCGAGCCGCCAGTCGAGCATCCGGCCGTAGGCGTTCATCGGGTGCTCGCTGTGCGTCACATGGCGCTGGCTGACCAGGACGAACTGGGCGGGCATCGGGTCGTCGGGGCGCAGCAGCGCGTCGAGGGTGTTGATCACCCCGGCGTGCAGGGTGCTCTGCGGGCTGTCGGGCCCGGTCGTGTCTGTGCCGGACTCGACGGTGTAGACGACCGCGGAGCAGCCGTGCAGCGGAGTGAGCAGGGAGGCGGGATCACGGACGTCGCCGAGGAAGAACTGGGCGCGGGGCGGCAGATGACGTCGGGCGCGCTCGGCGCTGCGGCCGATGACGCGCACCGACTCGCCGCGGTCGAGGAGCTTGCGGGTGACGATCCGGCCGACCCGGCCGGTGCCGCCGATGACGGCGATGGCAGTGTTCACTTCGGTCTCCAAGTGCCAGATGCGGGGCGAAGGACGGTGCGGGTCAGACCCACCGCAGGACGTCGTCGGAGCTGGCGAGCTGGGTGCCGCTCGGCACCCCTCGGACGGCCGGGACCTGGAGCCGCGGGTAGACGCTGACGCCGGACAGACGGGTCCCGGACCACAGCCGGGCGCCGTCGCCCACCGCGGTCAGGTCCTCCAGGCGGACGGGCGCGCGGAGCTCGGACTCCACCTGGACCATCGGTCCGACGTAGGAGTCGCTGATGTGCGCGTACGGCCCGATGACCGAGGAGTCGCCGAGCACACTGCCCTCGACCTGCGCGCCCTCGTGCAGGTCGACGCCGTCGCCGACGTCCGTGGAGCGCAGCCGGACCCCGGCGCCGATCTCCACGTGGCGGCCGATGCGCACGCCAGGACCGATGGCGACGCTGCCGTCGGCGATCTTCTGGGCGAGGGTGGTGCCGGTGACGTGGTCCTTGGAGCGCAGGCTCGACTCGTGGATCCAGTAGCGCGGGTCCGCGCTGAGCGGGGCGCCGAGCGCCCGGTCCAGGTACGGGTAGCGGCCGTCGAGCGCGTCGCCCAGGGTCTGGAGGTAGTCGTGGATGTTGCCGAGGTCGCCGAGGCGCGCGATGGGCTCGACGGTCACGGGGTGGCCGAGGCCGACCAGGCGCGGCAGCAGATCGTGCCCCCAGTCGAGGCGCTGGTGGGCGAGGCGGATGAGTTCGGGCGTGCGCGCGGCCAGGCGGAGGCGGGCGCAGTCGATGAGGTACATCCCGGCGTTGGTGGCCAGGGTGTTCGGGCCGCACGGTTGGGTGATCTCGGGGAACTCCCTCCTGATCGCGCCGAGTTCGGGCTTTTCGAGGAAGCCGCAGACCAAATGCTGCGGGGTGGTGCGCATGACGCCGTACTTGCCGGCGATCTCCTCCGGGGTGCGTTCCACGGCGGCGACGGTGACCACCGCGTCGGTGTCGCGCTGGGCGGCACGCAGTCTGTCGAGTGAGAAGTCGAAGAGGGAGTCGACGGGCAACACCAGTGCGGTGCCCGTCAGATTCCACTGTTCGAGGTTGTGCAGGGTGGCCGCGCCGGAGCCCACGTTGTACGGGTCGAAGCGTGCGCGCGAGTAGTCGATCTCCACTCCGTAGCGCTCGCCGTGGCCCAGGACCAGTTTGATCTGGCTCCGGTTCTCCACGCCCTGCGCCACTACGTAGAAGCGGCGTATCCCCTGGTCACGGCAGGCCTCCACGATCCACTCGATGAGCGGCCGGCCGGCGAACGGGATCAGTGCCTTGCTGCGGATGTAGTCGGCGGACTGCAGGGTGATGGGCTTCGCCCGCTCCCCGCGCCCCCCGGCCAGGATGATGCCGACAGTGCTTTCGTCCCCCATCGCTGTCTCGCCCTCCAGGCTGACGTTTCGACGCGACTGATTCAACAACGTATGTCATATCGAGTCAAGTTACTTGTAAAGTCCGCAGGTTGACGGGTGACCCGAGGCGGCCGAAAGTCGCGTCGTCATTGACGCCTGCGACCGGCACCGTGTGAAGTACCGGAATATTCGGCCGCGTTGACGGGGGTGAAGCTGTGGGCGACGAGGTGTTCTGCGAGGAGCCGCTTCCTGGGAAGCCGCTCGATGGGAAGTCGCTTGACGAGGGTCTGAATCCTGAGGAGCTGCCGCGCGGAGTGGTGCCGATCCGGCTGCCCTCGGGCGCGGTGGTGGCCGCCCGGATCACATCGACCGACGAGTACCAGGACGTCGGGGCCGGGGCGCGGGCGGCCGCCAAACTGGAACAGCTGGGCGACCTGATCGCCGACGTCGGCGGCACGGTCCTCGACGCGGCGGCGGCCGTCGCCCCCGACGAGGCCGGCGTCAGCTTCGGGATCGAGCTGACGGCCAAGTCCGGCAAGGCGCTCGCGATCCTCGCCGCGGGTGAGGACCTCGCCCTGCTCCGCCCGGTCGACGAGCGCCTCGCCGACGAGCACGCGTGCGTCTGGCTCGCCGACTGGCCGGGCCCCCAGCTCGGCGCCACCCACTACGTGGCCCGTTTCCTGCCCGACGAGACCCGCGCCACCTCCGGCGTGTACCGCGAGGGCGTCGACGAGATCCGCGTCCATGACGGCGCCCTGGGACAGCTCCTGGAATCGCAGATCCGGTACGACCCCGGCATCTCCGGCGCAGCCGCGAGGACAACCTCGACTACGCGCGCGCCATGATGCGCACGGTCCGCGAGCAGCTGGAGACGCGGCGCGGGGCCAGCCATCCCGAGACCCTGATGGTCACCACCGACTACGCCATGCTGCTGCGCGACCTCGGCCGGCTCGACGAGGCCCGCGACCTCGCCGAGGACGCGCGAGCGCGGTACGAGGCGCTGCTCGGCGACGCTCACCCGTACCCGGCGGGGCTCCTCGACGACTGCGCCCTGATCCAGCGCTGCCAGGGTGACCACGAAGGCGCCCTGCCGCGCGCCGAGCAGGCCCGTACGCGCATGGAGCGGGCCCTCGGCGCCGGCCACGTGTGGTCCGTCGGCGCCGCGCTCAACAACGCCTCCGCGCGCGCCGCCGCGGGTGACGTGCGGGGGGGGGGCGGCGGCCCTGGGCGAGGAC
>NZ_JAPHNL010000015.1 GCF_026274175.1 Streptomyces beihaiensis
CGACGCTCTTCCGATCTGCTGTCGGAACCGCCGTCGGCCCGGCCATCGGTCCTGCCGCCGGTCCCGCCATCGGTCCCGCCGTCCGTCCGGTCGCCTCGCCTCCGTCGTCCGTGACCGTGAGGCGGGCGCGCTCGGGCCCGCCGGTCACACGGATCTCGCAGCGCGTCGCGGACGCGTGCCGGACGACGTTCGTGACCGCCTCCCGCACCACCCAGCCGAGCAGCGCCTCGGCCCGCGGCGGTAGCGGAGGGCCCGAGCGGGACACGGCCGGCTCGACACCGGCCGCCGTCAGCACCGACCGCGCCCGGTCGAACTCGGTTTCGAGGCTGCCCTCGCGGTATCCGGTCACGGCCTCGCGGATCTCGGTGAGCGCCTGACGGCCGACCGACTCGATGTCGGAGATCTGGCCGAGCGACGCCTCCAGGTCCAAAGGGGCGAGCCGTCTCGCCGCCTCCGCCTTCACGACGACCACCGACATCGTGTGTCCCAGCAGGTCGTGCAGATCACGCGAGAAACGCATCCGCTCCTTCTCCACCGCCTGCCGCGCCAACTCCTCGCGGGCCTCCCGCAACTCCCGCACGGCCTCGGAGAGCGAGAGGATCGCCGCCGTCACCATCGTCGACAGGAACGTGGTGTATCCGACGGTGATCGCGTCCCAGCCGACGCGCAGCGCCGCCACGGCGGCGGCGAGCCCCGTCAGCGCGAGGGCGACCTGTCCGACGCGCGGTCCGCGGGCGATGGCGCCGACCGCGAGCCCGAGCAGCGGGAAGAGCGACAGCCAGCTGTCCCCGTAGGCGCCGCCGAGCCCACACGTCAGGAGCGTCATCGCGGCGAGCGCGACACGG
Organism: Streptomyces beihaiensis; assembly: GCF_026274175.1. Lineage (GTDB taxonomy): Bacteria > Actinomycetota > Actinomycetes > Streptomycetales > Streptomycetaceae > Streptomyces > Streptomyces beihaiensis. The sequence goes on from NZ_JAPHNL010000015.1 coordinate 846, forward strand.
GTCGAGGCCGCCCTCCGGGTCCGCTGGTGGAATGCCCTGAACACCACATAGATGTAGAGGGAGTTGAAGGCGAGCAGGCCGGCGCCGCCGATCCAGGGATCGGGAGTCCCGCCCTGGAACAGGTTCGACAGGGCGCCCAGGCCCATCAGCAGCCACGGCATCAGCGAGTAGCCGGTGGGCGGCGGGCCCAGGTGCTCGGCGGCATCGCCGCACGCGCCTCGTCTCTGTCGCGTCGAATCCCCTGTGGTCATGGCACAGACGGTACGCAGCGCGGGGCGGGCCCGGCAGATGCGGTTGTCCGCACCTGGGCGGTACAAATGTCACGCCCGCGGTTCCTGACGTGGTGTCAGAAGTCTGGGCCCCGCCCCTTCCAAACCCGCGCGCGCTTGGCTATACATGAGGATCGCCGGGCGGAATGGAACAGGTTCTAGCGATGGTTCCTGGAACCGCGTCCGCGGCCCGCCGCCCGGCCCGTGACGACCTCGGCGCGACCGACGGTGCGGACGGCCGCGCCGAGGTCTTGCCGGGACCGGCCCGACCGACCGCCCCTAGGAGCGCCCGCCCCATGCCGATCGACCCCGCCAAGGCCCTCGCCGCCGAACCCAGGACCGCCGAGATCTCCTGGGACCACAAGGACGTCCAGCTCTACCACCTGGGCCTCGGCGCGGGCACGCCCGCCACCGACCCCGGCGAGCTGCGCTACACCCTTGAGTCGAAGCTCCACGTCCTGCCCAGCTTCGCCACGGTCGCGGGAGCCGGCATGGCGATGATGGGCGGGCTCGCCGCGCCCGGCATCGACGTGAACCTCGCGCACGTGCTGCACGGCGGCCAGACCATCCAGTTGCACCGCGCCATCCCCGTCAAGGGCGAGGCCCGTACGACCGCCCGCGTCGCCGCCGTCCACGACAAGACGAAGGCGGCCGTCGTCGTGCTGCGCACCGAAGTCGCCGACGCGGACGGCCCGCTGTGGACGAGCGAAGCGCAGATCTTCATCCGCGGTGAGGGCGGCTTCGGTGGCGACCGCGGCCCCTCCGGCCGCACCGAGCCCCCCGCCCGCGAGCCCGACCGGACCGTCGACCGGGCCATCCGCGAGGACCAGGCCCTCCTCTACCGCCTCTCCGGCGACTGGAACCCGCTGCACGCGGACCCCGAGTTCGCCAAGCTCGCCGGGTTCGACCGGCCGATCCTGCACGGCCTGTGCTCGTACGGCATGACGCTCAAGGCCGTCGTGGACACGCTGTTGGACGGCGACGTCTCCCGTGTCACCCGCTACACCACCCGGTTCGCGGGCGTCGTCTTTCCCGGCGAGACACTCCGCATCCGCATGTGGCGGGAGCCGGGCCGGATCCAGGTGACCGTGACGGCCGTCGAGCGGGACGAGGCGCCGGTGCTCGCGGACACGATCGTCGACCACACCTGAGGCGCCCCACCGCCCACCGCCCCCCCCCCCCCCGCCAGCTGCCAGCCGTCAGGCAAAGGAGCCGCACGCCATGCGAGCAGCCGTACTGCACGAGACAGGCCAGGACAAACTTGAGGTACTGGACGACGTCGAAGCGGTCGGCTTCGGCCCGGGAAAGGTGAGAATCCGGATCCGCGCCACGGGCCTGTGCCACTCCGACGTCTCGGCGATGAACGGGGTGCTGCCGCAGCCCGCCCCGTTCGTCCCCGGCCACGAGGGCGCGGGCGAGATCACCGAGGTCGGCGACGGGGTGACCGGCCTGGCGGTCGGTCAGCGGGTGCTCGTGTGCTGGCTTCCCGCCTGCGGCGCCTGTCCGGCCTGCAAGCGCGGGCAGACCCATCTGTGCCTCGCCGGATTCATGAACGCGGGCACTCCCAACTTCAAGCGTCCGGGCGCCAGTCCGGCTGACGTGTTCGGCTTCGCGGGAACCGGGACGTTCGCCGAGGAGGTCGTCGTCTTTGCGGGCTGCGCGGTACCGATCCCCGACGACGTGCCGTTCGACATCGCCGCGCTCATCGGCTGCGGCGTCACCACGGGCCTCGGCGCGGCCATCAACACGGCGGACGTGGAGGCCGGTTCGTCGGTCGCGGTCATCGGCTGCGGCGGCGTCGGCGTCTCGGCCATCCAGGGCGCCCGGGTCAAGGGCGCGGCACAGATCGTGGCGGTCGACCCGGTCGCGTCGCGGCGCGAGGCGGCGCTCCACTTCGGGGCGACGGAGGCGGTCGCACCGGACGAACTCGCCGACGCCAAACGGCGGATCACCGCCGACGAGGGCTTCGACTACGTCTTCGAGGTCGTCGGCAGGTCGGCGACGGCCCGCACGGCGTACGAGACGACCCGCCGCGGCGGCACGCTGTGCGTGGTCGGCGCGGGCGCGCTCGACGACTTCCTCCAACTCAACATGTTCGAGCTGTTCTTCGACGAGAAGAAGATCCTCCCGTCGATGTACGGGGGCGGGGACGTCACGCGTTCCTACGAGCGGGCGATCGCGCTCTGGCGGGCGGGCCGCATCGACCTGGAGTCCCTCATCACCCACCGGGTCCCGCTGGCGCAGATCAACGAGGCGCTGGACCAGATGCGTACAGGTACGGCGCTGCGCACGTGCATCGAGCTGTAGAGGCGCGGGGTCGTGGCTGATCCGTGGCTCCGCCACGGGGCGTGACCGGCCGCGACCACCCCGAGCCAGGCAAACGCACCAGAACCCCCGACGGCGAGAGGACCCCGCACCATGCCCACGTCCACGTCCGAGCCGCTCAAGGGCCGCACGGCGATCGTCACCGGCGCGGGCCGCGGTCTGGGCCGCGCCGAGGCCCTGGAACTCGCCCGCCTGGGCGCGTCCGTGGTCGTCAACGACTTCGGCCGGCCCGGCCGGGACGGCACGGGAGCCGCGGACGCGGGCCCCGCCGAACAGGTGGCCCGGGAGATCCGCGCAGACGGCGGCACCGCGACAGTCCACACGGGCGACGTGGCCGACCACCAACAGGCCGAGGAACTCGTCCAGTTGGCCACGGACACCTACGGCCGACTGGACATCCTGGTCAACAACGCCGGGATCCTGCGCGACCGCATGCTCTTCTCGATGACCGAGGACGAATGGGACTCGGTCATCCGTGTCCACCTCAAGGGCCACTTCAACACGAGCCACTTCGCTGCCCGCCACTGGCGCGACCGCTCGAAACGGGAGGGCGGCCCGGTCTACGGCCGTGTCATCAACACGTCGTCCGAGGCATACCTCGCGGGCTCCGCCGGACAGCCCAACTACGCCGCCGCCAAGGGCGGCATCGTCGGCCTGACCACCTCCACCGCCCTGGCCCTCGCCAAGTACGGGGTCACCGCCAACGTCATCTGCCCGCGCGCCCGCACCCGTATGACCGAGGACGTCTTCGCCGGGTTCGGCGAACCGGAGGCCGGTCGGCTCGACCCGCTCTCGCCCCGGCACGTCGCCCCGCTCGTCGGCTACCTCGCCTCACCCGCCGCCGCGAACGTCAACGGCCAGCTGCTCGTCGTGCACGGCGGCATGGTCGCCGTCGTCGAACGGCCCAGAATCCAGGCGAAGTTCGACACCGCCCAGGACGTGTTCACATACGACGAGCTCGACGCGCTGCTCACCCCGCACTACAAGGACCGGCCGCCGAACGAGACCTTCGCGGCGGCGGAGGTGCTCGGCCTCAGACACGGCTGACCGGCGGTCGGCCCTCGGCGGCGCTCTCCTACTCCTCCTCGGCGCGCGAGCCGCGATGCCGCCCGCGCGGCTCCGGCCGCTCGCCCTGCGCGGCCGACGCCGTGACCGGCGTGCCGCGGTGGCGCCCGGAACCGGAGGCGACCCGATCCCGTGCCCGCGCCGCCGCGTCCGCCGTGGCGTCCGTACCGTGGTTGTCGTTCTCCGCCATCGGGAAACTCACCCCGTATCCCCGTACAAGATCCATCAGTTGCAGCCGGGCGAGTCTAACCGCCCGTCCTGCGGCCACCGAGGGGTGCCTGCCCCAGTGGCACGGGGCGCGGGGCCGCGGGCTCGGCGGGGGCGGCCGGGCGCCGCGGGCACGGCTCGGGAGCGGGAACGCGGGCGACACCGCAGGGCACGGTGTCGGTCGCGTACGGAAGGGACAGCACACCGTCCCGAGACCAGAACCCACACCCCGTCAGCCAGCCTGCGGGAGCGGCGAGTTGATGCAGCACGCCGTCCGACGGGCGCCACACGCCGAGCCAGGACGCCGTACTCTCCTCGGGCCCGTCCACGCGCAGCGCCACCGCGCACTGCTCCGGCAGCAGCGTCTGTCCCGGCTGCGCGGCGAACGGCGTCACCGCGCAGTCCGGTACGCGCAGCGCCCGCGGGAAGCGGATCGGCAGGGTCGAGCCGAGCACGCCCCAGCCCAGGCGCGGGCGGCCCGGCTCGGCGGCGTCGGAGCGCAGCACGATCAGACCGCTGTCCAGGTCGGCCAGGAGCAGCCGGTCCTCGCTCTCCTCCGTGATCTGCAACAGCGGCGTGACCTCGCCCCCGCGCTCCAGGTCCACCGCCACCGTCTTGACCGGCCCGCCGCCTTCCGGGCCCGCGCGGTCGAGGGCGAGCAGCCGCGCGTCCCGGTCCAGCCACACCCCGCCCGAGCAGCGCCCCGGCACCCGGGCCACCCGCTCGGGCCCGAACGCGCCGCCCGCCACCAGCCACACGTCCGTCGTCCCGTCACCGGGCGCCAGCGCGTAGGCCAGCCGTCCGTCCGGCGCGGGCGGCAGCAGCGTCAACTCGGCGCACTCGACGGCGCCCAGCGGCACCTCGCCGGTGCCGGGACCGGTCGGATAGAGCAGCGCGAACAGGTGGCGGCCCGCGGCCTCGCGGTGGACCAGCACCCGCCCGTCGGCCAGCGGGAGGACCGCCGTGTCCGGTTCCTCGGGCTGGTTGCGGGGGAGTGGCACCGCGTACGGCTCGGGGCCGTCGAGCGTCCAGCGCTCGGGAAACCATGCGGCGGGTGTGCCGTGCGTGGCGCCGGTGTGCGCGAGCCGGGCAGCGTACGACGCGTCCGCCGCGATCACGCAGCCGGGCCGCGGCGTCCGGGGCCGGCTCTCCGTCGAGGGCTCGATGGCCAGGGCCGTCATGGGGTCGCTCACCTCCGTCTGTCTCGGCCGAAGCTAGTTTTCGTACGTACCTCCGTGGCATCCACCACCCACCTCTTCACACCAAAGGGTGGTGTTGTCCGGATTCTGCTGAAAGGCGAGTGCCTGGTGTGCTGACGGCGGCTGTGTGTAGCCGTTCGCCGCTGTCCTCAAGGCCGGGCTTGGAGGGGCGCCGGGCGGCGCGGGTAACCTGTGTGCGTGCCCCGTCTGTCTGAAGTAACCGCCGCGCTCGACGCCCTCTGGCCGCCCGCCCTCGCCGAGGGATGGGACGCGGTCGGCACGGTCGCCGGCGACCCGGACGCGCAGGTGAGCCGGGTCCTGTTCGCCGTCGACCCGGTCCGGGAGATCGTCGACGAGGCGGTCACGCTCGGCGCCGACCTGCTGGTCACCCACCACCCGCTCTACCTGCGCGGTACGACGACGGTCGCGGCGTCGACCTTCAAGGGCAAGGTCGTCCACACCCTGATCAAGAACGACATCGCGCTGCACGTCGCGCACACCAACGCCGACAAGGCCGACCCCGGCGTGAGCGACGCCCTCGCCGGAGCCCTGGACGTCCGGGTCGTACGCCCCCTCGTCCCCGACCCGTCCGACCCCTCGGGCCGCCGGGGCCTCGGCCGGATCTGCGAGCTCGAACACCCGCTGACCCTGCGCGAGCTCGCGGGCCGCGCCGCCGAGCGGCTGCCCGCCACCGCGCAGGGCATCCGGGTCGCCGGCGACCTGGACGCGACGGTCCGCACGGTCGCCGTCTCGGGCGGCTCCGGCGACAGTCTCTTCGACGCCGTGCGCGCCGCGGGCGTGGACGCCTTCCTCACCGCGGACCTGCGCCACCACCCGGCGAGCGAGGCCCGCGAGGCCGTGTCCGTCTCCGCCGTGCCCCTCGCGCTGCTCGACGCGGCACACTGGGCCACCGAGTGGCCCTGGTGCGAGTTGGCCGCCGCCCAGCTCGACGAGGTCTCCGACCGTGAGGGATGGGACCTTCGCGTCCACGTCTCCAGGACGGTCACCGACCCCTGGACCGCCCACGCGGCGTCGTCCCCGGCATCCGTACCCACCCTGTCTACTCTGGGAGCCCCCAACTGAACGCCGCGCCCGCCGACCAGATCCGCCTTCTCGACGTCCAGGAACTGGACGTACGGCTCCAGCAGCTGACGCACAAGAAGAAGTCGCTGCCCGAGCACGCCGAGATCGAGTCGCTCACCAAGGACCTCACGCAGCTGCGTGATCTCCACGTCGCCGCGACGACCGAGGAGAGCGACTGCGCCCGCGAACAGACCAAGGCCGAGCAGGACGTCGACCAGGTCCGCCAGCGCGCCGCCCGTGACCAGAAGCGTCTCGACTCCGGCGCGGTCACCTCTCCGAAGGACCTGGAGAACCTCCAGAAGGAGATCGCCTCGCTCGCCAGGCGCCAGGGCGACCTGGAGGACATCGTCCTGGAGGTCATGGAGCGCCGGGAGTCCGCGCAGGAGCGCGTCGAGGAGCTCGCCGGGCGCCTCGCCTCGGTCCAGTCGAAGATCGACGACGCGACGGCCCGCCGCGACGAGGCGTCGGCCGGCATCGACGCCGAGCTGGCGTCCGTGACCAAGCAGCGCGAGGTCGTCGCGGGCTCGGTCCCGGCCGACCTGCTTCGGCTCTACGACAAGCTGCGCGAGCAGCAGGGCGGCATCGGCGCGGCCAAGCTGTACCAGCGCCGCTGTGAGGGCTGCCGCCTGGAACTGAACATCACGGAGCTCAACGACGTCCGTGCCGCCGCCCCCGACACGGTCCTGCGCTGCGAGAACTGCCGCCGCATCCTGGTGCGTACGTCGGAGTCGGGGCTGTAACGGCCGTGGGGCCGGGGGCCGGGGCACCCAAAAGGGGCGTGGGGAAGGGCGTGACAAGCCACGACGGCGAGCAGCCGAGCGACGGCAGCGCCTCCACGGCGCGAGGTCGCCCGGACGCACCCCCGGACCTGGGCACCCCGACCACCCTGCTCCTCCTCCGCCACGGCGAAACCGCACTGACCCCGCAGAGGCGCTTCTCCGGCAGCGGCGCGGCCCACGGCGCCGACCCGGAACTCTCCGCGACGGGCCGTGCCCAGGCGGCGCGCGCGGCAGCGGCCCTGGCCGCGAGGAAGACCGCGGTCGACACGATCGTGACCTCGCCCCTGCGCCGCTGCCGCGAGACGGCTCAGGCCGCCGCCGCGCACCTGAGCCTGCCCGTACACGTCGAAGAAGACCTGCGGGAAACGGACTTCGGGGCGTGGGAGGGCCTGACCTTCGGCGAGGTCGGCCGCCAGTACCCGGCCGACCTCGAAGCCTGGCTGGCCTCGCCCGAGGCGGAACCGACCGGCGGGGGCGAGAGCTTCCTGACCGTCGCGGAGCGGGTCGCGACCGCCCGGGACCGGCTCGCGCAGAGGCACCGGGGCCGCACCGTCCTGGTGGTCAGCCACGTCACCCCGGTCAAGACGCTGGTCAGGCTGGCCCTCGGCGCCCCGCCCGAGGCGATGTTCCGCATGGACCTGGCGGCGGCGTCCCTGACGGAGATCGCGTACTACGCGGACGGCAACGCGACGCTGCGCACGCTGAACGAGACCGCGCACCTGAGGTGACCGGCGCGCCGTCCGGCGCCACCGGCTCGCCGGCAACCACGGCCCCGACCGCGACCGCCGCGACGCGACCGCCTCAGGCGAGCGCGGCGGCCTCCCGGGCCAGCGCCTCCACCCGCCCCCAGTCCTTGGCGGCGACGGCATCCGCCGGAAGCATCCAACTCCCGCCCACACAGCCGACGTTGGGCAGCGCCAGATATGACGGCGCGGAGGACGGCGAGACCCCGCCCGTGGGGCAGAACCGGGCCTGCGGCAGCGGACCCGCGAGGGATTTCAGGTAGGCCGTCCCACCCGCGGCCTCCGCCGGGAAGAACTTCATCTCGCGCACCCCGCGTTCCAGCAGCGCCACGACCTCCGTCGTCGTCGAGACCCCCGGCAGGAACGGCACACCGGACCCCGCCATCGCGTCGAGCAGCGCGTCCGTCCAGCCGGGACCGACCAGGAACCGGGCCCCGGCCGCGACGGCGTCGGCGACGTTCGCCGCGCAGATCACGGTGCCCGCCCCGACCACGGCGCCCGGCACCTCGTCGCCCATCGCCCGGATCGCGTCGAGCGCCGCGGCGGTCCGCAGCGTCACCTCGATCGCGGGCAGCCCGCCCGCGACCAGCGCCCGCGCGAGCGGCACCGCGTCGGCGGCGTCCTCCACCACGACGACGGGGACGACGGGGGCGAGATCGAGCACGGAAGCAGCGTCACAGGGAGCCATGCGTGCATCCTGACGCCGCCGTGCGGCATGCGCAAAGGTCATTGCACATGCCGCAACGGCTCGGCGGTGGCAGGAGCTCTCCCGCACCCCGGAGCGGCTCAGTGCACGTCGTCCACCAGCACATCGAGACCCCACGGCCGCCCGGCCTTCGCAGGCGCCTCGGCCTCCACCACGTACCCCAGGTCCCGCAGTACGTCGACCAGCTCGGCCGGAGAACCGGGCTCGGCCCCAGCCGTGAGGAGAGAGCGCACGATCCGCCCCTTGGTCGCCTTGTTGAAGTGCGAGACGACCTTCCGGGTCGGCGCGTGCAGCACCCGCACCGTCGCCGTCCGCTCCGCGACACCGCCGTCGGCGGGCTTGGGCTTCCACGCGGCCGCGTACGCCGCCGACCGCAGGTCGAGTACGAGACCGTCCCCGGCGGCCCGGGGCATCACCTCCGCCATCGGCGCCCGCCAGAACGCGCCGAGCGCGCCGAGCCCCGGCAGCTTCACCCCCATCGAGCAGCGGTAGGACGGGATCCGGTCGGTGACTCGCACGGCGCCCCACAGCCCGGAGAAGACGAGCAGCGACCGCGCGGCCCGCTTCGTGGCGGCGGCGTCGAGCGAACCCAGGTCGAGGGCGTCGTACAGCACACCCGTGTAGATCTCCCCCGCGGGACGGGCCCCGGCCGTGCGCAGCCGCGCGTTCTTGCCGACCTCGCCGCGCAGCCCCTCGCTCAGGCCGAGCACCTCGCGCGCCTTCTCCTCGTCGGCGGCGCACAGCTCGACCAGCTCGTCCAGGACGGCGGCCCGCGCCTCGGCGAGCCCCGGCAGCGAAAGACCCTCCGGCTTCAGCGGCGCCCCGCCTCCGGAAGCGGCCTTACCCTCCGACGGCGGCAACAGGACAAGCACGGTCTCTCCTCAGGGACGACAGGCGACAGCGGCAGCGGCGGCAGTGGCGCGGCACCGACGGCGCCGCTGCCCGACCGCCCAGCGTACGGCGTGCCACCGCGCCACCGGAGACCTACGCTCGACCCATGCCCCACCGCCACCTCCGTGTGACCGGCGCGGCGCAGGCGCCCCTCGGCGCGGTGCTGCGCGACCTACGTGCCCAGCTGGACGTGCCGGAGCGGTTCCCGGCCGATGTGCTCGCCGAGGCGGAGCGCGTCGCGGCCGATCCACCGCGCCTGCCCGACCGTGACGAGACGGCGATCCCCTTCTTCACGGTCGACCCTCCTACCTCCACCGACCTGGACCAGGCCATGCACCTGTCCCGGCGCCACGGCGGCGGCTACCGCGTGCGGTACGCCATCGCCGACGTCGCCGCGTTCGTCACCCCGGGCGGCCCCCTCGACGCGGAGGCCCACCGCCGCGTCACCACCCTCTACTTCCCGGACGAGCGGGTTCCGCTGCACCCCACCGAGCTCAGCGAGGGCGCGGCGAGCCTGCTGCCCGACCAGACCCGCCCGGCCGTGCTGTGGACCATCGACCTGGACGCCGACGGCCGCACCGAGACCACCGACGTCGTACGCGCCCTCGTCCGCAGCCGCGCCAAGCTCGACTACGACGGTGTGCAGAAGGCCGTCGACGCGGGCACCGCCGAGGAACCGGTGGCGCTGCTCAAGGACATCGGCCGGCTGCGCGAGGCCCTGGAGGTGGAGCGCGGCGGCATCTCCCTCAACGTCCCCGAGCAGGAGATCGTCGCGCGCGACGGCACATACGCGCTCGACTACCGCGCCCCGCTGCCCGCCGACGGCTGGAACGCCCAGATCAGCCTGCTCACCGGCATGGCCGCGGCCGGACTGATGCTGGCCTGCGGCACCGGCATCCTGCGCACGCTGCCCGCCGCCCCCGACGGTGCGGTCGGCCGCCTGCGCCGCACCGCGACGGCGCTGGGCATCGACTGGCCGCACCATGTCCCGTACGCACGGCTCGTCCGCTCCCTCGACCCCCGGCAACCGCACCACGCCGCGTTCCTCCAGGAGTGCACGACGCTGCTGCGCGGCGCCGGATACACCGCGTTCGACGGCGGCGACACCCCGCCCCTGGCCACGCACGCCGCCGTCGCCGCGCCCTACGCCCACTGCACGGCGCCGCTGCGCCGTCTCGTCGACCGGTACGCGTCGGAGCTGTGCCTGGCCGCGTGCGCGGGGCAGGACCCGCCGGACTGGGTGCGGGCCGCGCTGCCGCGGCTGCCCAGCGAGATGGCCGAGGGCACGCGCCGGGCGGGCACCGTGGAGCGCGAGTGTGTCGACATCGTCGAGGCGGCGGTGATGAAGCACCGGATCGGCGAGACGTTCGACGCGGTCGTCGTGGACGTGAAGGAGAACGAACCGACGGTAGGGACTGTGCAGTTGACCGACCGGGCGGTCGTGGCACGGGTCGAGGCCGGCTACCGAGACGAGGGCCAGGCCGGGAGGCGGGCCGAGGGAGAGGGCGAGGGCCAGGGAGAGGGAGAGGGCGGAACCGCGGGCGGCGTCGGCGTCATCGGCACCGCCGCCGCACAGCTTCCGCTGGGGGAGCGGCTGAGGGTGCGGCTCACACAGGCCGATCCGGGACGGGCGAAGGTTCTGTTCGTGCCCGCGTGAGCCGCTGTCCGAGCAGCCGCACCAGCCGGTCGGGCTCCTCGGCGTGCAGTCGTACGACGGTGACCTCCCTGGCCCGCCCGAAAGCCGTGAAGTGCGTCACGGGCCCGGTCAGTTCCAGGGTCACACTGGTCCTCGCCCCCACGTCGAGATCGAGCTCACCCTCCCGCGCCGGATGGCTGAACCGGTTCTCGCGCTGCACGGCGGCGATCAGCGTCACGGGTATCGACAGATCCACGCGCAGCCCGCGCCGTACGCGCAGCGTGTCGGCGCAGAGCACGTGCGGCCGGGTCACACAGACGGCGTGCGCACCGAGCACGAGCAGCACGGTGTAGACGTCGAAAGGAAGGACGATCCGGTGCAGTGAGGGCGCGTCGCGCAGCAGCACCCACACCCCGAAGGCCTCGACGAAGTACACGAACGTCATCGCGTACATGAGGGCGGCCTGCTCACGCGCGTACGCGAAGACCTCGGCCCCCGCCGGGACCGCGTGCCGCCGCCGCGCCGCCCACATCCACAGGTCGCCAAGGCGCCGCCCTTCGTTCGCGACGCCCCGCCGCAGAACGCGCACCCACCCCGAGCTCACTCCGCACCCCCTTCTTCTTCCTGCCCGGTCGCGCGCAGGGCGAGCCGGACGGCCTCGGCCTGGGCGGGGGAGAGGTCGGCGAGGAAGGAGTCGAGCAGCGCACCGGCCCGCCCGCCGACGGCATCGCCACGAGGAGTGGCGGGTGCCCCGGAAGGGAGCAGGGCGGACAGGGCCCGTGCCGCTTCGCCCACCCGGGGATCGTCCGGCGCCACGTCGGCCAGGGCGTCGAACCGCGCGTACACCTCGCGGGCCGTGGCGAGCGCCGCGGGATCCTCGAACGAGGGCCGCAGCGCGGACATCAGCTCCTCGCGCGCCTCGGGCGAGACGTTGGTGTCGACGAGGGCGAGGAACTCACGGTCCTTGGCGGCCATCGCCGACTCGCCACGCAGCTGCCCCAGTTCACCACCGAAGAGCTCGGCCAGCTCGCCCGACACGGGCCCCTCGGCGGGCAGCCGCCCCCGCTCGGCGTCGGACAACAACGTCCGCAGCCGCTCCCGCCGCTCCCGGATCTCGCGTTCCTGGCGCGCCAGGTCCGCGTCGAGCTCGCCGAGCACCTCGACGAGGTCCCGCCCCGCGTCGTCCGCGAGCACGTCCCGTACCTCCGCGAGCCCGAGCCCCAGCTCGGTCAGCCGCCGGATCCGGGCCAGCTCGACGGCGTGCCGAGCCCCGTACTCCCGGTACCCGTTCCCCAGCCGCTCGGGCTCCGGCAACAGTCCGAGGTGGTGATAGTGCCTGATGGCACGCGTGGTCACGCCGACGATCCCGGCCAGCTCTCCGATCCGCATGGCCCCAGTAGAAACGTTGACGCTACGGCAGGGTCAAGCGCGACCGCCCCGACCCGTCGGCCCAGGTAGGATGGCGGACACGGCAGACGAGCCGGGCGGACGGCCGCGTGGGGTCCCTTTCGGAGCCCCCCGAGGAACGTCCGGGCTCCACAGGGCAAGGTGGTGGCTAACGGCCACCCGGGGTGACCCGCGGGACAGTGCCACAGAAAGCAGACCGCCCTGCGCTTCGGCGCCGGGTAAGGGTGAAACGGTGGTGTAAGAGACCACCAGCGCCTGAGGTGACTCAGGCGGCTAGGTAAACCCCACTTGGAGCAAGGTCAAGAGGGAGCGCCTCTTCGGAAGAGAAGGCACTCCTGCGCGGACGTTCGAGGGCTGCCCGCCCGAGTCCGCGGGTAGACCGCACGAGGCCGGTGGCAACACCGGCCCTAGATGGATGGCCGTCGCCCCGGCCGCCGGGAGGCGACCGGGGAACAGAACCCGGCGTACAGCCCGACTCGTCTGCCGCTCAGGGCCTTCGGCCAGCGTTTTCGCTGGCCGAAGGCCCTCTTTCGTCGAAATCGACCGTTGGCTAGACTCCGCTCCGTTCGGGTTCAGACCAGGTTCATGGCTACGTACGTAGCCATGAAAGTTGCCATGGCACGGCAGGGCGCGGGACTCCTCGATACGAGTCCCGACCTGCGGTAGGACGCATGACGCATCTGGCCCGCGGGCACGACCCGATAGGCTTCTTCGCCTGGAAAGTGCCTCCGGCGGTGGCGGGAACAAGGAACTCGGCAATCCTCATTCTCGCTGGTCAGAGGTCCTTTCTGGTTCACGATCACCAGTCGGACAACCGACCCTGTGACAGCGCGAGGTTAGGAAGCCATGCGAACATCGGAGCATCCGCGTGTCTTCGCCTCGAGCTCGGCGAAGGCCTTCAGTGCCGTGTTGCCGAATCGGGCGGAGTAGTGAGAGATCGGGAAGGTGTCGGTGTCACGGTCGTAGAGGTGGTACAGCACGAACACGGCACGCTGAGCTGACTGGGGACACTGGGCCGTGGCCCAGGCGTAGTCCTTGTCTTCGTGGGAGGGGCCGAAGCCCTTCTTCAACTGATCGCCCTGGCTTGCCAGGAAGTCTTTGGCGAAGGCCCCGTAGTAGGCGAACAGACCGTATCCGGGCTTCTTTTCCGGCGTCGTGAGATAACAGTTGACCTGCGGAGTGTGTGCGTCCGCGGGGTACTCCAGCGCGTCAGGCACTCCATTTCGGACCGCCGTTGAAGCAAGATCCCGCAGTGCCGCGCAGGAGCCCTGAGCCGCCTTCAACGACTTGGCTGAACCCGGCTTCCCGAGCTGGGAGACCGAAACTTGAGTGAGACGGCTGCCCGCCTTCGCGTGGCAGCCGTACTTCTCCGCTGCCTTCTCAGCAGTTTCAGTCGTCACTCGGCCCAAGCCGGTCAAAGCCGTACTGCTCGACGCTCCGTACAGATCGCCGTAGGCCACCAGAGCCTTGTTCTTCTCGTTCGTGCAATCGAGCGTGACCATGCTCTGCCAGGTGCCGTTGTGCCTCAGTACACCTGGCCAGCCATTGCCGAGGGGGGCTGCTTGTCCCTTGACGCCGTTGTAGTTGTCGTCGTACCAGGCAAGGCTGCCGGACGGGGGCGCGTCACTGCTCCAGCGAAGGGTGACCCGAAGAGCGCGCCCCGACCCGGACTCGGCTGTCTTCACGTAACAGTCGGCCAAAGAACCCCGGCTTTCGTCTGAGTCGGCCCGCAGGCTTGTGGTACCCAGAGCCGCCTTGAGCCCTCCCTGCGCCAGCGCGCCGTCGCACGCCTGATCCAAGGACCGGTCGTCCCGCCAGGAATCAAACGTACCGGTGCCGTACAGCACCAGGGCCACGATCCCGAGGGCCAGAACGAGCGCCAAAGCGGCCCATCCCACGCGGATCCGTCGGTTGCTGGAGTTGGTCTGCATCGTGCTCATTCTGTCGGATGCCGTTCATGCGGGAGTCAGCGGTCGGCTCGCAGGGTGTCGAGCGTGTGGTTACGACCCCAGTCGTACTGGTCCTGACCCGAGTGCACGAAGGACTTTGTCCAGTCGCTGTCAATGCCGTGCCCGCGGCTGTCGCCCCAAGCCCTGACCATGTGTTCCACATCGTGAAGGCCGGAATCGTAGCGCTTGGCGTTCGCCTCGGTGGCCTTGGTGACGGCTTCGGCTACGTGCTCCTTGTTGGACTCGTACGCCCACACGTCGATGGCCTTTGCTCCGAGGTCTCCTGCGGGCGAGAGATCGGATACGGGATTGAACATCATTGCGGTGTTGTAAGAGGTGCCGAGGCCGTGATTGAAGTCGGCGGCCCACTGCTGCATGTGGAACCGCTTGTCGAAGAAGACGTCCGACCGGACGCCGTCGTAGGCACCCATGGCGCGTGAGGACTCGACGATCCGGTCCGTGATCGTCTTGTCGTCGGCGTTCGCAGGGATGTGCTGCAGGACATCGTGTGAGTATCGCTGTTCGGCGCCGTAGAGATGGCCGAAGACTTGTGGATGGTCGGCGATACCGCGCATCACTGCGGCGAGGCGTTGGTGGCCCACAGCCATGTGTGCCCCGTCCTTGTTGCTCCAGACTTGCCCTGGGCTGTCCCAGTCGATGTCGGAGTGTGAGTCTGACGCGGCGAAGATGTCATGTGTATCGGGTGTGTACGACGTCAGGATGTGCGCAAGTGGTTTGGCTAGATTCTCCGGCAGGTGTTGCGCGTTCCCGTCCGTGGCCAAAGTGTTGATGGTGTGCTGCAGGATGCGAGCCTGCGGCTCAGTGTGCTCTGCGATTGCGTGATAAGAGCCTGGCGCGTCGCCGGTCGTGGCAGCTTCCAGCGCGGCGCCGAGCCCCTTGCGGACGTCGCCGTCCTCTGCCATGACCGGCATGCCGATCGTGGTGCCGCCCGGCGGGGTCGCGTAGTGGTCGATGACCGTGTCCCAGTCCCGCTCGTGGAGGAGGTACTTGAGGTTGTCGTTGTGTGCCGGGTCCAGGTACTCGGTGCTGGTCTTGGGGTCTTCGGACATGATGCCGAGGACGCCGTCGAGCGGGTCATTGGCGAACCAGCCACGGTCCTTGCCGCTGAAGTTGTCCCGAAGGGCCCAGATGGATTCGGTGTTGCCCTTGCTGAAGTAGGACTCTTCCGCGTGCCGGACGTCGTCCGCGGTGTCCTCGAGGAACTGACCGGAGTAACCGTGTCCCTGCTGCATGAGCGTGACCAAGCTCTGGTAGCCGCGGACCTTCTCGTCCGGAAGCGGGCTGAGGCCGTCGACCTTGAACTGCTCGGAACCCGCCTTCTTCATCTCCTCACGGAAGCGCTTGTAGAAGGCGGAGTGAGGGTCGCGGGTCGCGGTAGCCAGTGTCGTCGCGAGACCGTGCTCGAGATCCTTGTACCGGTCGGCGTGCTTCTTGTCGTCGTAGTGGCCGAGGCTCTCGAGGTTGTTGGACAGCTTCAGCGTCCCCCGCGCCCCGAGCTCATCGAGCAGGGTCTGGCTGAATGCCTTGTTGTCCGAGTTGTCACGGAACAGCCGCTGCAGCTCTTTGTAGTCAGCCGCAGTCGCCTTCCCTGAGTCGATGCGCATCGAAATGTCCTTGGCCTCGTCGGCCTCGTACTTCTCGATGTCGCCCTTCGCCTTGCCGTTGAAGCCGTTCGTAGTGCCGTCGTTGGGATCGGAGTCCTTCACGACCCCCTTGAACGCGACCTCGACACCCTCATCAGCGTCGGTCACGTCCTTCACGCACCGGTCGATGCGGTGCTGCCACGATTCGACGGTATTCCTGACGCTCTCTTGGTAGTCGGGGTCGTGCGCCAGAGCCTGATGCTCGCCCTGGGTGAGCTTGCTGTAGTCGTACGAGACATAGCCCTGATCCGACACCTTCATGCCGGCCTTGATGGCCTCGTCCCGGGCCGTCTTCAACTTCTTCTGGAGGTCCACGAACTGTGCATGCGCGTCACGGAAAAGTGAGGCGATCGCTTTGACCTCGACCTGAGCGTTCTGGAACTCCTTGAGCGTGATGTCGAAGGTGCGGTTGGCTGCGTCCGCACTCAACCCCGACCACGTCGGCCCCATGGATATGCCGTGCACGTCCCGCCGGTACGCCGTTTCCTGTTTGTGGAACTCTTTGGCCATGCCGTCCCACCGCTCGGCCGCGGTGGTGAGCGTGGACAGGTCCGTGGTCATGATCTCGTGATACGTCGGCATGGTTCCCCCTTGGCCGTGCTCGTCGACGGTAGAGCTGGCCTGGTCGATCTCAGAAATTGTCCAGCGATGACGAGCCGCGCACCTGGTTGCGGACCCCGAAGTCTGTGCTCTGCAGGACGTTGTTGGCTCCCCGCAGGGACGTCTTCTCTGATGCGAGCCGGTTCATCAGGTTCTGCACCTGTTCATCCCACTTCTTGTGGGCCTTCTTGACTGCGGAAGACGTCACCCAGCCATGACCGTCCTTTGCGTCGAACGCCTTGACGACGGCTCCGGTCTGGTCGTCAGCCCAGTTCCCGGCCTTCTTCGTGTCCGGCTCGATGTGCTGCTCGATGGCGTTGGCGGCCGCCTTCTTCTCGGCAGGCGAGGACGCAAGGTTTTTCTGACCGCCGCCGGGAGCCCCTGGGGGGCTGGCCGTGCTGCTCGGGTCGGCTGGAAACTGGTTGAGCCGCATCTGTGTCGACTCGTTGCCTGTCGCCATGGGTGTCTACTTTCCCCCTCGCGTGTTGAACCTCGCGTGTTCATCTGGATACGGAAATGGCCCGGCCTGAGCAGGCCTGGTGGATGCTGCCTGGGATCGTCGACGACTGCGCACGACAGCGAATACGGCCACTACGCCCAGGAGCACGGCCGCTCCGATTCCCAGGCCGACCCACAGTCCGGTGTTGCTGCTCTGCTTGTTCGAGGTTGTGGAGTCATCCGGCTTCTGAGCTTCATCGGTCTTCGAGGAGCCAGCGGCCCCTGCGGACGGAGAGGATGACGGCGTGGCCGCAGCGAGGTCTGGCAGCGGGTACTTGTTCGCTGGACCCGGATCGCCCGGGTTCTTCAGGGCGACCCGGGGGCGGACGATGCCGTAGCCGATGGAGTTGGTGCGCTTGGAGCCGTCGACCGGGGCACCGATGGTGTTCAGCATGACGCGCAGGACCTGGTTGTTCGTCCACTTCGGGTGGGCGGACCAGATCAAGGCTGCGCTGGCGGAGGCGATTGCGGTGGCGTCGCTCGTGCCGTGCCCGCGGCACAGGTGCGTCTTGCTGGTGCAGGCCGCGACCATGTCCTCGCCGGGCGCGGCCATGTCCACCTGCGGCCCGTACTCGGACTCCTCGGTTCGTTTGAGGTCCTTGCCGACGGCGGCGACTCCGACCACACCGGGCGTAGCCGCCGGGTACTCGGTCAGGTTCCCCGCGTTCCCGCTGTTACCCACCGCAGCGAAGATGAGCGAGCCTTTGTTCAGCGCGTAGCGGACGGCGCTGGACAGTTGCGTGGATCCGGCTGTCGCCCCCTGCGAGATGTTGATCACCTGTGCGCCCGCGTCTGCGGCGTACCGGATGCCTTTCGCGACTGCGCCGATGAGCTGCTTGTTGCCCTGGGTCTGGGTAAGCCCTTCGGACCGGGGCAGGCGGACGGGCAGGATTCGTGCGCCGGGCGCGAGCCCGAAGGCGCCCGTGCCTCCCGCGTTCGAGCCCGAGCCGGCGATGAGCCCCGCCATATTGGTGCCGTGGCCGTCGTAGTCGGTGTGCTGACCGCCCGGCTTGTTCGTCGCCAGGTCCTCGCCCTTGAGAACTCGGCCCTTGAGATCGGGATGGTCTGCATCGACTCCAGTGTCGATCACTGCAACGGTGATGCCCTTGCCGGTGCTGGTCTGCCACATCTGGTCGGCCTTCATGGCGTCCAGGAACCACTGCTTCGAGCGGGCCGACTGGGCCTGCGCCGGTGCAGCCGCAGCGCCTGCCAGGAGCAGGCCGGAGAGGGCGGAGGCCGCCGCCCAGCGACGGAGAGATCGGCTACGGCTGGTGAGCATGGGGAGGGGGCTGCTTTCTCCGCGAGGGTTTCAGTCGATGGTCGGGGGAACGATACGACGCCGGTCCGGGGGGAGCCATGTCTCCTCGTCCTCGGTCGCATAGCCCGAAGGGCCGCCGTTCCGGTTGCCGGAGTGAGGCGTCGACGGCTGTACGTGCTGTGCCGTCCGGGCTCCACCGGCACTCGACGGGGGGCGCTGGGTTCCCTTGCGGCCGGCCGAGGCCGGCGTACCTCCGGCGACACCGTCGCCCGAGGTCGCCGCACTCCCCGGAACAGCACGTCGCGGAGCGGGGCCACCCGGCGTGGTGGTGCGCACCGGGCTGCGGGCGCCCGAACCGGCGGCGCTGCTGCTCCGGCCAGGAACGGGCCCCTCGGCGCCGCTCGACCTCGGTCGGCCTGCTGTCTCCTGGCCGGTAACCGGACGCTGCGGTCCCGTGCTTCTGGCGGTGCCGCCGATCGGGCCGCGGGCGCCGGTGCGAGAGTTCGGTTCCTCCTCGCCGACGACCGTTCCTCGGAACGGCCGGGCGGGCGTGCCACGGCCTGGGGTCGGCTGCGAGGGGCGGCCGCCGTGGATGCCGTTGGAATTGGCCGGAAGGCGTCCCGATGGAGTTCCCGCGGGACCACGTCCGGTGGCGGGCGACGGACGGCCCTCGGTGAACCGCGGTGTGCCCGGCGTCGTTCGTCCCGCCGTGGGTCCAGTGGCGCGCGCCGATCCAGCGGCGCGACCTGGCTGCGTCCCCTCGACCGGAGCTGTCGGCGGCTTCGGCATGCGGCTGCTGAACGCGCTGCGCCCGCCCGGCCCCGCGACCGTGGTCGGTGGCATCGGGGGCGTCGGCGTGATCGTGCTGCTCGAGGATGGGCCCTGGGCAGGCGGCGCGGGCACGTGGGCGGACGGCCCCGGTGCTGTATCTGGCGGCAGCGTGCCCACAGAGTCGACGTCCATACGTGCGGGTGGCTCCACAGAGGGCGCGGTCGGAGACCTGTCGGCGCCGGGCGATTGCGGAAGCGCAGCAGACGCGTGAACCGTGCGCGAACCGCCGATGTGAGTGTCCGGAGAGGGCGTGGCGGAAGAGCTGCCAGCGGGGGGCACAGTCCCTGAGCCTGACCTCGCACCACCGGAGTTCGGCTCAGTGACGGCTGAACCGCGGTCTCCGACACTGCTCGGCACGACCGCCTCCGGGGGCGGCGGCAGCTTCGGCCGTGTCAGCGCGTTCATCTGCTCCGCCGACTGTTCGTAGGACTGACCGAGTTTGGTCATCTCGTCGGCCGCCTGCTGCCGTACCGCTTCCCTGCGCGCGGTGGCCTTGGTGAGGATGTCAGCCGATGCCGGGTCGTTCGGCGCGGACTTCGCGGCGTCGATGTCGGCCTGGGCGCCGCCGTCGTCGCGCGGGATGGACGACTGCGTACGGTGGATCGCCTCGGCGGCCTGGGACAGGAAACGGCCGGAATCGGCGCTGAAGTCGCTGAGCCTGAGCGTGGCGTTGGCCAGGTCCCCAGCCCAGGTGCGGAAGGAGTCCGCGCCGTCGCCCTTCCACTCCACGTACTGCGGACGTGTCTTGAGCTCGGAGGCGATCTTCTCGATCTCCTTGGCTGCCGCCGTCAGTTTTGACGCACCAGTCTCGACCACGGCCGGGTTCGCCTGGTCCAGCCAGGCCAGCATCTCCTCGTGGGACATGCCGTCGAACGGATTGCCACCCATCTCAGATCGTTCCCGCCGTCTCGCCGCCCGACGACTGGGCCGTCGGCTTCTGCGCGCCCTGCGTCTGGCCGTCGGAATCGCCCGATCCGTGCGACTTGGGCAGGTCGGGAACGTACTTGCCGCCGTAGCTCTTCGTCGTCTCCGTCGTGATCGCGTGAAGCCGGTCACGGACGTCCTGGTCCACGTTCGTGTAGCCCTTGTGCGAGGCGAGTACCGCCAGGCTCATGCCCTCGATCGAGTCAGACAGCAGCTTGGACAGCTTCTCCAGCTCGCTGATGACCTTGGCGTGTGCCGAGCCGAGGCCGTCGGCCGCGCCCCAGGCGCCATGACCGCCGCCGAAGTGCGCGCGCGTGGGCTGGTCGGTGCTCATCTGGTGGGCGCTGGCCGGTGAGTCCTTCAGGTCGCGGATGAGCTCGTCGATGCGCTTGCGGAAATCTGTGAACGACGTCAACTCGGTGACGATGTCCATAGCGGCCCCCGCCGCCGCCCCGAGAGCCCCCGAGACCCAGGAAAACGCGCTGCTGTCGCCGTCCGCCGCCTGCCTGGACACGACGAACCTCCCCCACCATGAACGTGAATACGACCGCCGCGCATGTGACGATCGAATCCGTACTCCCGAACCAACCCTATGCGACGGTAGTGGCGGGCGATCCTGGCGGCTTGAGTATCCATACCTAGACGGCTGGAGTTGGCGTGAATCGATCGCTGGAAGGAAGGCTCTCGTGGCCTCATGGCGCTGATGCCGAACGTTTCAGGTCGTGCTTCGGACTGGCGCGTCAAGCGGAAGATTTCAAGTCCAGTGAGACGGTTGTGACGCTATGAGGTTTGTGGTGCGGGTTCCCTGCGCTTGGCCGGGT
>NZ_JAPHNL010000016.1 GCF_026274175.1 Streptomyces beihaiensis
TTCACGTACGGCGGATACCAGACCGAGTGATCAAGTTCGACGCAGCATTCGACGTCGGAGGTTAAAGATCAAGCTAGCCCGGCGGCGCCTACGCGCCGGGCCCCCGCCCGGACAGGACCTCACCGTACGCCTGCATGAGATCTGGCAGCCGAAGGGTTGCCAGATCGTCACGCGTGGGCGCCACCGCGAACCCGCTGAGCCGAAGGTCCCGGTACGCGCACGACTTCTCGTACAGCGTCCGCAGGAACCTCCCGTTGCCCAGCTCGTCGATCCACCCCTGGTCGACGACGTGCCCGGCGATGGACCGCAGCTCCTCCAGCGCCTCCTCGTCCCACACGTCCCCGTTCTCCGCCGCGAGGACCTCGCCGATCGCGGTGAGTTCGAGCGGACGGTACGAGGGGAAGTCGACCCGGGTCGTGAACCGTGACGAAAGACCGGGGTTGGCGGCGAGCAGCCGGTCCATGCCCTCCGGGTAGCCGGCCAGGATCACCACCAGGTGGTCCCGGTTGTCCTCGGCCCGCTTCAGGAGGACCTGCAGCGCCTCGTCGCCGTACGCGTCGCCCTTCCCGTAGCCGGAGTTGGACAACGCGTACGCCTCGTCGACGAACAGGACGCCGCCGAGCGCCGAGTCGATGAGCTCGTTGGCCTTCACCGCCGTCTGGCCGAGATACTCGCCCACCAGGTCGGCCCGCTGCGCCTCCACGAGATGATCGCCGCCGAGCAGCCCGAGCGCGTAGAAGACCCGGCCGAGGATGCGGGCGACCGTGGTCTTGCCGGTGCCGGAGGGGCCGGAGAAGACGAAGTGGCGCTTGGGCGGCTGGACCGGCAGGCCCTGACCGGCTCGCAGGCGTGCCATGTTCAGCTGGGCGGAGACCGCCTTGACCTGGCGCTTGACCGGCTCCAGGCCGACCATGCCCTCCAGTTCGGCGAGCGCCTGGGCCAGCAGCGCGGCGTCGGCCGGGCCCGCGGCGGCCGGCGCGGAGACCGGGACCACCGCCTTGTGCCGGACCCGGTCGGTCTCGTCGGGGGCGACGCCGCCGGGCGGCGGCGGTTCGGGCTCGTCGACCTTCAGATCGCGCCCGCCGCTCTCGTACAGCGGATCGACGGAGTCGGTGATCTCACCCACGTCCTGGCAGCCCGTGAGCGGCAAGGTGGCGTCCACGCTCTCGCCCAGTTCCCCGTACGCGTCCCCCTCGGCGATCGCCGCGAGCCGCGCCGAGGTGTCCATGAACGTCGGGTCGACCCGGTGCACCGCCCGGTACAGGGGCAGCGCGGCCGCCGAGCGGCCCGTGCCCTCGTGGGCCCTCGCCAGCCAGTAGCGCAGCTCCTTGCGCTGCGGCTGCTCGCTGCGGCAGCGCATCAGGGCGGACGAGAGCAGCGGCTGGGCCTGGCCGAACATCTCCAGGCGCACCCGGGCCATGCCGCCGAACAGCCCGGCCTCGATGCCGAGCACCGGGTCGTCGGTCAGCGGGTCCGTGTGGCGGACCAGCTGATCCCAGTCCTTGACCAGGTACGCGCGGCACGCGTGCAGAAACCGCACCTGTGGGTCCGCGTCGACGGGCGGCAGCGCGGCGAGGGCCCGGTCCAGGTCGGGTACGTGCCGCCCGTCCAGCCAGTGCGAGGCGTGGGCGAGCAGCAGGTCACGGGGGTGTTCGAGGACGGGCTGCACCCACCAGCCCAGCCAGTACCAGGAGTTGAGGGTGCGCCGGTGCCGGGCGCGCTGCTCGCCGAACCGGTCGCGGTGGCGGAACATCCGCAGCAGCGCCGTCGTCGTGTCGACGCGCAGCGCGTGCAGTCCCAGCCAGCCGTCGGCCATGCCGGGATCGACCCGCACGGCAGCCCGGAACTCGTCCTCGGCCTGCGGGTAGGCGCCCGTCGTGTAGGCGTCGACCCCCCGCAGCCAGGCCAGATCGGCCGGGCCCGTCGACCCCTCGGTGCCGAAGTCCATCACGTCTCCCACCGCCGTGCCCCGGTGAACCGCTGTGTCGTGGACGGGAGTTGTCACGATGCGGACAGCGAGCCGTCCCAGGCCGCACCGATGGCATCGTACCTGCGACAGCGAGGTCGGCCGTAGGGCGCGACAGGGCGGAAGGCGGGCGTCGAGGGCGCAAGCGGCGCAGGGCTCGGCGCGGGACTCGGCACGGGTGGAGGCATTGACCCGCTGGTGACCCAGGGTGAACAGAAATGCCCCGCCGGGTATCCGCGGAAAGCGGTTGAGGGCAGAACGAAGCCCCCGATCACGGGGGAACAACCGGGGGCTTCGTGTCTTCGGGCGGTCCCGAAAGACCGCACATTGAGAACGTAAGTCCTGTACGGCCCCTGGGTCAAGCCGAGTTGGGGCACTCGCGGAAACTGTCGGAAGTCGATTTCCGGAGGTTCAGCACGCTGCTGGCAGCTCTTCACGGTGAGTGACGGCGGATGCCTGTGTTTCCGCCTCGCCGGGCCCCGCCAGCACCTCGTACCCCTCTGGACACTCCCGCACCACTTGCTCGGCGAAGGGCCACGACGGGTCCCACGCGAAGTGCTTCCGCTCCGCGGGTATCCATCGGTCCCAGAACGCGCGCTGGGGCGCGCCGTCCCGCGCCCTCCCGCGCGCCCACGCCTTCTCGCTGGGCAGGTCCATCCACGCGAGCGTCGCCAGGAACGGCCGCAGCGTCCGCCGTCCGGCCCCCACGCCCTCGATGAGCACGACCTCGGCCGGCGGCAGTTCGCGCGAGCCGGTGAAGTGCCGGGCGACCCAGTCGTACGTCTCGTAGTGCGCGCGCTCGCCCCGCGCCAGCGGCTCGACGACCTGGTCGAGCAGCCGCCCGGTCCAGGCGAAGAGAGCCTCGTGGCTGGCGATGTCGTCCAGGCGCAGCACCGGCGCACCACCGAGCGCCCGCGCGAGCCGGGCGGCGAAGGTCGACTTGCCGGAGCCCGCGTGCCCGTCGACGCCGACGAGACGGACCGGGCCGCAGGAGGGCGGCAGGCGGCGGAGGCGGTCCGCGTACTCGTCCAGGGTCAGGGTGCGGGGTCCGGGGTGGCGGCGGGGGCGGTGGTGAGGGCTCATCGCGGCCAGGGTACGTCCGCGGCCGCCGGGCGGGCTCATCGGTCCCTCGCAGGTCACGCCAGTGGACCAGACCAATATTTGTGGGGTGGGAGCGCGCGAAACGCTGGTGGAAATCCCGGCCGGGCCGCCATAGTTGGCGCACTGTTCCCTCAGGGACACGCACCCCGCGCGACCGTCACGCCCGACCACCACGTCCGCCCGACCCGTCGACTGGGGGACTCACCCGATGACCACACCGGAACCCGGCAATCCCAGCACGCGTATCGCCCCGATCACCCCCCTGAGCCGCAGAACCGTCCTCACCGTCGCCGCCACGGGCGTCGCGCTCGCCGCCACGGCGGGCCGCGCGAGCGCGTCCGGCCCGGCGGCCGAACACAGGTCCGCGCCGACCGTGGACAACCACACCTGGACGTCCCACGCCGACTGGCGCAGCGGCTCCCGCGACGGGGTCCGCGTCGTCGCGGGCCCCCGCCCCGGCGCCACGATCGACCGGCCCGTCGGCACGATGACGTACACCGACCCGCACCTGCACAGGAAGCGGGAGTGGGAGTACGCGCGCTGGACCTCGCCCCGCCACACCCTCACCGTCCCGGCCACCGAACTCGTCGCCTCCTGGAACGCGCACACCCCGCCCGGCACCTGGATCCAGGTCGAACTCGGCGGCGTCTACAGCGACGGCACGCGCACCCCCTGGTACGTGATGGGCCGCTGGACCTCGGGGGACGACGAGGACGTCGACATCCGCCGCACCTCGGTGGACGGCCAGAGCGACGGAAAGTCGAGCATCTGGACGGACACCTTCGCGATCGACGACGCGGCGTCGGGCCTGCGCCTGGCCTCCTACCGGCTCCGCCTGACCCTGCTGCGCGCGCCCGGCGCGAAGGCCGCGCCGACCGTGTGGCGCCTGGGCGCGATGGGCTCCGACGTCCCGGACCGCTTCACCGTCCCCGCCTCGACGCCCGGCCTCGCCGGGGAGTTGCGGGTCCCGCGCTACTCGCAGGACGTCCACGACGGCCAGTACCCGCAGTACGACGGCGGCGGCGAGGCATGGTGCAGCCCCACCTCCTCGCAGATGATCATCGAGTACTGGGGCCGCGAGCCGACCGCCGGCCAGCTCGCGTGGGTCGATCCCCACTACGCCGACCCCCAGGTCTGCCTCGCGGCCCGGGGGACCTACGACTACCAGTACGAGGGCTGCGGCAACTGGCCGTTCAACGCCGCCTACGCGGCCACGTACAGGGATCTCCAGGGTGTGGTCACGCGTCTGCGCTCCCTCACCGACCTGGAGACGCTCATCGCCGCCGGTATCCCGGCCATAACGTCCCAGTCGTTCCTGAAGTCGGAGCTCACCGGCGCCGGATACGGCACCTCGGGACATCTGATGACGGTGATCGGCTTCACCGCCGACGGTGACGTGATCGCCAACGACC
Source organism: Streptomyces beihaiensis (assembly GCF_026274175.1). Classification (GTDB taxonomy): domain Bacteria; phylum Actinomycetota; class Actinomycetes; order Streptomycetales; family Streptomycetaceae; genus Streptomyces; species Streptomyces beihaiensis. The sequence goes on from NZ_JAPHNL010000016.1 coordinate 4,480, forward strand.
CCGCCTCCCCGGACGACCAGGCCGTCCGCCGTGTCTACCGGCGGCGGGAGTTCGAGAACGTCTGGTTGCGCACCAAGCGCCACAACGCCGACGGCAAGGTCGTCTCCGGCACGGGCGGAGTCTGCTATCTGTACTTCCCGACGCGCCTGAGCGAGGGCCGGCGCAGGGCGCTCGCTCAGGTCGGGGTGCGCTGACGGCCGATGAGTCCGGCCGCGCCGAGCGGTCTCCCCTGCGAGAGGGCCGTACACCGTCGGGCCCCGACCGGAGGAGGCCGCCATGCGGCAGCACAACCAGAACCATCCGGCCCTTCGCGCGCTCGATCCGCTCGTCGGTGTCTGGCGCCAGTGGGCGCTCGTCGACGAGGCCCCCGAGGGCCGGCTCGGGCCGATCCGGGTCACGTACGCCTGGACGCCCGACGGCGGCTTCCTCGTCCGGCACGCCGAGCTGCCGCCCGGCCTCGACCTGCCCGGGGCCTGGCGCGAACACCACCCGTTCCCGACCGTCGCGTACATCGGATACGACGACGCCGACGAGCGTTTCACCATGCTGTACGCGGACGGGCGCGGCGTCTCCCGCGTGTACCGCCTGACCCTCGCCGACGGCGAGCTGTGGTTCGGACGCCCGGCCCCCGGCTTCCACCAGCGGGTCCGCGCCCGGTTCGACGCCTCGGGCGACCGGCTCACGGGCGTCTGCGAGAAGTCCGTCGACGGGCACGTCCGGGAGAGGGACTTCGGGATGGAGTACGAGCGCGTCGGGCACGCCGTGGCGGACGCCCGGCCCTGACGCACGTGACCAAGGTCTCGGCCGCGACCGGCTGTTTCGGTGGCATCGTGGGAAGGGTGCCGGGGACCGAGGGGGCCGAGAGGGCTCAGGGCGCACCGGGGGAGTCAGTGCCACGTCGACGACCGAGCGAGCCATCCATGACCGCGAGTTCCGCCACCGCCTCCGCCGCAGCCGCCGCGGCCACTGTCACGAAATTCTCCTCGCGCGCCCGCGCCCGCGCCCGCGGCGGTGGGCCGCGCGAGGACGGGCCGAAGATCATGGAGCACGTGCTGGGCTGGACCCTGGTGGTGGTCGTGGCGATGCTCGTCACCCAGATCGGTCTGATGTGACCTGAGCCGTGCCAGGACCGGCGCCCGCTGCGCCGGGTGCCGGTCCCGCTTCGGGGTCTGGTTCGGGGTCCGGCTCGGGTTCCGCCCGCCAGTGGCCGTCGGGCACGCCCACGAGTCCGTACAGCCACCGCACGGGCGACCGGCGCGGCAGCAGCACGACGCCCGCGACCAGCGCGAACAGTGGCAGCCCGGCCCATCCGCCGAGCAGCCGCACCAGCAGGCTCGCGGTGAGCGCGCCCACGAACGGCAGCCCGTGGACGCCGGCCGCCGCGATGCCCACCGCCACCACCCGCGGCACCTTCCGGTCCCGGTCGGCTCCCGGCAGCGTCCAGCCCTCGGTCAGCCAGCCGATCTCGGTCAGCAGCATCGTCCCGATGACCACCGCGCCGAACAGGAACAGCGCGAGGAACGTTCCGGACGTCAGGAACCCCAGGACGTGGTTGACCACACTGTCGTGCGCCCACCGGTCGAAGTCGTGGACGCCGGGGGAGAGGAACCTGCGGTAGCCGCTGCCGTCCCAGCCGTGGATCAGCGTCGCGAACAGCAGGAAGTATCCGCCCACGCACTGCAGGTACGCCCAGTAGCCCGCGCCCACGAGGACCAGCGCCTGGGCGGCGAGGAACCCGAGGAGCGCGCCGACCGGTATGCCGCCCGCGTACAGGAGCACGAACCCGGCCCACACGCCCCGGTGCCCGTGCGCGACGTACATGGTCGCCCAGGCGGGGTTCTGCCACAGCACGAACAGGCCCGTCGGCACCATGAGCACGCTCGCGAAGAGCAGGGTCAGCGTCAGGTACGGGTTCGCGGCCCGGCTGCGGGTGCGCGGGCCCTCGCCCGCGTTGATCCGCTCCCACAACTGAAGCTGGCGCGCGGCCGAGAGGGCGAAGGTGGCGCCGACGCCGTACGCCCAGAACAGCGCCGCCTGGATCTCGATCACGGCCGCGCCTCCAGGGTGAGCCCGCCCGCCACGATGGAGTCCGAGGTGACCAGCGCCTGATCGGCGGCCACGTTCGTCATGTAGACGAACGGGGGCACCACCGGCGGCACCGGCAGACGGTCCGGTGTGAACGTCAGGCACACCACTCCCTCCAGACAGCCGCTGAACTTGGTCAGATACAGCGTCACGCGCCCGGACAGGTTCAACGTGTCGGCCCCGAGGGCGAGTTCGCCGCTGCCGTCGCGGGTGCGCAGCCGGTAGTCGGTCAGTGAGGCGGCGTTCATGTGCAGCACCATCACCTTCAACGGCCCGCCGGCCGTGGGCAGTTCACGTACGCCCGCGAACGTGAAGCCCCGCGGTGCGAAGCGGGTGGTGGTCACCGTCGGCGGGACCCGCGGCGCGACCGCCTCCCCGGTCGGCGCGGCCCGCGCCGGGCTCGCCCCGTGCAGCCAGGAGCCGACGACGGCCACCGGGAGCAGCAGCGCGAGCGTGCGCGTGCCCTGGTGGTCGCGGACCTTGGCGGCCCGGCCTGCGGCCTTCTCGCCCACAGGTGTCCAGCCGAAGCCCATGGCGCTCCCGGCGATGCCGAGGACCATGCCCACCAGGAACCCGCCGAGGTTCGTCGCGGCGAACGAGAGCACCGAAAGGATCAGCGCGTTGAGGCTGACGTAGTGGCGGGTGTGCGGCAGCAGCCACAGGAAGAACCCCGCCACGATCAGCGCGAGCCCGATCCCGATGGCGGCGATCCCGCCGAGCCCCAGGCTGACCAGGACGGTCAGCGGCGACAAGGGCACCACGAGCAGTTCGGCCCCGCCAAGGATCAGCAGCAGCCCCGCCCAGAACGGCCGGGTGCGCCGCCAGCGGCGCAGCGCGTGGCGCGCCTCGGGCAGCGGAAGGCGCTCGTCGAGCCACCCCCGGTGCGGCAGGTGACGCGGCGCGTTCAGAAGCACGTCTTGCCGCCGATGCCGACCGTGACCTTCATCCCCTTGAGGCGGAAGTCGCCGCCCGTCGCCGACCAGGCGTGCGAGCGTACCTTGGACACCCGGATGTTCCCGGCCTGGAGCCCGAACTTGCCCTGCGGGCCCCGGACTCCGGGGACCGAGTCGAGCGTCGAGGCGTCCCGGCCGATCTGCGCGGTGCCGAACCGGGCGTCGCCGACGAGGTCCCGGCCGTCGATCACGAGGTTGCTGGCGGTGACGTCGCCCGCCGGGCCGCCCGCCGTCAGTTTGAACACCACCGTGCCCACCGGCGTCTTCACCGAGGCGGACTGGCAGATGTCGGTGAGCGTCGCGTCGCCGATGCCGAGCAGGGCGACGGGATGCCCCTTGCCGTCGGCCGACCGGTCCGTCTGGACGTACGAGGCGAGCCCCTTGCTGGTCAGCCGGCCCGACGCCACCTGGAAGCTGGTGCCCGAGACCGCGAACGACGCGGCCAGCGCGCCCTGGGCCATCACGGAGGTCATCGCCCCGACGGCGAGCACGGCGGGCAGTGCCACCACGGCCGTCTTCCTCCAGTTCGTTCTTCCTTCGCTCATGTCGTCCTCCCGTACGTCGTCCACGTGCGTGTGGGGCAGGGAAGTGCGCGGGGCAAAGAGATGCCCTGGAAGGTGCCATACTGCGGAATCCGCAGGCAGTCGGAGACTAGGGCCGGAATTGAATAATAGTCAACAGCGGGCGCGCGGCACCGACCGGTCCGTCGCCCGCCGCGCCGAACTCATCGCCGTGGGACGGAAGTTGTTCGCCGACTCGTCCTACGACGCCTTGTCGATGGACGACATCGCCCGGCACGCGGGCGTCGCCAAGGGGCTGATCTACTACTACTTCAAGTCCAAGCGCGGCTACTACCTCGCGATCATCGAGGAGTCCGTGGGCGACCTGGTGGAGCGCGCGGGCGACACCGGAGGGCTGCCTCCGGCCGAACGCGTGCACCGTACGCTCGACGGCTATCTGCGCTACGCCGAGCGCAACCAGGCGGCCTACCGCACCATCGTCACGGGCGGGGTCGGGTTCGACACCGACGTGCAGGCCATACGTGACGGAGTGCGCGAGGCGATGATCGGGGCGATCGCCCGAGGTGCCTACGGGGCGCCGGAGCTGCCGCAGGTGGCCCGGATGGCGCTGCTCGGCTGGCTGTGCGGTGTGGAGGGCGTGACGCTCGACTGGATCGGCCACCGGGAGGTCGGGCGCGACACGGTCCGTGCGCTGTTGGTGCGGATGCTGAGGCAGACCCTGGAGGTGATCGAGGAGTTCGAGCCGTCGTTCCCCGCCCCGGCGCATGCCCCGGAGCTGCCCTGAGCGTGCGAAGAGGGGCGGGGCCCGGAAGGCATCGGGCCCCGCCCCGGCTCTGCGTGGTCGCGCCCTCGCGCGTCCGTCACGTGTGACATGGACGCGCAAAGGCGCTGAACCGAACATTAGGAGGACCAGACCAGTGGCGTCAATGGTTCGGACCAATGCGCCATCGGTCGGCGGGGTGCTGAGAAAACTTGCGGTGAGCGACCGTTAACTAGTGACGTGAAGCCTCCGATCGGGAATACTCAACACGCCGCAGCCGCTGGTCAGCCGCTTCCGAGACCCGGGAGGGCAGCATTCGGCGCGGTAGTGAAACGACCGGCGCCGTCGCCCACCCTGCGGACGGCGTCGCAGTTCCGCCTTGGGAGGAGAGCGTCGCCATGCCGGATTCCGGAGTCGAGCGTCAGCTGCCGTCGGATGAAGCTCAGGACCTGATGCAGCTGGTCCGCGACATCGCGCAGCGGGAGGTCGCGCCGCGCGCGTCCGAGGACGAGGAGGCGGGCCGCTTCCCGCGCGACACGTTCGCCCTGCTCTCCTCGTCGGGCCTGCTGGGATTGCCGTACGCGGCCGAGTTCGGCGGCGGCGAGCAGCCGTACGAGGTCTATCTCCAGGTACTCGAGGAACTGGCGGCCGCCCGTCTGACGGTCGGCCTCGGGGTGAGCGTGCACTCGCTGTCCTGTCACGCACTCGCCGGGTTCGGCACCAAGGAGCAGCGCGCGGAGCACCTGCCCGCCATGCTCGGCGGCGGCCTGCTCGGCGCGTACTGCCTGTCCGAACCGACCTCCGGCTCCGACGCCGCCTCGCTGCGGACCAAGGCGGTCCGTGACGGTGACGACTGGGTGCTGACCGGCACCAAGGCATGGATCACGCACGGCGGCGTCGCCGACTTCTACACGGTCCTCGCGCGTACCGGCGGCGAGGGCGCGCGCGGCATCACGGCGTTCCTGGTGCCCGGTGACGCGGAGGGCCTGAGCGCGGCCGCGCCGGAGAAGAAGATGGGCATGAAGGGCTCGCCCACCGCTCAGGTGCACTTCGACGGCGTCCGGGTGAGCGACAGCCGGCGGATCGGGGGCGAGGGCCAGGGCTTCCAGATCGCCCTGTCCGCGCTCGACTCCGGCCGCCTCGGCATCGCGGCCTGCGCGGTCGGCGTGGCGCAGGCCGCGCTCGACGCGGCGGTGGAGTACGCCAAGGGGCGGTCCCAGTTCGGGCACCCCGTCGCCGACTTCCAGGGGCTGCGGTTCATGCTCGCGGACATGGCGACGCAGGTCGAGGCGGGCCGTGCGTTGTATCTGTCGGCGGCCCGGCTGCGGGACGCGGGCCGTCCGTTCTCCAAGCAGGCGGCGATGGCGAAGCTGCTGTGCACCGACGCCGCCATGAAGGTGACGACGGACGCGGTACAGGTCTTCGGCGGCTACGGCTACACGGCCGACTTCCCCGTGGAGCGCTACATGCGCGAGGCGAAGGTGCTGCAGATCGTCGAGGGCACCAATCAGATCCAGCGCGTGGTCATCGCCCGCCACCTCGCGGGCCCGGAGACCCGCTGAACTGGCCCGTGCGCACGGTGGGCGCCACGAGCCGCGCCCACTCGGGGTCGTGGCGACCCGGCAGGGTGCGGCCCCGGTCCGCCCAACTGGTGAGCAGGGAGCGGAAGATCGGCGGGTCCTGTGGCTCGTGGAACTGCTGAGGCGGATGGGGCTGTCGCTGCTGCTGCGGCAGCTGGTGAAGCGATTCTGCTTCTGCGGAGACAGGGGCCAGGGTGCGCCTGCGTCGGCCGCTGGGCGCAGTGGACGGCGTCTGCGTCGGGGGCATGCCGGGTCAACGTGCGGGGGACGGGAGAGGTCACCGGTTGACGCAATCGATCCTCCGTTCGATGCATAACCGTCCGCGCGGTGCCACGCCGACCGGACGGACCGTGCCGCTTCGACGGTGTCAACTCCCCCTGTGCTCAGGGAGATGTGCCTCGGCCCGGGGCGGGGGTGGCCCTTCCGCGTCGCCACGGGAGACCGCGACGCTCACCCCGGCCGGCCCCGCGCACCGTGGACGTCGGCGGGTTGACGGCGCCGGGCGGACGACCCGGACGTGGCGCTGCTCCCGCACCACGGCAGCCTGTCGGCCGCGGCGCGGGGCGTGTACGGGAGAAGGGGCCGCGGGAGTCGGGCTCAGGCGGCCCGGCGGTCGCCCTGGCCGGGCACCCGGATGGGGCGCGAGCCGGGGCCGCCCACGTGCGAGAACGGCTGAGTCCGCCAGTCGAGCCCCTGCGGCAGCGTCAACAGCAGTGAGGCGTGCTGCTCCTGAGCGCCCGTCAGTTCGTCGGCGGGGCGCGCCCGCGCGGCGTCGCGGCCGGTACCGGCGCAGACCGTGAGGCCGAACGGGTTCCACGGCGAGGCGCACAGCGCGTGCTCGGGCAGGACGTCCTCGTCCGCCAGGAGGGCGATCGGCTGCGCGCAGTCCGGGCAGATCACCCGGTAGATCTCCAGGGTGTCGTACAGGTCGGCGCGGGGCTCGCGCCCGCCCTCGTCGCCGTCCTCCACCTCGTCGTACGCGTCGAGTTCCTCGGCCGGACGTCCTTCGACGCCCTCCGGCTGGGGCTCGATCCGCTGGCGGCCACGGCCTCGCGCGGCAGTCCGACCGGAACGCTTCACACTCTGCATGGGAATCTCCCCCTCGGGTGGGCCTACTGCTGTCATCTCGAGCGGCAGCTCGACTCGCGGCCCCGACCACAGCAAGCACTTCCCGTCCCGTCGTCGGGGTAATCGCCGCATGCGGGAGGACACTGTTCGAGCCATGTGGCGTTCGTCACATGCCGAATGCAGGTGCCGGGAACGCGGTAGGTGAGAGGGCCGGTCCGGGCCGGCCCCGCTCCGCTGTGTGGAGCCCTTCGGCTATCCGGGGAGATCACCCGCCCTGTAGGTTCAAGACCATGGAGGAGCTCGACCGTCAGATCGTTCAGCTGCTCGTCAAGGACGGGCGGATGAGCTACACCGACCTGGGCAAGGCCACGGGCCTGTCCACGTCCGCCGTGCACCAGCGGGTGCGCCGTCTCGAACAGCGCGGCGTGATCCGCGGTTATGCCGCGGTCGTCGATCCGGAGTCGGTCGGGCTGCCGCTCACGGCGTTCATCTCGGTGAAACCCTTCGACCCGAGCGCCCCCGACGACATCGCGGACCGGCTCGCGGGCGTGCCGGAGATCGAGGCGTGCCACAGCGTGGCGGGCGACGAGAACTACATCCTCAAGGTGCGGGTGGGCACCCCGCACGAACTGGAACACCTCCTGGCCCGGGTCCGCTCCCTGGCGGGCGTCTCCACCCGCACGACGGTGGTTCTCTCGACCCCGTACGAGGCCAGACCGCCGCAGGTGTAGCGCGGCGCCGCCGCGGCGCGGCGTCCGCCGGAAAAAGAGGACCCCAAAGCCGGACCACCCCGCCCCGCGCGGGAGACTGTCACCATGAGCACGCCCCCCAGCCCCCGCACCGCCCTCCTGCGTCACGGTGAGGTCCACAGCCCCGCCGACCCCTTCGCCACCGCCATGGTCGTAGAGGCGGGACACATCGCCTGGGTCGGTTCGGAAGGCGCGGCGGACGCGTTCGCGGACGGCGTCGACGAGGTCGTCGACCTCGACGGCGCCCTGGTCACCCCGGCGTTCACCGACGCCCACGTCCACACCACCGCCACGGGCCTCGCCCTGACCGGACTCGACCTCACGGCGGCGGCGACCCGCGCCGAAGCCCTCACCCTCGTACGCGAACACGCCATCGCCCGCCCCACCGACCGCGTTCTGCTCGGCCACGGCTGGGACGCCTCCCGCTGGCCCGACCGCCGCCCCCTGACCCGTACGGAACTCGACGAGGCCACCGGTGGCCGTCCCGTCTACCTCTCCCGCATCGACGTGCACTCCGCCGTCGTCGGCACCGCCCTGCTCGACCTCGTCCCCGGCATCACCGACCTCCCCGGCTACGCACCCGACGAGCCGCTCACCCGCGACGCCCATCACGCCGCACGGGCCGCCGCGCTCGGCGCCGTCGGCCCGGCGCAGCGCACCGAAGCCCAGCGGGCGGCGCTGCGCCACGCCGCGTCGGTCGGTATCGGCTCGGTCCACGAGTGCGGCGGCCCGGAGATCTCCGGCGAGGACGACTTCACCTCCCTGCTCGACCTCGCCCGCTCCGAGCCGGGCCCGCGCGTCGTCGGCTACTGGGCCGACCGCGACATCGAGCGCGCCCGCGCCCTCGGCGCGCTCGGCGCCGCGGGCGACCTGTTCGTGGACGGAGCCCTCGGCTCGCACACCGCGTGCCTGCACGAGCCGTACGCCGACACCGCCGCCCCCCACACCGGCATCGCCTACCTCACCACCGAGGACGTCGCCGCCCACGTGGCCGCCTGCACCGAAGCCGGCCTGCAGGCCGGGTTCCACGCCATCGGCGACGCCGCCGTGACGTCCGTCGTCGAGGGCGTCCGCGCCGTCGCTGAGAAGCTCGGAATCGCCCGCGTGCGCGCCGCCCGCCACCGCGTCGAACACGCCGAGATGCTCACCCCGGACGCCGTCGCCGCCTTCGCCGAACTGGGCCTCACCGCCTCCGTGCAGCCCGCGTTCGACGCCCTGTGGGGCGGCGACAGCGGCATGTACGCGGACCGGCTCGGCGTCGAACGGGCCCGCGCGCTCAACCCGTTCGCGGCCCTGCTGCGCGCTGGTGTCCCGCTCGCCTTCGGCTCCGACAGCCCGGTCACCCCGCTCGACCCCTGGGCCGCCGTGCGGGCCGCCGCGTTCCACCGCACACCCGAACACCGGGTCTCCGTACGGGCCGCGTTCACCGCGCACACGCGCGGCGGCTGGCGCGCGGTCGGCCGTGACGACGCGGGCACCCTCGTGCCCGGGGCTCCCGCCGACTACGCCGTGTGGCGCACGGACGCGCTGGTCGTGCAGGCGCCGGACGACCGTGTCGCGCGCTGGTCCACGGATCCGCGTTCGGGCACACCGGGGCTGCCCGACCTCACCCCGGGCGCCCAACTCCCGGTCTGCCTGCGGACGGTGGTCTCCGGTCAGACCGTGTACGCCGGGGACCGGTAGCGGCGCGGCGGACCCGCCGTAGGGCCGGACGAGTGATGTACCGGGGCGGCGCGGGCGCGTTCTGGCCGCCGAACGGCCCCGTACGACCTGCGAGTCCTCGGGCTTGACCAGGGGAGATCTCGAAGAGCCCCAGGTCAAACGGCTGTTGACAGAACGCGGAGGTCGGCGGGTAGGTTCGGCCGGGTCCACCACCTCCAGGTACGACCGGGGAACTCCACGCAGTCGTCGAACGCAGCTGGGTCAGAGGGGGGCGCACCGCACCGGGGCGCCGCCACTGGGAGCCAGGCCCAGCGCCCGCGCCACGGGGCGCTGGAACGTTCCGGCCGGCCGGCCAGGTGCGACCCGGGTGGGGCCCGGGCGTTCAGTAGACAACGGCTTTCGGTCGGCCCGCAGCCAGCGGGCCCCAGGTCGGCCCGAAGGACGCCGGGCCCCGACCCGCAGCTTCGCGCGCCCGTGACAGGGAGCCTGATCGGCGTCAACCCCGGTGCTCGCTATGGTGGTCCCCTTGAGCGAGGAAGTTCTAAGGGGAATCTGTGAACGACGGCGGTGGGCGCACATTCGGCCCTCTGGGCACGGCCTTGGTGATCATCCCGACCTACAACGAGGCGGAGAACATCGAGTCCATCGTCGGCCGCGTCCGGGCCGCCGTGCCCGAGGCGCACATCCTGGTCGCCGACGACAACAGCCCTGACGGCACCGGCAAGCTCGCCGACGCGCTGGCCGCCGACGACGAGCATGTGCACGTGCTGCACCGCACCGGCAAGGAGGGCCTGGGCGCCGCCTACCTCGCGGGCTTCGCGTGGGGCATGGAGCACGGCTACGGCGTCCTGGTCGAGATGGACGCCGACGGCTCCCACCAGCCGGAGGAGCTGCCCCGCCTGCTCACCGCTCTCAAGGGCGCCGACCTGGTGCTCGGCTCGCGCTGGGTGCCCGGCGGACGCGTCGTCAACTGGCCCAAGTCCCGCGAGTTCCTCTCCCGTGGCGGCTCGACGTACTCGCGTCTGCTTCTGGACGTTCCGATCCGCGACGTGACGGGCGGATTCCGGGCGTTTCGCCGCGAGACCCTCGAAGGTCTCGGCCTGGACGAGGTCGCCTCGCAGGGCTACTGCTTCCAGGTCGACCTCGCCCGCCGCGCGGTGAAGGCCGGGTACCACGTGGTCGAGGTGCCCATCACGTTCGTCGAGCGCGAACTGGGCGACTCCAAGATGAGCAAGGACATCGTCGTGGAGGCCCTGTGGCGGGTCACCACGTGGGGCGTGGGGGAGCGGGTCGGCAAGGTCGTCGGGCGTCGCGGAAGCCGCCCGGACGGCCGCCCCTGACGGGCCGCTCTCCCGCGGCGGGGACCGTCGCGGCCACGGCCTTGATCTCCCGCTTACGCCGCCGACACGGCGGCCCAGGCACACTGGGACCATGACCACTGGCATTCCGCCCCGCAATCAGTCCGCCGGGGTCCGGCGTTCCCGGACCCGTACGTTGCTGCCGCTCGGTGTCGCCGCGTGGCTGGTCCTGGAGATCTGGCTGCTCACGGTCGTCGCGGGAGCCATCGGCGGGTTCGCGCTCTTCCTGCTGCTCGTCGCCGGGTTCGTGCTCGGCAGCGTGACCATGAAGAGCGCCGGCCGCCGCGCCTTCCAGAACCTCAACGCCATGCTGCAGAGCCGGCAGGCCGGCTCGGCCGAACCGACGGGCGAGCGGCGCGCGGAGGGGAACGGGCTGCTCATGCTGGCCGGTCTCTTCCTGATCATCCCCGGGCTCATCTCTGACGCCGTCGGTCTCGTGCTGCTGGTGCCGCCGGTCCGCTCCGCCCTGAGCCGGTACATGGGACGCACGGTCGAGCGGAAGATGAACGCGGCGGCTCCGGGCACGTTCGGTGACGCGTTCCAGCAGGCGCGGACGCACCGGCCGGGCGGCGGCACGGTGATCCAGGGCGAGGTGATCCGCGAGGACGGAACCCCGGGCGACGCCCGCGGTGACGAGGGGCCGCGCCCGCCGATCACGCCCTGAGCGGGCGCGCGGTGGCACGCGGGGGACGAGCCAACGGCCGGGGGGGGGACACACGGTGTGTGTCCGGCCCCCGGCCGTGGTGCTCAGGCGCGCCGATCCGTCTCGGGTGGCCCTGTGTCGGTCAGGCCGACTTGCGGCTGTCGCGCGGGTGGACGGCGATGTTCATCGCGCCCGAACGCAGGACCGCCAGACGCTCCTCGAGGACCTCTTCGAGCTCCTCACGAGTGCGCCGCTCCATCAGCATGTCCCAATGAGTACGGGCGGGCTTCCCCTTCTTCTCCTCAGGGCCGTCACCGTCGACCAGAAGTGCCTGGGCCCCGCAGACCTTGCACTCCCACTCCGGCGGGATCTCGGCCTCCACCGAGAAGGGCATCTCGAAGCGGTGCCCCTTCTCGCATGCGTACTCCACGGCCTGGCGCGGTGCCAGGTCGATGCCGCGGTCCGTCTCGTAGCTGGTCACCACGAGGCGTGTGCCGCGAAGAGCTCGCTCACTCATGAATCGTGCCTCCCGGGCTTGTCGCCCACAGGACAGGTGTCGCTGTCGTCGTCATCCGGTCAACGTCCGGTCGGCGGTAAAGATTCCCGTTCCGGGTCATGCGTCGCCGTCGTAGCCGCAACCTGGTCAACCAATGCAGTACCCACCAGCGCCCGGTTTGTCACCTCTGACACCAGATCTCACCCAGCGTTTAACATTCTTGACGTGCAGTAACGGTACGCCTGGCAGGCCAACCGCGTACACTACCGGCCTTTGGCCTCAGGTGCTAAATCCTGGCCGGTACGGGATTGCCCGCGTCGCGCACCGCCCGCCGCACCGGCACCCGCGCGAGCAGGCCGAAACCGATCACGAAGAACGCCACCAGGGACACGATCGCGTCCCGGTAGCTGCCGGTCAGCTGGTAGGCGAGCCCGAACACCAGCGGCCCCACCCAGCTCAGCCCCCGGTCGCTCATCTCGTACGCGGAGAAGTACTCGGCCTCCTTGCCCGCCGGTACGAGATGGGAGAACAGCGAGCGGGACAACGCCTGACTGCCGCCGAGGACCAGACCGATGCCCGCCGCGAGCACGAAGAACCAGAACGGGGCGCGCGCGGGCAGGAAGTACCCCGCGCCGATCGTCACCGTCCACGCCACCAGCGAGCCGAGGATCGTGCGCTTGGCCCCGTACACACGCGCGAGCCGGCCCATCGCGAGGGCCCCCGCGATCGCCAGGATCTGCACGAGCAGCACCGCCACGATCAGCGTCGACTGGCCGAGCCTCAGTTCCTGCGAGCCGTACACCGACGCCTGGCTGATCACCGTCTGGATGCCGTCGTTGTAGATGAGGTAGGCGAGGAGGAAGGACAGCGTCAGCGGATGTCTGCGCATGTCCCTGACCGTGGCGAGGAGCTGGCGCAGCCCCGGCGCCGCGGCGGCGGAGGACCGCTCGCCCGCCGGCGTCCGCCGCTCCCGCAGCCGGCGCAGCGGCACCAGCGTGAACGCACCCCACCACACCCCCGCCGTCGCCAGGCAGATCCGTACGGCCGTCCCCTCGGTGACACCGAAGGTGTCGTGGGCCGAGTAGAGCACCAGGTTCGCGACGAGGACGAGCGATCCCGCCGCGTAGCCGAAGGCCCAGCCGCGCGACGAGACGGCGTCCCGTTCCTCGGGCGGCGCGATCTGCGGCAGGTACGAGTTGTAGAGGACCATCGAGACGGCCAGCGAGGAGTTCGCGACCACGAGCAGCATCCCGCCGAGCAGATACCGCTCACCGCCCAGGAAGAACATCCCGGTCGTCGCGGCCGCGCCCAGGTACGCCGAGAGCGCGAGCAGCGGCTTCTTGCGCCCCGACCGGTCAGCGGCCGCGCCCGCCAGAGGCATCAGCACGACGGCGACGATCACCGACAGCGAGACCGTGTACGGGAAGAACGACCCGGCGCGGACGGGGATCCCCAGCGGATGGACGTATCCGCCCGAGTCGGCGGCGGCCTCGGCGACCGAGGTCAGATACGGCCCGAGGAACACCGTCAGCACGCTCGTCGAATAGACCGTGCACGCCCAGTCGTAGAAGTACCAGCCGAGTTGCTCGCGTTTGCGGTCGGCGAGCTCGCTCGCCGAGGCAGTCGTCTCCTGCACGGTGTCGGTGCTCACCCGTGTCCCCTTGCCGTCCCCGTGGTCCACCGCCGCGCGCGTGGCGTCAGACCCAGCTCCCCCGGTCCGCCAGGACGCCGCGCAGCGTCTCGATCTGGTCGGAAACTATGCCATCGACCCCCAGGTCGAGAAGGTGTCGCATCTCATCCGCTTCGTTGACCGTCCACACGTGAACCTGCAGCCCACGCGCGTGGGCCGCCCGTACGAAGCGCCGGTCGACGACGCGGACGCCCGACTGCGCCACCGGAACCTGCGCGCACAGCGCGGACCGGCGCAGCGGCGCGGGCACCCCGTACGACCTCAGCCGCAGCCCCACCACCCCCTTGGTGCCGTACGACGTCGCCAGGCGCGGACCGGCGACGGCCTGCGCCCTGGCGACGCGCGCCTCGCAGAACGAGCCCACGCAGACGCGGTCCCACGCGCGCGTGCGGCGGATCAGCTCCACGAGCGGGAGCAGCGCGGGCTCCGCCTTGACGTCCACGTTCCAGCGCACGTCGGGGAAGGTCTCCAGAAGGTCCTCGAAGAGCGGCACGGGCTCGCTGCCCGCCACGCGCGCGTGGCGCACCGCGCTCCAGGGCAGGTCGGCGATCCTGCCACGGGAGTCGGTGACACGGTCGAGGGTCGCGTCGTGGAAGGCGACGATCCGGCCGTCGGCCGTGGCGTGCACGTCGGTCTCGATGTAGCGGTAGCCGAGGTCGACGGCGCGGCGGAACGCGGCGGCGGTGTTCTCCAGGCCGTCCGCCGCCCCGCCGCGGTGGGCGAGGGCGAGCGGTCCGGGATGGTCGAGGTAGGGATGGCGGGCGGGGCGGGTCGGTGCGGTCACCGACGCAGTATCACCCGGGACGGTGACGCCACGGCGACCGCGGTGGACCGGGCGGTGGACGGCGCGGGAACGGCGAAGAGGCGCAGGAAGAACTGGGCGAGCGGCCCGATCGCCAGCGCGTACAGGAGCGTGCCGACCCCGATCGTGCCGCCGAGCGCGAAGCCGGTGGCCACGACCACGGCCTCGACGGCCGTGCGCGTCAGCCGGATCGACCGGCCCGTGCGCCGGTGCAGACCCGTCATGAGGCCGTCACGCGGGCCGGGACCGAACCGGGCCGAGATGTACAGGCCGGTCGCCGCCCCGTTGAGCAGGACCGCGCCGACCATCAGGGACCCGCGGGCGGCGTGGCCGTGCACGCCGGGGACCGCGGCGAGGGTGGCGTCCATCGCGACGCCGATCACGAAGACGTTCGAGACCGTGCCGAGGCCGGGCCGCTGCCGCAGCGGCACCCACAGCAGCAGCACGACCGCGCCCACGATGATCGAGACGACGCCGATCGAGATCCCCGTCAGGTCGGCGAGCCCCTGGTGCAGCACGCCCCAGGGCTCCAGACCGAGACCCGCCTTCACGAGCAGCGCGGAACTCGCGCCGTACAGGGCGAGGCCGACGTACAACTGGACGAGCCGCCGCACGAGCGAGCTGCCAGGTGCGTAAACCGATGAAGAACCGGACAAGAGGGCCCCCTGGTGGTGGTAGTGGCCTGACCCGTGTCACTCTGTGGCTTGGCGGATGACGCCAACCATGGCCAATTCGAGAAAGGTGGACCGGAAACGATGGCCCAGTGGACCTCGGCGATCGGGTCGACCCAGCTCGCCCGGCTGCTCACCTCGCAGCAGGCGCGCCCCGCGGGCCCCGGCACGCGCCGCCCGCCCGCCTACCGCGCCCTGGCCGACGGCGTCCGCCTGCTCGTCCTGGAGGGCCGTGTCCCGGTGGCGACCCGGCTGCCCGCCGAGCGGGAACTCGCCCAGGCGCTCTCGGTGAGCCGCACCACCGTCGCCGCCGCCTACGAGGCGCTGCGCGGCGAGGGCTTCCTGGAGTCGCGCAGGGGAGCGGGCAGCTGGACGGCCGTCCCCGCGGGCAACCCGCTGCCCGCCCGTGGCCTCGAACCACTGCCGCCGGAGACGCTGGGCTCGATGATCGACCTCGGCACCGCCGCGCTGCCCGCCCCCGAACCGTGGCTGACCCGCGCGGTCCAGGGCGCCCTGGAGGAGCTTCCCCCCTACGCCCACACGCACGGCGACTACCCGGCCGGTCTGCCCGCGCTGCGCACGATGATCGCCGAGCGCTACACCGCACAGGGCATCCCGACCATGCCCGAGCAGATCATGGTGACGACCGGCGCGATGGGCGCCATGGACGCCATCTGTCACCTGTTCGCCGGGCGCGGCGAACGCGTCGCCGTGGAGTCGCCGAGCTACGCCAACATCCTCCAGCTGATGCGCGAGGCGGGCCTGCGCCTGGTGCCCGTCGCCATGGCCGACGGTTTCCGCGGCTGGGACCTGGACCGCTGGCGCCAGGTGCTGCGCGATGCCGCGCCCCGGCTCGCGTACGTCGTCGCCGACTTCCACAACCCGACCGGCGTCCTCGCCGACGAGGAGCAGCGCCGCGCCCTGGTCGACGCGGCCCGCGCGGCGGGCACCGTGCTCGTCGCCGACGAGACCATGTCCGAACTGTACTTCGACCCCGGCCTGGACATGCCGCGCCGCGTCTGTGCCTTCGACCCGGCCGGGGCCACCGTCATCACGGTCGGGTCGGCCAGCAAGGCGTTCTGGGCGGGCATGCGGATCGGCTGGGTGCGGGCCGCACCCGACGTGATCCGCAGCCTGGTCGCGGCACGCGCCTACGCGGACCTGGGCACACCGGTCCTCGAACAACTGGCCGTGAACTGGCTGCTCAACACGGGCGGCTGGGAGGAGGCCGTCGTGCTCCGCCGCGACCAGGCACGGGAGAACCGGGACGCGCTCGTCGCGGCGGTCCGCCGGGAGCTGCCCGACTGGGAGTTCGACGTGCCGCTGGGCGGTCTGACGCTGTGGGTGAGGGCCGGCGGCCTGTCCGGCTCGCGCCTCGCCGAGGCGGGGGAGCGGGTCGGCGTCCGAGTGCCGTCCGGCCCGCGGTTCGGTGTCGACGGCGCTTTCGAGGGGTACGTGCGCCTGCCGTTCACGGTCGGCGGCGCGGTGGCCGAGGAGGCCGCCGTCCGGCTCGCGGCGGCGGCCCGTCTGGTGACGTCGGGGCGGGGCGGCAGCGGCGACGTGCCGCGCACG
>NZ_JAPHNL010000017.1 GCF_026274175.1 Streptomyces beihaiensis
CGATCGCAAGGCGGAGGGTCGCCCCGATACTGGGCGTATCGGGGCGAGCCCGACAACGCCGCGAGCGTGCGTGCCAGACGCCGCCGGGCAGACGGGACTTTCGAAACACGCCCTGGGCCCCGCGTCCCGGGGGAGCGCGGGGCCCGGTGCGAGCGGGGTGGGGCCTACGCGACCGCCGGCGGGTACAGATCGTGCGGCAGCTGCGACGCCGCGGCCGCGTCGAGCAGCCACAGGGTGCGCGAACGGCCGTACACGCCCGCCGCCGGGGCCTGGATCTCGCCCGCCCCCGACAGCGCGATCGCCGCGGCGTTCGCCTTGTCCTCGCCGGCCGCGAGCAGCCACACCTCGCGTGCGGCGCGGATCGCCGGGAGCGTGAGCGTGACCCGGGTGGGCGGCGGCTTGGGCGCGCCGTGCACGCCGACGACCGTACGCTCCGTCTCCCGCACCGCGGGCAGCTCGGGGAAGAGCGAGGCGACGTGGGTGTCCGGCCCGACGCCGAGCATCAGGACGTCGAACGTCGGCACCGGGCCATGGTCCTCGGGCCCGGCAGCCGCCGCGAGCTCGGCCGCGTACGCCTCGGCGGCGGCGTCGGCCTTGGCCCCGTTGGACCCGTCGGACGCGGGCATCGGGTGGACGCGCGCCGGGTCCAGCGGCACCGCGTCGAGCAGCGCCTCCTTCGCCTGCGTGTAGTTGCGCTCGGGGTCACCCTCCGGCAGGAACCGCTCGTCGCCCCACCACAGGTCGAGCCGAGCCCAGTCGACCGCGTCGCGGGCGGGGGAAGCGGCGAGGGCCGCCAGCAGGCCGTTGCCGTTGCGCCCGCCGGTGAGCACGACCGAGGCGGAGCCACGGGCGGACTGGGCGTCGACGATCCTGGTGATGAGCCGGGCCGCGGCCGCCCGTGCCATCAGTTCCTTGTCGCGGTGGACGACGAGTTGGGGTGCTGCGGTCACAGTTCTGCGCTCACTTCGTCGCTGTCCTCTTGGCCGGGGACTTCTTGGCGGGGGTCTTCTTGGCCGGAGCCCTCTTGGCCGGGTCCTTCTTGGCGGCGGCCGTCTTCTTCGGGGAGCCGGTCTTCTTCGCGGGCGCCGCCCCGCCCTCCGGCGGCACGGTCGTCTGCTCCGCCGGTTCCCCGAGCCGTTCCACGCCGAACCTCAGCGCCGACGCGTACGTGTCGTCCGGGTCGAGGCGGCGCAGCTCCTCCGCGATCAGCTCGGACGTCTCGCGCCGCTTGAGCGCGACCGCCCGGTCCGGCTGGTCGTTGATGGAGAGCGTGGCCAGGGTGCCGTCGGCCCGGTCGAGGACGATCGGGCCGCAGGTGGACTGCATCCGGACCCCGGTCAGGCCAGGCCCCGCCGACAGGCTGCGCCTGACCGGCACGTCGAGCCGGTCCGCGAGCCACATCGCGAGGAGCTCGCAGCTCGGGTTGAACTCCTCGCCCTCCACCTCGACCGAGGTGACGTCGCAGGTCACCTGGTCGAGCGCGGCGGCCAGCATGGAGCGCCACGGCGTGATCCGGGTCCACGCCAGGTCCGTGTCGCCCGGCGCGTAGGCCGCCGAGCGTGCCTCCAGCTCCTGGATCGGCTGTTCGGCGGCGTACGTGTCGGTGACCCGGCGCTGGGCGAGCGCGCCCAGCGGGTCGTTCGCCGGGTCGAGCGGCGCGTCCACCGGCCACCACACCACGGTCGGAGCGTCCGGGAGCAGCAGCGGCAGGACGACCGACTGGGCGTGGTGGATCACTTCGCCGTACAGGCGCAGGACGATCGTCTCGCCGGTTCCGGCGTCGGCCCCGACCCGCACCTCGGCGTCGAGCCTGGACCTGGTGCGGTCGCGCGGCGTGCGGGAGACGCGCTTGATGACGACGAGGGTGCGCGAGGGGTGCTCGTGCGACGCCTGGTTGGCCGCCTTCAGGGCGTCGTAGGCGTTCTCCTCGTCGGTCACGATGACGAGGGTCAGCACCATCCCGACGGCCGGTGAGCCGATGGTCCTGCGGCCCTGCACGAGGGCCTTGTTGATCTTGCTTGCCGTGGTGTCGGTCAGGTCGATCCTCATGGCCTGCGCCAGCTCCGTCCGTCTCGTGCGAGCATCTCGTCCGCCTCGGCGGGCCCCCACGTGCCGGACGGGTACTGGGCGGGCTTGCCGTGCGTGTCCCAGTACGTCTCGATCGGGTCGAGGATGTTCCAGGAAAGCTCGACCTCCTCCGTGCGCGGGAAGAGGTTCGCGTCGCCGAGCAGGACGTCCAGGATCAGCCGCTCGTAGGCCTCGGGGCTCGACTCCGTGAAGGACTCGCCGTACGCGAAGTCCATCGACACGTCCCGGATCTCCATCGACGTGCCCGGCACCTTCGAGCCGAAACGGACCGTGACCCCCTCGTCGGGCTGGACGCGGATCACGATCGCGTTCTGGCCCAGCTCCTCGGTCGCCGTGTGGTCGAAGGGGGAGTGGGGCGCGCGCTGGAAGACGACGGCGATCTCGGTCACCCGTCGTCCGAGCCGCTTGCCGGTGCGCAGATAGAAGGGGACTCCCGCCCAGCGGCGGTTGTCGATCCCCAGCTTGATCGCCGCGTACGTGTCGGTCGTCGAGCCGGGGTCGATGCCGTCTTCCTGGAGGTAGCCGACGGCCTTCTCGCCGCCCTGCCACCCGGCCGCGTACTGGCCGCGCACCGTGGCCAGGCCCAGGTCCTTGGGCAGCTTGACCGCGCCGAGCACCTTGGCCTTCTCGGCGACGAGCGCGTCCGCGTCGAAGGAGGCGGGCTCCTCCATCGCGGTCAGCGCGAGCAGCTGGAGCAGGTGGTTCTGGATGACATCGCGGGCGGCGCCGATCCCGTCGTAGTAGCCGGCCCGCCCGCCGATGCCGATGTCCTCGGCCATCGTGATCTGCACGTGGTCGACGTAGGACCGGTTCCAGATCGGCTCGAACATCTGGTTGGCGAAGCGCAGCGCCAGAATGTTCTGCACCGTCTCCTTGCCGAGGTAGTGGTCGATCCGGAACACCTGGTCCGGCGCGAACACCTCGTGCACGATCGCGTTCAGCTCCCGTGCCGAGGCGAGATCGTGGCCGAAGGGCTTCTCGATGACGGCGCGTCGCCAGGAGCCGTCCGGCGCGTCCGCCAGACCGAACTTCTTGAGCTGCTGCACGACCTGCGGGAAGAACTTGGGCGGCACGGAGAGGTAGAACGCGAAGTTGCCGCCCGTGCCCTGCGACTTGTCGAGATCCTGGATCGTCGACTTCAGGGTCGCGAACGCGTCGTCGTCGTCGAAGTTGCCCTGGACGAACCGCATGCCCTGGACGAGCTGCTGCCAGACCTCCTCGCGAAACGGCGTCCGCGCGTGCTGCTTGACCGCGTCGTGGACCTCCTGCGCGAAGTCCTCGTCCTGCCACTCACGGCGGGCGAACCCGATCAGTGAGAAGCCCGGGGGCAGCAGGCCCCGGTTGGCGAGGTCGTACACGGCGGGCATCAGCTTCTTGCGGGACAGGTCTCCCGTGACGCCGAAAATGACCAGACCCGACGGCCCCGCGATACGCGGGAGCCGTCGGTCCGCGGCGTCACGGAGCGGATTGCTGTTCGCTCCGTGTGCGGTCAAAGGGATCAGCCCTCCGAAGGGGCGAGGCGCGTCAGCTCCGCCTCGGTCGACTTGAGCAGGTCGTTCCAGGACGCCTCGAACTTCTGCACGCCCTCGTCCTCGAGCAGCTGCACGACCTCGTCGTAGGAGATCCCCAGCTTCTCGACGCCGTCGAGGTCGGCGCGGGCCTGCTCGTACGTGCCCGCGATCGTGTTGCCGCTGATCTCGCCGTGGTCGGCGGTGGCCTCCAAGGTGGCCTCCGGCATGGTGTTGACCGTGCCGGGCGCGACCAGGTCGTCGACGTAGAGAGTGTCCTTGTACGCCTTGTCCTTCACGCCGGTCGAGGCCCACAGCGGACGCTGCTTGTTGGCCTGCGCCCTGTCGAGCGCGGCCCAGCGCTCGGAGCCGAAGACCTCCTCGTACGCCTGGTAGGCCAGGCGGGCGTTGGCGAGGGCGGCCTTGCCGCGCAGCGCCTTGGCCTCGTCGGTGCCCAGCTTGTCGATGCGCTTGTCGACCTCGGTGTCCACACGGGACACGAAGAACGACGCCACCGAGTGGATCTTGGACAGGTCGAGGCCCTTGGCCTTGGCCTTCTCCAGACCGGCCAGGTAGGCGTCCATCACCTCGCGGTAGCGCTCGAGCGAGAAGATCAGCGTGACGTTGACGCTGATGCCGTTGCCGATCGTCTCGGTGATGGCCGGCAGGCCCGCCTTGGTCGCCGGGATCTTGATCAGCGTGTTCGGGCGGTCGACCAGCCAGGCCAGCTGCCGGGCCTCGGCGACGGTGGCCCTGGTGTTGTGGGCCAGCCGCGGGTCGACCTCGATCGACACCCGGCCGTCCTGACCGTCCGTCGCGTCGAAGACCGGGCGCAGGATGTCGGCGGCGTCACGGACGTCCGCCGTCGTGATCATGCGGATGGCCTCTTCGACGGTGACCTTGCGGGCGGCGAGGTCGGCGAGCTGCTGCTCGTACCCGTCACCCGACGAGATCGCCTTCTGGAAGATCGACGGGTTCGTGGTGACGCCCACGACGTGCTGCTGGTCGATCAGCTCGGCGAGGTTGCCGGACGTGATCCGCTTGCGCGACAGGTCGTCCAGCCAGATCGCGACGCCTTCATCGGAGAGGCGCTTGAGTGCGTCTGTCATGGAAATTGCATCTCCTACGTGTCGTATGGGGGCGTCAGCTGCGGGCGTCCGCGAGGGACTCTCGCGCCTTGGCCGCGACGTTCTCGGCGGTGAAGCCGAACTCGCGGAAGAGGACCTTGCCGTCGGCGGAAGCACCGAAGTGTTCGAGGGAGACGATGCGGCCCGCGTCGCCGACCCACTTGTGCCAGGTCAGACCGACCCCCGCCTCGACGGCGACGCGCGCCCTCACGGCCGGGGGCAGCACGCTGTCCCGGTACCCCTGGTCCTGCTCCTCGAACCACTCCACGCACGGCATCGACACGACGCGTGTGGCGACGCCCTCGGCCTCGAGGGCCTCGCGCGCGGCGACGGCGACGTGCACCTCGGAGCCGGTGGCGATCAGGATCAGGTCCGGGGTCGCCTTGGACGCCTCGGTGTGGACGTAGCCGCCCTTGACCGTGTCCTCGTTGGGCTCGTACGTCGGCACGCCCTGACGGGTCAGGGACAGGCCGTGCGGCTTGGAGACGCCGAACTGCTTCTTGCCGCGCTTGAGGATCTCGCGCCAGGCGATGGCCGTCTCGTTGGCGTCGGCGGGGCGCACGACGTTGAGGCCGGGGATGGCGCGCAGCGAGGCGAGGTGTTCGACGGGCTGGTGGGTGGGGCCGTCCTCGCCCAGGCCGATCGAGTCGTGCGTCCACACGTAGGTGACCGGCAGCGACATCAGGGCCGACAGGCGTACCGCGTTGCGCATGTAGTCGGAGAACACCAGGAAGGTGCCGCCGTAGATGCGGGTGTGGCCGTGCAGCGCGATGCCGTTCATCTCCGCGGCCATCGAGTGCTCGCGGATGCCGAAGTGGATGGTGCGGCCGTACGGGTCGGCCTCCGGCAGCGGGTTGTCGGCCGGCAGGAACGACGACGTCTTGTCGATCGTCGTGTTGTTCGAGCCCGCCAGGTCGGCGGAGCCGCCCCACAGCTCCGGGATGACCGGGCCGAGCGCCTGGAGCACCTTGCCGGACGCGGCGCGGGTGGCCAGTGCCTTGTCGGTGTCGAAGACCGGGAGCTTCTCCTCCCAGCCGGCCGGCAGCTCGCCCGCCTGGATGCGGTCGAACTCGGCGGCGCGCTCCGGGTTGTTGGTGCGCCACTCCTGGAAGGACTTCTCCCACTCGGCCCTGGCCTGCGCGCCGCGCTCCAGCGCCTTGCGGGTGTGGTTGATGACCTCGTCGGAGACGTCGAAGGACTTGGCCGGGTCGAAGCCGAGCACGCGCTTGGTGGCGGCCACCTCGTCGTCGCCGAGCGCCGAGCCGTGCGCGGCCTCGGTGTTCTGCGCGTTCGGGGCGGGCCAGGCGATGATCGAGCGCATGGCGATGAACGACGGCTTGTCCGTGACCTTCTTGGCCTCCTCGATCGCGGTGAAGATCGCCGCGTGGTCGAGGTCGCCGTCCGCCTTGGGCTCGACGCGCTGCACGTGCCAGCCGTAGGCCTCGTAGCGCTTGCAGACGTCCTCGGAGACGGCCGTCTCGGTGTCGCCCTCGATCGAGATGTGGTTGTCGTCCCACATCAGGACCAGGTTCCCGAGCTTCTGGTGGCCCGCGAGCGAGGACGCCTCGCCGGAGATGCCCTCCTGCAGGCAGCCGTCACCGGCGATCGCGTAGACGTAGTGATCGAACGGGGAGGCGCCCGGCGCGGCCTCGGGGTCGAACAGACCGCGCTCGTAGCGGGCGGCCATCGCCATGCCCACCGCGTTGGCCACGCCCTGGCCCAGCGGGCCCGTCGTGGTCTCCACGCCCGTGGTGTGGCCGTACTCCGGGTGACCGGGCGTCTTCGAACCCCAGGTGCGAAACGCCTTGAGGTCGTCCAGCTCCAGGCCGAACCCGGCCAGGTAGAGCTGGATGTAGAGGGTCAGGGACGAGTGCCCCGCGGACAGCACGAAACGGTCGCGCCCGACCCAGTCGGCGTCCGCCGGGTCGTGCCGCATCACCTTCTGGAAGAGGGTGTACGCGGCGGGGGCCAGGCTCATCGCCGTACCGGGATGGCCGTTGCCGACCTTCTGTACGGCGTCGGCGGCCAGGACGCGGACGGTGTCGACTGCCCGCTGATCCACTTCGGTCCACTCGAGGTCTGTGGTGGTCGGCTTGGTGCTCACCCTGAGTCAGGGCTCCTCTCCACATGTCGAATGCCGGCGCTGTCTTCTCCCACCGGCCGATGTCGAGCCTACCCTTGCCAGGGCGCGCGTTTTTTCGAGTGATTACAGACTGCCGGGACTCTTGGAAATCCGCCTCCCGACAGGGATCCGGGCCCTTTGTCAGGTGAACGCGAAGCCGCTCAGATGGGGGCTCGGCGAGGGCTTCGACGGGAGTGCGGACGGCCGCGCTCAGGGAGACCTCGCCCGGGGTGCCGAAAGGTCGTCCCAACACGACCCACCCCCGCGAAGGGCCAGGTATGGGCAACGTCTACAGTGGCGTGGTACGCGCGAGCCCTTACCGGGATTTCACATCACGTGATCCGCATCGGGGGGTTCGCTGGAGTCTCTGTCAGGGGTGTGCGTGACGGCCGTCGAATCCCGTCCGGCGGGAGCAATTGAGGCGAGCAGCACGGGCAGCAGCCGGGGGCAGCGGCCTTTCGGGGCCCGTCTCAAGGCGTTCGTGGCGCTGACCAAGCCGCGGATCATCGAGCTTCTGCTCATCACCACGGTTCCGGTGATGTTCCTCGCTCAGCGAGGCGTGCCCGATCTGCGGCTCGTCCTGGTCACCTGCGTGGGCGGCTACCTCTCCGCGGGCGGCGCCAACGCCCTGAACATGTGGTACGACCGCGACATCGACGCGCTGATGGACCGTACGTCGCAGCGGCCGCTGGTCACCGGCATGGTCAGCCCGAACGAGTGCCTGGTCTTCGGCATCTCGCTCGCGGTCGTCTCCACGCTCCTGTTCGGCTTCACGGTCAACTGGCTGTCGGCCTGGCTGGCCCTCGGCGCCCTTCTCTTCTACGTCGTCGGCTACACGATGATCCTCAAGCGGCGCACCGCGCAGAACATCGTGTGGGGCGGTATCGCGGGCTGTCTGCCCGTCCTGATCGGCTGGTCCTCGGTCACCGACTCGATGTCGTGGGCGCCGGTCGTCCTCTTCCTCGTCATGTTCTTCTGGACGCCTCCGCACTACTGGCCGCTGTCCATGAGGGTCAAGGAGGACTACGCGCGCGTGGGCGTGCCGATGCTCCCGGTCGTCGCCTCCAACAAGGTGGTGGCCCGGCAGATCGTCGTCTACAGCTGGGTGATGGTCGCCGTCTCGCTGCTGCTCACCCCGCTCGGCTACACCGGCTGGTTCTACACGCTGGTCGCACTGCTCGCGGGCGGCTTCTGGCTCTGGGAGGCGCACGGCCTGCAGAACCGGGCCAAGGCCGAGGTCACCGGCGCCAAGCTCAAGGAGATGCGGCTGTTCCACTGGTCCATCACGTATGTCTCGGTGCTCTTCCTCGCCGTGGCGATCGACCCGTTCCTCAGCTGACAGCCGACAGCTGACCCTGACTGTTCTCTCACCGAGTGGGGCGCGTGGCCCAGGCCACGCGCCCCACTTGTCGCTTGTTCGGCTACTCGTCGGTAGCATCCTGTTCATGGCAGAGACTCAGACGGTTGAGACGTCCGGCCGGGCGTCAAGGGACGAGCACCGGGCGGCCAAGCTGGCCAAGCAGATCGGTGCCTTCGCCAAGGCGCACGGCGGCGCCGAGGGACAACTCGCGTACATCGGCGAGCACGGCACCCGCATCGTCCTCGTCGGCGAGGACGGCGGCTGGGGCGACCTGGTCGCCAGGACGTACGAGATCGCGCAGAAGGCCGTGGAGAAGGCCGGGATCACCGTCCACGAGGACTTCGACGGCGACTTCGCCGCCAAGGTCGAGACCGGCCCCTACGAGTGGAAGCGCATGGCGGGCATCCAGCTCGGCGGCTGAGCCGGCCGGACCTCGGAATCGGCTTTTTGTGCGGGCAGGTGTTGTCGCAACACCTGTCGCGCGTTCACCCGTTAGGACTGTAGGAGCACGGTCCTAGGCGGGGAGCGCCGGATGATCGAAACGCCGTCCCTGGTGGACCAGTACTGCCACGGGGTGCTGCGTACGGAGCTGGGCCTCGGCACGTTCGAGGCCCACCTCGGCCGGGGCGAGGGACCACCAGCCCCCGGCACCACCTTCTTCGACACCCAGACCGGCTTCGCGGTGCGCCGCTGGTGCCCGCCGCTGCTCGGCCTGGAACCGCACTGCCCGCCCGCCCGCTATCTGGCCAGACGGCGCGAGCTAGGCGTCCTGGAAGCGGGCCGCCGGCTCCTTCGCGGCAGCGGCATCACCACCTACCTCGTCGACACGGGCCTGCCCGGCGACCTGACCGGCCCGGCGGAGATGGCTTCGGCGGGTGAGGCCGACGCCCACGAGATCGTCCGTCTGGAACTCCTGGCCGAACAGGTCGCGGACACCTCCGGCACGGTCGACTCCTTCCTCGCCAACCTCGCCGAGTCGGTGCACGCCGCCGCCGCGAGCGCGGTCGCCTTCACCTCGGTCGCGGGCGTACGCCACGGACTCGCGCTCGCCCCGCAGCCGCCCGGCCCCGGCGAGGTGCGCGGCGCGGCGGGGCGCTGGCTGGCCGGGCGCACGGTCGGCGGGGCGCTGACCGACCCGGTGCTCCTGCGCCACCTGCTGTGGATCGCCGTGGCCTCGGGGCGGCCGCTGCAACTGCACGCCGGGCTCGGCGAACCGGGACTTCGCACGGACCGCACCGACCCGGTGCTGCTCGCCGACTTCGCCCGCGCCACGGCGGGCATCGGCACCGACCTGGTCCTGCTGCACGGCTACCCCTACCACCGGCACGCCGCACACCTGGCGGGGGCCTTCGCACACGTCTACGCGGACCTGGGACCGGCCCTCGCCCGCACCGGCGCGCGGGCCGCGGCGGTGTTGGCGGAGATCCTGGAGCTGGCGCCGTTCGGGAAGCTGCTGTTCTCCAGCGGGGCCCGCGGCCTGCCCGAGCTGCACGTGGTCGGGGCCAGGCTGTTCCGGGAGGCGCTGGGCCGGGTCCTCGGCGGCTGGGTGGTGGAGGGCGCGTGGTCGTGCGGGGACGCGCAGCGGGTCGCCGGGATGATCGCGGAGGGGACGGCGCGGCGGGTGTACGGGCTTGACGCCTGAGGCCGCGCCGCCGCCGGACAGCGTCAGACGGTGGACAGTTCCGTGTCCGTCTGGGACGGCAGCCCCACCGCGGCCCGCGGGCGCTCCCGCAGGGACAGCAGCACCCGCATCACCGCGACCCACATCAGGGCCGAGCCGAGCATGTGCACGCCCACCAGCCCCTCGGGCAGCTGCGTGAAGTACTGGATGTAGCCCACCGTCCCTTGCAGGAGCAGCACGACGAACAGCTCGCGCGTGCGCAGCAGCGGCCCGCGCGGTGCGTCGACCGCCTTGAGGATGAACCACAGGGCGAAGGTCAGCGTCACCACGATCCAGGCCAGGACGGCGTGCAGCTTGGCGACCGTCTCCCAGTCGATCGGCATGCGCTCGACCTCACTGGAGTCGCCCGCGTGCGGGCCCGCGCCGGTCACGACGGTACCGACGACGAGCAGCAGGACGGACGCGGCGACCAGGAACCACACCAGCTGCTTGACCGCGGGGCCGACCAGGGGGCGCGGTGCCGCGTCGCCCTCCTTGGTGCGCTGCCACATCACGACGGCGACCGTGAGCAGTGCCGTGGTGAGCAGGTAGTGCGCCGCGACCGTGTACGGGTTGAGGCCGACCAGGACGACGATGCCGCCGAGCACCGCGTTGCCCATCACGATCCAGAACTGGGCCCAGCCGAGCCGGGTCAGCGTGCGCCGCCACGGCTTCTGCGAGCGGGCGGCGACGATCGCCCAGCCGACCGCCGCGCACAGCACGTACGTGAGCATGCGGTTGCCGAACTCGATGGCTCCGTGGAAGCCCATCGCGCTGGTCGCGGTCAGCGACTGGTCGGTGCACTTGGGCCAGGTCGGGCAGCCGAGCCCCGAGCTGGTCAGGCGCACCGCGCCGCCGGTGACGACGATGATCACCGTCATGACGACGGCGGAGAGCGCCGCGCGCTGGACGGTCCGCTGGGTCGGCGTCCAGCGTTCGGCGATGAAGGCGAGCGGATTGCGCACCGCTCGGGCGGCGTCGGCGCGGGTCACGTTTGGCACGGGCCCATCGTAGGACGCGGCTTGTGCGCGGCTTCACGAGGGGGACGTAACGGGGCCATATGTGACGGGCGTTACGCGCCGTGTCTCCTCGCCGGGGGCCGTCACTCCCAGCGGAAGAACCGCCCCGCCGCCCCGAGCCCCACCACGGCCCACGCCGCGAGGATCCCCAGGTCGCCCCACGGCATCGCGGCACCGTGCTGCAGCACGTCCCGGAGGCCGTCCGAGAGGGCTGAGATCGGCAGCAGCCCGAGCACGGACTGGACGCCGCCCGGGAACTTGTCGAGCGGCACGATGACGCCGCCGCCGACCAGCAGGAGCAGGAAGACCAGGTTGGCCGCGGCGAGCGTGGCCTCCGCCTTGAGCGTTCCCGCCATGAGCAGCCCGAGCCCGGAGAAGGCGGCCGTGCCCAGAACCAGCAGGAGCACCACGGCGGCCGGGTTGCCGTGCGGCGACCAGCCGAGCGCGTACGCGATGACGGTGAGCAAGGCGACCTGCAGCACCTCGGTCACGAGCACGGAGAGGGTCTTGGCGCTCATCAGGCCCCAGCGCGGCAGGGGCGACGCGGCCAGCCGCTTGAGCACGCCGTAGCGGCGCTCGAAGCCCGTCGCGATGGCCTGGCCGGTGAACGCCGTCGACATCACGGCGAGCGCCAGGATGCCGGGGGCGAGAAAGTCGACGGCCTTGCCGGAGCCCGTGTCGACGATGTCCACGGACGAGAACAGCACCAGCAGCAGCGTCGGGATGACGACCGTGAGCAGCAGCTGTTCGCCGTTGCGCAGCAGCATCTTCGTCTCGAGCGCGGCCTGCGCGGCGATCATGCGGGGGAGCGGCGCGGCCCCCGGGTTCGGTGCGTACGTGCCGGCGCTCATCGGCGCGACTCCTTGCCGGTCGGTTCGAGGCTGTGTCTCTCGGGGGGCGGCCCCCGGCCCCCCGGCCGGTGAGGCCGGGTCACTCGCGCTCATCCGCGCAGCTCCCGCCCGGTCAGTTCGAGGAAGACGTCTTCCAGCGTGTGCCGCTCGACCGAGATGCGGTCCGGCATCACGCCGTGCTGGGCGCACCACGAGGTGACGGTCGCGAGCAGCTGCGGGTCGACCTTGCCGCTCACCCGGTACGAGCCCGGAGTGAGCTCGGCGGCGGCCGCGTCCGCGGGCAGCGCCTTGAGCAGGGAGGCCACGTCGAGTCCGGGGCGGCCGGTGAAGCGCAGCGTGTTCTCGGCGCCACCGCGGCACAGCTGCTCCGGGGAGCCCTGCGCGATGACCTTGCCCGCGTCGACGATCGCCACGTCGTCGGCGAGCTCCTCGGCCTCGTCCATGTGGTGCGTGGTGAGGATCACCGAGACACCGTCCGCCCTCAGGTCCCTGACCAGGTCCCACGTGGCACGGCGGGCCTGCGGGTCGAGCCCGGCGGTCGGTTCGTCGAGGAAGACGAGTTCGGGCCGCCCGACGACGGCCATGGCGAGCGCGAGCCGCTGCTGCTGTCCGCCGGACAGGCGCCGGTAGGAGGTGCGGCCGCAGCTGCCGAGGCCGAGCCGCTCGATGAGGGCGTCGACGTCCAGCGGGTGCGCGTGCAGTCTGGCCACGTGGCGGAGCATCTCGTCGGCGCGGGCGCCGGAGTAGACGCCGCCGGACTGCAGCATGACGCCGATGCGCGGGCGCAGCGCGGCGGCCTCGGTCACGGGGTCGAGGCCGAGGACGCGGACGGTGCCGGAGTCGGGCCGCCGGTAGCCCTCGCAGGTCTCGATGGTGGTCGTCTTGCCCGCGCCGTTGGGGCCGAGGACGGCCGTGATGCCGGGGGAGGCCACCAGGTCGAGGCCGTCGACCGCGGTCTTGCCTCCCCTGCTGCCCCCGTATCGCTTCACCAGGTCGGTGACGTGGACGACAGGCTCGGTTCGCATGGTGGGCAAGTCTAAGGACGGGGCCCGGGTGCGGGGAGGGCGGGGCGGCGGTCCCACCAGAGGTGGCCGAATCCGGCTCGCCGGGCCGGCGCCGGGAACCCGTTGGACGGCTGGGGCTGTCGCTGACGGGGAAGGCCCTCGCGGCGTTCCTCTTCCGCGCCCGGCCGAAGGCCGGCTGTTGCGGCGTGCGCTGCTCCGCGACTTCCCGGTCCGCCCGGCGGTCCGCCGCCGGGCGGCTACGGCCGGTTGGCGGGCAGCCACTCGCGCGCGTACGCGACGGCCTGCGCCACCGGGAACAGGCGCGCCTCGGCGGCCCCCACCCGGCCCCGTACGACATCGGTCTCCCGCTCGAAGTCCGCGCCCAGTTCGTCGAAGCGGTCCGGTGTGATCGCCACCTCGGTGACGTGCTCCCACCCCGCGGGCCCCGGCCGTCCGGCGTCCTCCAGGCGGCCGGGGACGCGGTACTCGGCCAGGTGGAAGCTGGTGCACGCGTCGTATCCGGCGCCCAGGAGCAGGACACGCGCGCCGAGCTCCTCCAGGCGGGCCAGTGGGCTCTGCTCGCCCAGGCGGCAATCGCGCGCGTGCCCGGCGGTGACGACACGCGCGCGGGGGCCGAGCGCCGCGAACGATGTCTGCGGGTGGGCGCTGCGCAGGGCGCCGGGCCAGGTGCGCACCGTCTCCGGGACCACGCCGACGCCCCGGCTCGGCGTGGTCGCGGGGTCGTACGCGGGCATGGTCGCGCGCACCGTCGGCCACCAGCCGGGCGGCACCGGCGGATCGCTCCACAGGGCCGGGTCGGTGAGATCGCCCGAGTGCGCGGGCACCACGAGCGTGCCCGCCTCGCCGAGCGCGTCGAGCAGGGCCCGTACGACGGCGACCGGGCCGCCGTTCACCCAGCCGAGACCGCTCAGCGACGTATGGACGAGGAGGGTCTCGCCGGGCCGGACGCCCAGGGCGCGCAGGTCCGTCGCGAGCGACACGCGCGTGACGAGAGGACCGGTCGGCAGAGGAGCGGGCATGGGCCAGAGTCTTCCCGCAGAGCCGTTCGGCCGCCACGCAATTTCGTTCCGGTGCTCTTCCGGGTGCTGCGCCTCCTCCTGCCGCACCCGCTTTGACCTCGGGACTTCTGATCGATCAAAGATCGTTTGCGCAGGTCACGGCACCTGTGCACTTAGGTTCGCCTAAGTGACGCACCGCACCGCGCGGTGATCACCAGCGCGCTTGTCAGCCCCTGAGGAATTACGCAACAATGGCGTTGTGAAAAACGTTGGCGAGGCTCGGGAGACCCCCGCGGGGGCCCCGCAGGAAGAGCTGGCGACCGGTGAGCGATCGACGCGGAACCGGGTCGCGCGCTCCATCCTGGACCACGGCCCCTCCACGGTGGCCGACCTCGCCGGGCGCCTCGGCCTCACCCAGGCCGCGGTGCGCCGCCACCTCGATGCCCTGGTCGCCGACGACGTCGTCGAGCCGAGGAAGCAGCGGGTCTACGGCACGCGCACCCGCGGCCGACCCGCCAAGGTGTTCGCGCTGACCGACTGCGGCCGGGACGCCTTCGACCAGTCCTACGACAAGCTGGCCGCCGAGGCGCTGCGCTGGATCCGCGAGCAGTCCGGCGGCGACGAGGCGCTCGTCGCCTTCGCCCGCTCCCGCATCGCCACCCAGGCCGGTCCCTACCGGGCGGCCGTCGAGGCGGCGCGCCCCGAGGAGCGCGCGCAGGCGCTGGCCAAGGCGCTGAGCGCGGACGGGTACGCTGCTACGGCGCGCAGCGCGCCCCTCCCGCACCAGGGTGAGCAGCTCTGTCAGCACCACTGCCCGGTCGCCCACGTCGCCGAGCAGTTCCCGCAGCTGTGCGAGGCCGAGACGGAAATGTTCTCGCAGCTGCTCGGCACGCACGTACAGCGGCTCGCCACCATCGCCCACGGCGACGGCGTCTGCACGACGTTCATCCCCAAGAACGCACCCAAGACCACCGATAACGCATCTGCAAGCACGGCCGGGAGGAACCCCGCATGACTCTCCCCATCGAGGAGACTGCCCACCCTGAGCTCGAGGGCCTGGGCAAGTACGAATACGGCTGGGCGGACTCCGACGAGGCCGGTGCCGCAGCGAAGCGCGGTCTGAGCGAGGCCGTCGTCCGCGACATCTCCGGCAAGAAGTCGGAGCCGGAGTGGATGACCAAGCTGCGCCTCAAGGGCCTCAAGCTCTTCGAGAAGAAGCCCATGCCGAACTGGGGCTCCGACCTGTCGGGCATCGACTTCGACAACATCAAGTACTTCGTGCGCTCCACCGAGCAGCAGGCGGAGTCCTGGGAGGACCTGCCCGAGGACATCAAGAACACGTACGACAAGCTCGGTATCCCGGAGGCGGAGAAGCAGCGCCTGGTCGCCGGTGTCGCCGCCCAGTACGAGTCCGAGGTCGTCTACCACCAGATCCGCGAGGACCTGGAGGAGCAGGGCGTCATCTTCCTCGACACCGACACCGCCCTGAAGGAGCACCCGGAGCTCTTCAAGGAGTACTTCGGCACCGTCATCCCCGCCGGTGACAACAAGTTCGCCGCGCTGAACACCGCCGTGTGGTCCGGCGGCTCGTTCATCTACGTGCCGAAGGGCGTGCACGTCGAGATCCCGCTCCAGGCCTACTTCCGTATCAACACGGAGAACATGGGCCAGTTCGAGCGGACGCTGATCATCGTCGACGAGGACGCCTACGTCCACTACGTCGAGGGCTGCACCGCCCCGATCTACAAGTCGGACTCGCTGCACAGCGCCGTCGTGGAGATCATCGTCAAGAAGGGCGCCCGCTGCCGCTACACGACCATCCAGAACTGGTCGAACAACGTCTACAACCTGGTCACCAAGCGCGCGGTGGCCTACGAGGGCGCGACCATGGAGTGGGTCGACGGCAACATCGGCTCCAAGGTCACCATGAAGTACCCGGCCGTCTACCTGATGGGCGAGCACGCCAAGGGCGAGACCCTGTCCATCGCCTTCGCGGGCGAGGGCCAGCACCAGGACGCCGGCGCCAAGATGGTCCACATGGCGCCGAACACGTCGTCCAACATCGTCTCGAAGTCCGTGGCGCGCGGCGGCGGCCGCACCTCCTACCGCGGCCTCATCGAGATCGGCGAGGGCGCCCCCGGCGCCAAGTCCAACGTGCTCTGCGACGCCCTGCTCGTCGACCAGATCTCCCGCTCCGACACGTACCCGTACGTGGACGTCCGCGAGGACGACGTGTCCATGGGCCACGAGGCGACGGTCTCCAAGGTCTCCGAGGACCAGCTCTTCTACCTGATGAGCCGCGGTCTGTCGGAGGACGAGGCCATGGCGATGATCGTGCGCGGCTTCGTCGAGCCGATCGCCAAGGAGCTGCCCATGGAGTACGCGCTCGAGCTCAACCGGCTGATCGAGCTCCAGATGGAAGGCGCGGTGGGCTGACCCCGCAGCGGCCCTCTCCGTCACGCCACTCACGTAACGAAAGCGAGCACTACGACAGCCATGGCTGAGGCTCAGAACATCCCCGTGGGCTCCACCACCGCGGGCTCCATCGCGGTCGCCGCCGAGTCGACCGTCGCCACCCGTATGAGCGCACCCCCCTCCTACGACGTCGCGGACTTCCCGGTCCCGCACGGCCGCGAGGAGGAGTGGCGGTTCACGCCGCTGGAGCGGCTGCGCGGCCTGCACGACGGCACCGCCACCGCGACCGGCGACGGCGTGAAGGTCGACGTCGAGGCCCCCGAGGGCGTCACCGTCGAACTGGTCGACCGCGACGATCCCCGCGTCGGCAGGGCCGGCAAGCCCGTCGACCGCATCGCCGCCCAGGCGTACTCGGCGTTCGAGAAGGCGTCCGTCGTGTCGGTGCCCAAGGACACGCAGCCGGCCGAGCCGATCCGCATCCGCGTGCACGGCGAGGGCGGCGTCGCCTACGGCCACCAGGTCATCGAGCTGGGCGCCTTCGCCGAGGCCGTCGTCGTCATCGACCACACCGGTGACGCCGTGCTCGCCGCCGGCGTCGACTACCTGCTCGGCGACGGCGCGAAGCTCACCGTCGTCTCCGTCCAGGACTGGGACGACAAGGCCGTCCACGTGGCGCAGCACAACGCGCTGGTGGGCCGCGACGCCTCCTTCAAGTCGGTCGTCGTCACCTTCGGCGGTGACGTCGTCCGCCTGCACCCGCGCGTGCGGTACGCGGCCACCGGCGGTGAGGCGGAGCTGTTCGGCCTGTACTTCACCGACGCGGGCCAGCACCAGGAGCACCGTCTCCTGGTCGACCACAACACGCCGCACTGCAAGTCCAACGTCGTCTACAAGGGCGCGCTGCAGGGCGACGACGCGCACGCCGTGTGGATCGGCGACGTCCTCATCGAGGCCGCCGCCGAGGGCACCGACACCTACGAGATGAACCGCAACCTGGTTCTGACCGACGGCGCCCGCGTGGACTCGGTGCCGAACCTGGAGATCGAGACCGGCGAGATCGTCGGTGCCGGCCACGCCTCCGCGACCGGCCGCTTCGACGACGAGCAGCTCTTCTACCTGATGGCCCGCGGCATCCCGGAGCACGAGGCGCGCCGCCTCGTCGTCCGAGGCTTCTTCGCCGAACTGGTCCAGCAGATCGGTGTCCCGGACATCGAGGAGCGGCTCATCGCGAAGATCGAGGAGGAGCTGGAGGCGTCGGTCGCATGAGCGCCGCCTTCGTCCGCGCCTGCGCGCTGAGCGAGCTGGAGGCCGACACCCCCAAGCGGGTGGAGATCGACGGCACGCCCGTCTCCGTCGTGAGCACCGAGGGCGAGGTGTTCGCCATCCACGACATCTGCTCGCACGCCAACGTCTCGCTCTCCGAGGGCGAGGTGGAGGACTGCCAGATCGAGTGCTGGCTGCACGGCTCCAGCTTCGACCTGCGCACCGGCAAGCCGTCAGGACTGCCCGCCACCCGCCCCGTGCCCGTATACCCCGTGAAGATCGAAGGGGGCGATGTTCTCGTGGACGTCTCCGCCTCCCTCACCCAGGAGAACTGAAGTCCCCATGGCAACGCTTGAAATCAAGGACCTGCACGTCACCGTCGAGGCCGACAACGCCACGAAGGAGATCCTCAAGGGCGTCGACCTCACCGTGAAGCAGGGCGAGACGCACGCCATCATGGGCCCCAACGGCTCCGGCAAGTCGACCCTCGCCTACTCCCTCGCGGGTCACCCCAAGTACACGATCACCGGCGGCTCCGTCACCCTCGACGGCGAGGACGTCCTGGAGATGTCCGTCGACGAGCGCGCCCGCGCGGGCGTCTTCCTCGCCATGCAGTACCCGGTCGAGGTCCCGGGTGTGTCGGTGAGCAACTTCCTGCGCACCTCGGCCACGGCCGTGCGCGGCGAGGCGCCCAAGCTGCGCACCTGGGTGAAGGAGGTCAAGGAGACCATGGAGCGCCTCTCCATGGACCCGTCCTTCGCCGAGCGCAACGTCAACGAGGGCTTCTCCGGCGGTGAGAAGAAGCGCCACGAGATCCTCCAGCTCGAACTGCTCAAGCCGAAGATCGCGATCCTCGACGAGACCGACTCGGGCCTGGACGTCGACGCGCTGCGCATCGTGTCGGAGGGCGTCAACCGCGTCCGCGAGACGGGCGAGGTCGGCACCCTGCTGATCACGCACTACACGCGGATCCTGCGCTACATCAAGCCCGACTTCGTCCACGTCTTCTCCGGGGGCCGCATCGTCGAGTCCGGCGGCGCCGAGCTCGCCGACAAGCTGGAGAACGAGGGTTACGAGGCATACACGAAGCCGGTGACCCCGTGAGCGGAGCGAACCCGAAGGAGACAGTCGCGTGACACAGCTGCCGGGCCTCCTCGACACCGAGGCGATCCGCAAGGACTTCCCGATCCTCGACCGGGTGCTCCACGACGGCAAGAAACTCGTGTACCTGGACAACGCGGCGACCAGCCAGACGCCGCGCCAGGTCCTCGACGTCCTGAACGAGTACTACGAGCAGCACAACGCCAACGTCCACCGCGGCGTGCACGTGCTGGCCGAGGAGGCCACGGCGCTGTACGAGGGCGCGCGCGACAAGGTCGCCGCGTTCATCAACGCGCCCAGCCGCGACGAGGTCGTCTTCACGAAGAACGCCTCGGAGTCGCTCAACCTCGTGGCCAACATGCTCGGCTGGGCCGACGAGCCGTACAAGGTCGATCACGAGACGGAGATCGTGATCACCGAGATGGAGCACCACTCCAACATCGTCCCCTGGCAGCTGCTCGCGCAGCGCACGGGCGCGAAGCTGAAGTGGTTCGGCCTGACCGACGACGGCCGCCTCGACCTGACGAACATCGACGAGATCATCACCGAGAAGACGAAGATCGTCTCCTTCGTGCTCGTCTCGAACATCCTCGGCACCCACAACCCGGTCGAGGCCATAGTGCGCCGCGCCCAGGAGGTCGGCGCCCTGGTCTGCGTCGACGCCTCGCAGGCCGCCCCGCACATGCCGCTTGACGTGCAGGCGCTCCAGGCCGACTTCGTGGCCTTCACCGGCCACAAGATGTGCGGCCCGACCGGCATCGGCGTGCTCTGGGGCCGTCAGGAACTCCTGGAGGACCTGCCTCCGTTCCTCGGCGGCGGCGAGATGATCGAGACCGTGTCGATGCACTCGTCGACGTACGCTCCCGCCCCCCACAAGTTCGAGGCCGGCACGCCGCCGATCTCGCAGGCCGTGGGCCTGGGCGCCGCGATCGACTACATCAGCGCGATCGGCATGGACAAGATCCTCCGCCACGAGCAGGCGCTCACCGAGTACGCGGTCAAGCGGCTGCAGGAGGTCCCGGACCTCAGGATCATCGGCCCCGCCACGGCCGAGGACCGGGCCGCCGCGATCTCCTTCACGCTCGGTGACATCCACCCGCACGACGTGGGCCAGGTCCTCGACGAGCAGGGCATCGCGGTCCGGGTCGGCCACCACTGCGCGCGGCCGGTCTGCCTGCGGTACGGAATTCCCGCGACCACGCGGGCGTCGTTCTATCTGTACTCCACGCCCGGCGAGATCGACGCTCTGGTCGACGGCCTGGAGCACGTACGGAACTTCTTCGGCTGAGGGGACGGGCGAGCGACCGCATGAAGCTGGATTCGATGTACCAGGACGTCATCCTGGACCACTACAAGCACCCGCACGGGCGCGGTCTGCGCGAGGGCGACGCCGAGGTGCACCACGTCAATCCGACGTGCGGCGACGAGATCACGCTGCGCGTCAAGTACGACGGCACGACCATCGAGGACGTCAGCTACGAGGGCCAGGGCTGCTCCATCAGCCAGGCGTCGGCCTCCGTGCTGAACGAACTCCTGGTCGGCAAGGACCTGTCCGACGCGACGAAGGTCCAGGAGACGTTCCTGGAGCTGATGCAGTCCAAGGGGCAGATCGAGCCGGACGACGCGATGGAGGAGCTCTTGGAGGACGCCGTCGCGTTCGCCGGGGTCTCCAAGTACCCGGCCCGAGTCAAGTGCGCCCTCCTGAGCTGGATGGCGTGGAAGGACGCGACGGCCAAGGCCCTCGCGGAGGAGGCGAAGACCGCATGACCGAGCCCGCAGAGAACACGGCTGTCGAGACGAAGCCGGCCTCCGAGGAGGAGGTCCGTGAGGCGCTGTACGACGTCGTCGACCCCGAGCTGGGCATCGACGTCGTCAACCTCGGCCTGATCTACGGCATCCACATCGACGACGCGAACATCGCGACGATCGACATGACGCTGACGTCGGCGGCCTGCCCGCTCACCGACGTCATCGAGGACCAGGCCAAGTCCGCCACCGACGGCATCGTCAACGAGCTCCGGATCAACTGGGTCTGGATGCCGCCGTGGGGCCCCGACAAGATCACGGACGACGGCCGCGAGCAGCTTCGCGCGCTGGGCTTCAACGTCTGAGCGTCTGACGTACGTACGACCGGGCGGC
>NZ_JAPHNL010000018.1 GCF_026274175.1 Streptomyces beihaiensis
GTGCACGGCGCTCGCGGCGACGCGGCGCAGCCCGGTGTTCGCGCTGCTCGCCGGGGTCCTGTTCGGGTGGACCTGCTACGTCTCGTACGGCCTGACGCTGTTCGTGCTGGTGCTCGCGGGTGTGCTGTTCATGGCGCGCGCCTGGCGGCCGGTGCCGCTCATGGTGGTGGGCGCGGCCGTGGTGCCGGTCGTGTTCGCCTTCTTCGGGTTCGACTGGTGGCAGGCGTACCGGCTGCTGCACGAGCGCTACTACCAGGGGGCCGGGGGCGTCCGGCCCTACTGGTACTGGGTATGGGCCAACCTGGCCTGCACGGCCTTGGTGGTGGGGCCCGCCACGGTGGCGGGCCTGCGCCGCGTGCCCGGAAGTCCGCGGCCGTGGGCGGCGGCGCCGCGGGCACGCCTCGCGGCACTGCTGACGGTGGCGCTTCTTGCCCTGCTCGCGGCGGACCTGTCGGGGATGAGCAAGGCGGAGACGGAGCGGATCTGGCTGCCGTTCGCCACGTGGCTGCTCGCGGCGGGCGCGCTGCTGCCCGACCGTGGGCGACGTGGCTGGCTCGCCGCGCAGGCGATGCTCGCACTCTTGATCAACAGCCTCCTGTTCACTGGCTGGTGACGGGGCGCCGGGCCGTGGCCACGACGAGCGCGCAGCGCGGGGCGCCGTCGGCGCGGGTGCCGAGTTCCGGCAGCGCGCGCAGCGCCACGTCGAACCCGGCCCGCGTCAACTCCCTTCGTACGTCGCCGAGTCGGAACGGCCGGTAGTACATGACGAACGGCGGCCGCCACACCGCGTTGCGCACCCGCATCGCGGCGTCGAAGCCGAGCATCGCCCAGTAGCCGGGCGATGCCGGCCGTGCGGGCGCGGGCAGCGGGAAGGCGAACCGGCCGCCGGGGCACAGCACTTGACGCACCCGCGCGAACAGCGGCCCGTACTGGCGCGGCAGGAAGTGGCCGAACGCGCCGAAGCTCACCACCAGGTCGAAGGCGGGCCCGAACGGCAGGGCCAGCGCGTCGCCCCGTACGTACGACGCACGCGGCTCGGCGCGCCGGGCCACGTCCAGCATCCCCGCGCTGAAGTCGACTCCGACGACACGCTCGACGCCCGCGCGGCGCAACACGCGGATGCCCGCGCCGGTACCGCAGCACAAATCGAGGCCCGTACGGAACGGGCCGAGGCCGTCCAGTGCGCGGGCGACCGGGTCGAGCACGGCGTCGGGGGTGCGGAACGGGGTGTGGTCGAACTTCGGCGCGAGCAGGTCGTAGCCGCGCTCGACCGACGACAGGGCCTGGACGGCCAGTTCGCGCAGGGTCGGGCCCTGAGGGGTGAACATGACGGCTCAGCATAAGTCGACGGCCGACCCCGCCGGGGCTTGCCGCGCCCTCGGGGTGTGGTGTTAGTGTCGTTGTGGCACGTGTGTACGTCCCGTCCGGGGCGCCGGTGCCGTTCCGCCTCTTCACCGCTCACGCGAATGTGTCACTCCCACTGCCGTGCGGTGATCCCCACCCTGGCGCTGCCAGGCCCTGTTCTCTTCTCCCTTCCGGCTCCGGGCCTTCGTTCTGTGCCCGATCGCCGGGGCGTGACGCGTTCCTCGCGCCCGCCCCGCGCCGTCTCCGGATTCCCCCTTCACTCCGCAGTCTCTGCTTCTGCCCGCTGCCCGCCCCTGGTAAGGGGCGGTGCGCCGAAAGGACCGTGATCGCCATGAGCACCGCGACACTCACCCCCACCCGCGAAGAACCCGCCGCCTCCAGGGCTCCCGTGCGCGCCGCCGGAATTCTCGACATCGGCGGGAACGGCCACGGGTTCCTGCGCACCGGCGGCCTCGCCCCGGCCTCGCACGACGTGCAGGTGCCCGCGCAGCTGATCCGGCGGATCGGCCTGCGCGACGGCGACGCCGTCGAGGGACTCTGCGCCAAGGCCCGCACCCTCGGCCATGTCGAGACCGTGGGTGGCGCCCCCGCCGCTGCCGCGTCCGCCCGCCCCCGCTTCGCCGACCTGACCCCGCTGCACCCCGCCGAGCCCCTGCGCATGGAGACGGCCGCGAGCGGGGTCGCCGGCCGTGTCGTCGACCTGTTCGCTCCCGTCGGCAAGGGGCAGCGCGGGCTGATCGTCGCCCCGCCCCGGACGGGCAAGACGGTACTGCTGCAGCAGATCGCGGCCGCCGTCGCCGCCAACCACCCCGAGGCTCATCTCATGGTGGTGCTCATCGACGAGCGCCCCGAGGAGGTGACCGACATGCGGCGCGGCGTACGCGGCGAGGTGTACGCCTCCACCTTCGACCGGCCCGCCAAGGACCATGTCGCGCTCGCCGAACTCGCCGTGGAGCGCGCCAAGCGGCTCGCCGAGTCGGGCCGCGACGTGGTGGTGCTGCTCGACTCGCTCACCCGCCTGTGCCGCGCCCACAACAACGTGGCGTCCTCCGGCGGCCGTACGCTCAGCGGCGGCGTCGACGCGGCCGCACTGCACGGCCCCAAGCGCCTGTTCGGCGCGGCCCGCAACACGGAGGAGGCCGGCTCCCTCACGATCCTCGCGACGGCACTCGTCGAGACGGGTTCACGCGCCGACGACTACTTCTTCGAGGAGCTCAAGAGCACCGGGAACATGGAGCTGCGGCTGGACCGGGCGCTGTCCGACCGGCGCGCCTTCCCCGCCGTGGACATCACCGCCTCCGGCACTCGCCGCGAGGAACTCCTGCTCACCCCCGCCGTGTCGAGCGCCGTGCGCGGGCTGCGCCGCGCCCTTCAGGGCCGCGACGGGCACGGCGCGTACGAGGCGCTGCTCGACAAGCTCCGGCACACCCCCGACAACAGCGCGTTCCTGCGCCAGGTGCGGGCCACGCTGCCCAGCGGCTGAACCCCGCCCCTCCCTGGGGGGTTCCGCCCTTGCCGCCCACGGCGCACACTCGGGGCGTCGGAATGCGGCAAGGAGGCCACATTGGGCACTTGGGACAGCGACCTGGCAGGTGACGAGGCGTTCGACGTGATCGTGGAGATCCCTCAGGGCTCCCGCAACAAGTACGAGATGGACCACACCCTGGGACGCATCCGGCTGGACCGGATGCTGTTCACATCGACCCAGTATCCGGCGGACTACGGCTATGTGGAGGGCACGCTCGGCCGCGACGGGGAACCCCTGGACGCGCTCGTGCTGACCGCCGACGCCACGTTCCCCGGCTGCGTGGTCGAGTGCCGTGCGATCGGCATGTTCGTGATGAGCGACGAGGACGGCCCGGACGAGAAGCTCCTGTGCGTCCCGGCCCACGACCCGCGCCGCGCGTCACTCAAGGACATCGACGACGTCCCGGAGTTCGACCGGCTGGAGATCCGGCACTTCTTCGAGGTCTACAAGGACCTGGAGCCCGGCAAGGCGGTGGAGGGCTCCCACTGGGAGGGCCGCGACAAGGCGTACGAGGAGATCCGGCGGGGCCGCGAGCGGCACACCCCCTGAGCGGGCGGGCCGGGCGGAGTCACTCCGTGACGCCCGCGCAGCCGTCGACGAGCTCGCCGACGGCCGCGTCGACCAGCCGGTAGCGCACGACACGCCCGGCCTTCTCACCGGCCACCACCCCGGCCGCGCGCAGCAGCCGCATGGCCTGCGACACGGCCGCCCCGTTCATGCCCGTGGCCACCGCCAGGTCCGTCACGGCCATCGGGCCGACCCGGCGCAGCGCGAGGAGCAGCGCGAGCCGCCCCGGGTCGGCGAGCAGCGAGTACCGCTGAGCCCGCACGCGCACCTCGGCCATGTCCCCGATCGCCGCGACGGCGTCGCAGACCCGGTGCCCGTCGATGGTGCGGTGATCGGCCCGCTCGGCCGGAACGAGATGCATGGCGGGATTCTGCCACGGGGGCACCGCCATGTGATCTCGGATACCTGCACAGCTGTGCAGCTATGCATTCACCCTCCGTCGGCTCTAGGGTGGGCGGGCCGTGGTGCTCGGGAAGACCGGTGACGGCCCCTCAGGGGCCAAGTCCGGAGCGGCCCTCGCCACTGTGATCGGGCTCCGTGCCCTCCGCCCGCCGGGCGGCACGGAGCGCACCGCTCCACCACGCCACTGGTCGCCCGCGCGCGACTGGGAAGGCCGGGGCGGCGGCGCATGCCCGTAAGCCAGGAGACCGGCCACGGCATCTCACGAAGTGATCCACGAGGTGCTGGAGCGTGAAAGACGCATGACCCTGCCTGGGAACTCCCCCGTGCGGCCCGTCGGGCCGCCCCCCTCCTTCCGCTGGCGCCGCGAGGACACGCTGCGCACGGCGGGGCTCGTCGCGGTGATCGCGGCGCTGCACGTCGTCGCGTTCGGCCTGCTGTTCGTGTTCGTCGCCCCGAACCACTACGAGGTCGGCGACAAGGCCTTCGGTATCGGCCTGGGCATCACCGCGTACACGCTCGGCATGCGGCACGCCTTCGACGCCGACCACATCGCGGCCATCGACAACACCACCCGCAAGCTGATGGCGGACGGCAAGCGGCCGGTGTCGGTGGGCTTCTGGTTCGCGCTGGGTCACTCCAGCGTGGTCGTCGTACTGACCGCGCTGGTCGCGGGCGGCGCGGCGCTCGCCGGCGCGCTGATGAACAACGGATCGCGCACCCACCAGGTGCTCGGCTTCCTCGGCACCACGGTCTCCGGCACCTTCCTGTATCTGATCGCCGCGCTCAACCTGGTCGCTCTCATGGGCATCATGCGGGTCTTCCGGGCGATGCGCGCGGGCACGTACGACGAGAAGGAGCTGGAGCAGCACCTGGACTCGCGCGGGTTCATGAACCGCGTCCTGGGCCGCTTCACCAAGTCGATCACGCGGCCGGGCCAGATGTTCCCGCTCGGCTTCCTCTTCGGCCTCGGCTTCGACACGGCGACCGAGGTGACGCTGATGGTGATGGCGGGCAGCGGCGCCGCGGCGGGTGTCCCCTGGTACGCGCTGCTGTGTCTGCCGCTGCTCTTCGCGGCGGGCATGAGCCTGTTCGACACGCTCGACGGCACGTTCATGAACTTCGCCTACCAGTGGGCGTTCTCCAACCCGGTGCGCAAGGTGTTCTACAACCTGACCATCACCGGCCTGTCGATCGCGGTGGCGTTCTTCATCGGCACGATAGAACTGGTCGGCGTCGTGCACGACAAGTTCGCGCTGACCGACTCGGTGACCGGGTGGATCTC
This sequence comes from Streptomyces beihaiensis, assembly GCF_026274175.1. GTDB lineage: Bacteria > Actinomycetota > Actinomycetes > Streptomycetales > Streptomycetaceae > Streptomyces > Streptomyces beihaiensis. The sequence continues at coordinate 5,145 of NZ_JAPHNL010000018.1, forward strand.
CGGGCTCGACCTCGACCACGTCGGATACGTCATCGTCGGCCTGTTCGTGGCGGTGTGGGCGGTGGCGCTCGCGTACTGGCGGCTGGCCAAGGTGGAGCAGCGGTGGTCGGCGCGGGTGGCACAGGGCGGGTGACGCGGGTGCCGTGACCGGCACCACCGTGACGGGGCGCGGCGACGCGGCTTAGCGTGCGGTCGAAGACCGCCCGCGCCTGGAGGAACCGTATGAGCCCCGCCCGTCCGCCCCTCGAGGGCGTCACCGTCGTCAGCCTGGAGCAGGCGGTGGCGGCGCCCTTCGCCACCCGGCAGCTCGCCGACCTGGGCGCGCGGGTGATCAAGGTGGAGCGGCCCGGCGGGGGCGACTTCGCGCGTCGCTACGACGAGACGGTGCACGGCCAGTCGAGCCATTTCGTGTGGCTGAACCGTTCCAAGGACTCGGTGACGCTCGACGTGAAGACGCCAGGTGGCCGTGAGGTCCTGGAGCGGCTGCTCTCCGGGGCCGACGTGTTCGTCCAGAACCTCGCACCGGGGGCGGCGGCCCGACTGGGCCTGTCGGCACGCGAGTTGGCCGAGCGCCATCCGTCGCTGATCGTCTGCGACATCTCCGGGTACGGCGGCGACGGGCCGTGGGCCGACCGCAAGGCGTACGACCTGCTCGTGCAGTGCGAGACCGGCGTGGTGTCGGTGACGGGCACGCCCGAGGCCCCGGCGAAGGTCGGCATCGCGGTCGCCGACATCGCGGCCGGCATGTACGCGTACAGCGGCATCCTCACCGCACTGTACGAGCGGCGGGTCACCGGTGTCGCACGCGCCGTGGAGGTGTCGCTCTTCGAGGCGCTGGCGGAGTGGATGGGCTACCCCGCGTACTACACGGCGTACTCGGGGCGGCAGCCTGAGCGGGTCGGCGCCGCGCACGCCACCATCGCGCCGTACGGGCCGTACACGGCGGCGGACGGTGAGACGGTGCTGCTCGCGGTGCAGAACGAGCGGGAATGGGCGGCGCTGTGCGCCGAGTTCCTGGGCGACGCCACCCTGGCGGACGACCCGCGCTTCCACCGCAACTCCGCCCGCGTGGCCCGCCGCGCCGAGCTCGACGCCATCGTCGCCGCGCGCTTCGCCGAGCTCGACGCGGACGCCGCGCTCGCCCTCCTGGACCGCGCCAAGGTCGCCAACGCCCGGCTCAACACGGTCTCGGGCCTCCTCGACCACCCGGTCCTCGCGGGCCGCGACCGCTGGCGCGACGTGGCCACGCCCGGCGGCCCGGTCCGCGCCCTGCTGCCGCCCGCGACCCTCGACGGGATCGAGCCGCGCATGGACCCGGTACCGGCCGTGGGCGAGCACACGGACGCCGTGCTCGCGGAACTCGGCTACGACGGGGCCGCGGTGCGGGCGCTGCGGGAGGCCGGCGCCGTGTAGCGCCGGCGCCGTCGCGGGGCGGCCCGACCGCCAGGCCGCCAAGCCGCCCGACCACCGGCCGCACACGACAGGGGCCGAACGGCCCCGGGACAGCCGGGGCCCGCTCTGCCAGCCTCGCAAGCAGGACCTCCCGTGTCATCACGCCCCGCCCGGCGCACGGTCGAGGTTCCGGGCCCGCCGCCCGGCGCTGAGGGGGGAGCCGAGCGCGGCGGGCCCGTCGCGTCGCGCACCCGGGCCCGCCGGACAGCCAGGGCAACTGCCTCGCAAAACACCCCATTCAGAGCGATAAAGTGGCGCGTCAACCTTCTCGCGCCCGATCACTCAGGAGTGCCTACGTGAGCGTTGCCCTCGACTCGTCCTCGGCAGCCGTACCGCCCGACGACGGTCCGGCGCTGCCGCAGCCCGCGCCCGCGGCCCCGGAGGAGAACTACTGGCAGCCCGCTCCCCAGGCCGGGGCCGGGCCTGACACCGAGGCCGGGGCCGAGGACGGGGCCGGGGCCGAGGCGCCCGGCGAGGTGCCCGAGTCCATCGCCCGCGACGCGCGGGACTTCGGGGTGTACGCCCGGACCGGTGGCTGGTCCTTCGCCCTGAGAGTGGCGCGCAGCGTGCGGCCCGGCGGGCAGGGTGCCGAAGGGACGGACAAGGTCTCGGCCCGCCGCTTCGCCGAGCTCGCCGGCTGTTCGGCCGACCGCGTCATGCGGTTCTACAAGGCGTGGGACAGGGCCGCGGACGACGGTCTCGTTCCGCAGTTCGAGGCGCTGGCGCCGGGCGTCGACATCGAGCTGCCGGAGGCCGACGTCTGGCTGTCGTACTACGTCTCCCGCTCCAGCGCCGCCTCGCCGCGCGGTCAGGCCATCGCGCAGAGCGCCGAGGCGGAGGGCATCCGGCCGACCAAGGCCCTTGAGGTGGCCGAGAACCCGACGGCGCTGCGGGCCGCGATCCTCGCCGATCCGGGCACCGCGGAGGCGGCCCGCAGGGCGCTGCTCGACCGGCTCGACGAGGACCCCGTCCTCCGCTCGGGCCTGGCCCGCGACATCGCGCGCACCGACGACCTGAAGAAGGCCGTCGCCGAGGAGGCAAGGACCGGCGGCCGGCTCGACTACGTGCGCAAGATCGCCGAGGAGGGGCAGGCGCGGACCCCGGCGGGACAGACCATCGAGGCGCCGCGGCGGCTGCGTGAGGAGGCCGAGCGCCACCTGTCCCTCATCGACGAGCTGTACGGCGAAGAGGGAGCCGAGGAGGCGGGCGAGTGGGCCCGCGAGGCGTACGAATCCGTGCGTACGCTCGTGACCGAGACCGTCGAGGCCGACCCCGAGCTGCGGGTGCAGGAGCGGCGCGCGAAGTTCTACAGCGGCCTGCAGAAGGCGACGAAGGCGTTCGAGGACCTGACCTTCGACGATGTCGACGTCGAGGAGATGGAGGACATCGTCGAGGACGACATGGTGCGGCGCCTGGAGGAGCTCCAGCAGGCGATCTCCAGTTGCATCTCGGCCCTGCGACGGACGAAGGCGCCCACGGCCTGACGCCGTCCCCTCGGCCCGGTGCCCGGCGCTCCCCCGTGGAGCGCCGGGCACCGGTGCGTTGTGGCGCTGTGAGACGGATCACCCACTTAGCGAAACGTTGCCGTTTCGTTCGTTCGCGCGTACGCTCATCACGTGGTGAACGAAACGGTTTCGTTCACATTCTGGCGGGCTTCGACGACGAACTTCCCTGACGAACTTCTCTGGCAATTTCCCTGGCACATCCCCTGGAGTGGCTCTCATGGCCCAGCCCACGCTGGCCGACGACACCGGCACCGCGGCCCCGCTCACCAAGGACACGCCCGACGTGTCCCGCAGGCGCTGGTGGATCCTCGGCATCATCGGCATCGCCCAGCTGATGGTCGTGCTCGACGCGACCATCGTGAACATCGCGCTCCCCTCGGCCCAGCACGACCTCGGCTTCTCCGACGGCAACCGGCAGTGGGTCGTCACCGCGTACGCGCTCGCCTTCGCCTCCCTGCTGTTGCTCGGCGGCCGCATCGCCGACCTCTTCGGCCGCAAGCCCGCCTTCCTCATCGGCGTCGCCGGATTCGCCGGGGCGTCCGTCCTCGGCGGCGCATCGACCGGCTTCGGGATGCTGGTGACCGCGCGCGCCCTGCAGGGCGTGTTCGGGGCGCTGCTCGCCCCGGCCGCGCTGTCCCTGCTCAACACCACGTTCACCGACGCCAGGGAGCGCGCCAAGGCGTTCAGCGTCTACGGCGCCATCGCCGGAGCCGGCGGCGCGGTCGGCCTCCTGCTCGGCGGTGTGCTCACCGACGCGCTCGACTGGCGCTGGACCCTGTTCGTCAACGTCGTCTTCGCGATCGTCGCCTTCGCGGGCGGGTGGATGCTCCTGGGCAACCACCGGGACGCCGCGGGCTCACGGCTCGACCTGCCCGGCACCCTGCTCGTCTCGGCCGGTCTGTTCGCCCTCGTCTACGGATTCTCCAACGCCGAGACCCACGACTGGGGTTCCCCGATGACCTGGGGCTTCCTCGCCGCGGGCGGGCTGCTCCTGGCGGCGTTCGCCGGGTGGCAGACGCGGGCCGAGCACCCGCTGCTGCCGATGCGTGTCCTGCTCGACCGCGACCGGGCCGCGTCGTTCGTCGCCGTGCTGATCACCGGCGCCGGCATGTTCGGCGTGTTCCTGTTCCTCACGTACTACCTGCAACTGAACCTCGGGTTCAGCCCGACGAAGACCGGTGTCGCGTTCCTGCCGATGATGGCCGCCCTGATGATCATGGCGCAGATCTCCACGACCGTCCTCGTGCCGCGGATCGGCCCGAAGGTGATCATTCCCGCCGGGTTCGGCCTGGCGGCGCTCGGCATGGCCTGGCTGACCGGGATCGGCCTCGACTCCGGCTTCGCCTCCGACGTGCTGCCGCAACTGCTCGTCATCGGCGCCGGCCTCGGCGCCGTCATGCCGCCCGCCATGTCCCTGGCCACCAGTGGGATCGCCGCCGAGGACGCGGGCGTGGCCTCCGCCACGGTCAACACGATGCAGCAGGTGGGCGGTTCGATCGGCACGGCGCTGCTCAGCACCCTCGCGGCGAGCGCCGCCACCAGCTACATGACGGGCCGCAACCCGGCCGACAAGCTGGTCCGGGCGCAGGCCACCATCGAGAGCTACACGACCGCGTTCTGGTGGTCGGCGGGCTTCTTCGCCGCGGGCGCCCTCATCGCGCTCCTGCTGTACCGGCGCGGGGCCGGTCGGCAGGCCACGGAGGCGACACCGGTCGTCCACATGTGACCCCCGCCGCACTCCACGAGGGGGCCGCCGTCCGCAGGGAGACGGCGGCCCCCTCGCACGCCGCGCGCACCCGGGTGGCATGGTGGTGCCTGATCACCGAGCACAGGAGGCACTTCGTGTCGGATTCCCCCAACACCCCGAAGTCCGCCGGCCGTCCGGCCCACCAGAACATCACGTTCGACAGCAACGGCACCCCCGCGCACGGCTATCTCGCCCTGCCGCCGTCCGGCCGCGGCCCCGGCGTCATCCTCATCCAGGAGTGGTGGGGGCTCACCGACCACATCGCCGACGTGGCCGACCGGCTCGCCGCCGAGGGGTTCGTGGTGCTCGCGCCCGACCTGTACGGGGGCCGTGTCACGCACGACGCGCAGGAAGCGTTCCGGATGATGCGCGACCTGCCGGTGGAGCGCGGCGTGCGGCTGCTGTCCGGCGCGGTCGACCACCTGCTCGGCCTGCCCGAGGTCACCGGCGACACCGTCGGCGCGGTCGGCTTCTGCATGGGCGGCGGATTCGTGCTGTACCTGGCGGCCCAGGAGCCGCGGGTCGCCGCCGCCGTCCCGTTCTACGGTGTCATCCAGGGCGACGTCCCGGACTTCTCGGGCCTGAGGGCTCAGATCCTCGGCCACTACGGGGAACACGACAGCACCGTCCCCGTCGCCACGCTCAAGGGGCTGCACGACGTGGTGCAGCGGCAGTCCGGCATCGAGCCCGACTTCCGCCTCTACCCGGCGGACCACGCGTTCTTCAACGACAAACGCCCCGAGGTCCACGACCCCGAGGCGTCCGCGCGGGCCTGGTCGAGCACACTGGACTTCCTGCGGCGTCAGCTGGTCTGACGCACGCGGGAGCCCGCCCCACCCGGTCTCACCAGATCCGCACCCGCTCGGCGGGATCCAGCCACAGTCCGTCGCCCGGCCGGGTGCCGAACGCCTCGTGGAACTCGTCGAGGTTGCGCACGATGTTGGCGCGGAACTCCGGCGGCGAGTGCGGGTCGATGGTGAGGAACTGGCGTTCCTGCTCGGTACGCCGCTTGGTGCGCCAGCAGAACGCCCAGTTCATGAAGAGCTTGCGGGAATCGGCCTCGCCCGCCTCGCCGGCCGCGAGGGCGATCTTGTAGGCGGTGTGACCGATGGTCAGGCCGCCGAGGTCACCGATGTTCTCGCCGACCGTGAGGGAGCCGTTGACGTACTCGCCGGGCAGGTTGCGCGGGGAGAAGGCGTCGTACTGCTGGATGAGCGCCTTCGACTTGGCCTCGAAGGCGGTCTTGTCGTCCGCGGTCCACCAGTCGTTCAGGTTGCCCTGCCCGTCGTACTGCGCGCCCTGGTCGTCGAAGCCGTGGCCGATCTCGTGGCCGATGACCGCGCCGATGCCGCCGTAGTTCTCCGCCGCCTCCGCGTCGGGCGAGAAGAACGGCTTTTGCAGGATGCCCGCCGGGAAGCAGATCTCGTTCGTCCCCGGGTTGTAGTACGCGTTGACGGTCTGCGGAAGCATGAACCACTCGTCGCGGTCGACCGGCGCTCCGATCTTGGCCATCTGCCGGTCGTGCTCGAAGGCGTCCGCGGCTCTCGCGTTGGCGAGCAGGTCACCGGGGACGACGGTCAGCGCCGAGTAGTCGCGGAACCGGTCCGGGTAGCCGATCTTCGGGCGGAACGTGGCGAGCTTCTCGTACGCCCGCTCCTTGGTCTCGTCCGTCATCCAGTCGAGCGCGGAGATGGACTGCCGGTAGGCCTTGAGCAGGTTCTGCACCAGCTCGTCCATGAGCGCCTTGGAGGCCGGCGGGAAGTGCCGGGCCACGTACTCCTTGCCGACGGCCTCGCCCATGGCGCCCTCGACGAACGCCACGGCGCGCTTCCAGCGGGCGCGCAGCTCCGGGGTGCCGTTGAGGGTGCGCCCGTAGAACTCGAAGTTGACACGGACGAACGGGTCGGAGAGGTACGGGGCGGCGGAGCGCAGCACACGCGCGTACAGCCAGTCGCGCCACTGCTCGACGGGGACCTCGGCGAGGAGCGTGGAGAGGTGGGCGAGGTAGGACGGCTGGCGCACACAGCTCTCGGCGAGCGTGTCGTCGCTGCCGCGCAGTCCGGTCAGGTACCCGCGCCAGTCGAACGCCGGGGCGAGCGCGGTGAGTTCGTCGAAGGTCGTCAGGTTGTACGTCTTCTGCACGTCACGTGTCTCGGCCCGCTCCCAGTGTCCTGCGGCGAGCCGGGTCTCCAGGGCGAGGACGGTGTGCGCGGCGGTGGCCGGGTCGGCGTGCTCGCCGAGGGTGAACAGCTCGGTGAGGTAGTCCTCGTACTTCTCGCGGGTCTCGGCGAACTTCTCGTCGCGGTAGTACGACTCGTCGGGCAGGCCGAGGCCGCCCTGGACGATGTTGAAGAGGTAGCGGTCGGAGTTCCGGTCGTCGGTGTCGACGTAGGCCCCGAACAGGCCGGAGCCGCCGGTGCGCTCGAAGCGGCCGAGGAACGCGGCCAGCTCCCGTACGTCGCCGAGCCGGGTCACCTCCTCCAGGAGCGGGCGGACCGGGTCGAGGCCACGTGCCTCGGCGGCGTCCTCGTCCATGAACGACGCGTACAGGTCGGCGATCTTGCGCGCCTCGTCCGGGTCGAGGCTGGTGGAGCCGCCCGCGGCGATCTCCTGAATGATCTCCCTGACCTGCTGCTCGGCCACGTCGACGAGCTGTACGAAGGGGCCCCAGCTGGAGCGGTCGTCGGGGATCGGCTCGGTGGCCAGCCACTTGCCGTTGACATGACCGAAGAGGTCGTCCTGCGGTCGGATCGCCGGGTCCATGCCCGGGCGCGCGTCATCCAGAGTGCTCATCGGTGCAGAGTAACCGGCATGGGCGCCGAACAGCGATCGAATGCACCACCGCCCCGGGCGGCGCGGGGCCGGCCGGGGCGGTGACGGGACGTCGTCGAAGGAGCGGGGCTCAGGCGAGGGTCGCCAGGGCCTCGTTCAGCGTGGCGGACGGGCGCATGACCTCGGCGGCCTTGGCCGGGTCGGGCTGGTAGTAGCCGCCGATGTCGGCGGGCTTGCCCTGGACGGCCAGCAGTTCGTCGACGATCTTCTGCTCGTTGGCGGTGAGCGTCTCGGCGAGCGGGGCGAACGTCTTGGCGAGCTCCGCGTCCTCGGTCTGCTTCGCCAGCTCCTGGGCCCAGTACATGGCCAGGTAGAAGTGCGAGCCGCGGTTGTCGATGCCGCCGACGCGACGGGTCGGCGACTTGTCCTCGTTGAGGAAGGTGCCGGTGGCGCGGTCGAGGGTGTCGGCGAGGACCTTCGCGCGGGCGTTGCCCGTGACCTCGGCGTACTTCTCCAGGGACGGGGCCAGGGCCAGGAACTCGCCCAGGGAGTCCCAGCGCAGGTAGTCCTCCTTGACCAGCTGCTGGACGTGCTTGGGGGCCGAGCCGCCCGCGCCCGTCTCGAAGAGGCCGCCGCCCGCCATCAGCGGGACGATCGACAGCATCTTGGCGCTGGTGCCCAGCTCCAGGATCGGGAAGAGGTCGGTCAGGTAGTCACGCAGCACGTTGCCGGTGACCGAGATGGTGTTGAGTCCCTGGCGGATGCGCTCGACCGACAGCTTGGTGGCCTCGACCGGGGACAGGACACGGATGTCCAGGCCCTCGGTGTCGTGCTCGGGCAGGTACTGCTCGACCTTCTTGATGAGCTGCGCGTCGTGGGCGCGGTTCTCGTCGAGCCAGAAGACGGCCGGGTCGCCGGTGGCGCGGGCGCGCGTGACGGCGAGCTTGACCCAGTCGCGGATCGGGGCGTCCTTGGCCTGGCAGGCGCGGAAGATGTCGCCCTCGGCGACCTCCTGCTCCAAGGCGACGTCGCCGGCCGCGTCGACGAGGCGGACGGTGCCGGCCGCCGGGATCTCGAAGGTCTTGTCGTGGGAGCCGTACTCCTCGGCCTTCTGCGCCATCAGGCCGACGTTCGGGACGGTGCCCATGGTCGACGGGTCGAAGGCGCCGTTGGCCTTGCAGTCCTCGATGACGGCCTGGTAGACGCCCGCGTAGCTGCTGTCGGGCAGCACGGCGAGGGTGTCGGCCTCCTGGCCGTCGGGGCCCCACATGTGACCCGACGTACGGATCATCGCGGGCATGGAGGCGTCCACGATGATGTCCGAGGGGACATGCAGGTTGGTGATGCCGCGGTCGGAGTCGACCATGGCGAGCTCCGGTCCCTCGGCGAGCTCGGCCTGGAAGGACGCCTTGATCTCGGCGCCGTTGTCGAGGGCGTCGAGGCCGCCGAAGATGGCGCCGAGGCCGTCGTTGGCGGACAGACCCGCCGCGGCGAGGGTCTGGCCGTACTTCTCGAACGTCTTCGGGAAGAAGGCGCGCACGACGTGGCCGAAGATGATCGGGTCGGAGACCTTCATCATGGTGGCCTTCAGGTGCACGGAGAACAGCACGCCGTCGGCCTTGGCGCGGGCGATCTGCGCCGTCAGGAACTCGTCGAGCGCGGCGGCGCGCAGCACGGCGGCGTCGACGACCTCACCGGCGAGGACCGGTACGGACTCGCGCAGCACCGTGGTGGTGCCGTCCTTGCCGACCAGCTCGATGCGCAGGGTGCCGTCCTCGGTGATGACCGTGGACTTCTCGGTGCTCGCGAAGTCGTTCCGGCCCATCGTGGCGACATCGGTCCTGGACTCGGCGGTCCAGGCGCCCATGCGGTGCGGGTGGGTCTTGGCGTAGTTCTTGACGGCCGCGGGGGCGCGGCGGTCGGAGTTGCCCTCGCGCAGGACCGGGTTGACGGCGGAGCCCTTGACCTTGTCGTAACGGGCGCGGACGTCGCGCTCCTCGTCGGTCTTCGGCTCGTCCGGGTAGTCCGGCAGCGCGTAGCCCTGCTTCTGCAGCTCGGCGACGGCGGCCTTGAGCTGCGGGATGGAGGCCGAGATGTTGGGCAGCTTGATGATGTTGGCCTGCGGGGTCTTGGCCAGCTCGCCGAGCTCGGCGAGGGCGTCCGGGATCCGCTGGTCCTCGTTCAGGTACTCGGGGAAGGAGGCGATGATGCGGCCGGCCAGCGAGATGTCGCGGGTCTCGACGCGGACACCGGCGGGGGCCGCGTATGCCTCGATGACCGGCAGGAAGGAATACGTCGCGAGGGCCGGGGCCTCGTCAGTGTGGGTGTAGATGATGGTCGAGTCAGTCACCGGTGCTCCGCTCCACGTGTAACACGTCGTCGGCATGTGTCTCAGATAGCTCAGACAACTCAGACAGCTAAAGATTGCTCGACATCAAGATATCTCGTCTCGGGCCCGGCGTGGAAAGGGCCCTCTGCGAGCCGCCTCAGGGCGTGACCACGGGGAAGTCGGGATCGGGTTCGTCGAGGTGGGAGAGGAGCTCGGTGAGGCGGTTCAGGTCGCCGTAGACGGTGACGCCGTCGGTGCCCGGGAGGTCGGCCGGGGCGAGCCTGCCGAGCAGCAGGGCGCGCAGGGTTTCCTCGTCGAGGCCGATCTCGACGTCGGGCGCCGCGCTCGCCGTGCCGTGCCCGGTGCCGTGCGTGAGCACGCCGTTGCGCAGCCGCATGGTGATCATGCTGCCGGAGAGGAGGTCCCAGCGGACGGTGATGTCCGCGTCCCAGCAGGCCGGCGCGTCGACGCGGATCGCGAGACAGTCCATGAGCTGGTCGAGCGTCAGGGCGTCGAGCAGGTCGTCGGAGACGGTGCTGACCGCGGTGCCCAGAGCTCCGTGCCGCAGCTCCATGGCGCCGGTCAGGTAGAAGTTGCGCCAGGTGCCGTTCTCGCTGCCGTAGCCGAGCTGTTCGAGGGCGTCCGCCTGCAGGGCGCGGGCCTCGGCGTTGTCCGGGTCGGCGAAGACGACGTGGTCGACGACCTCGGCGACCCAGCGGAAGTCGCCCTCGTCGTAGGAGCGGCGTGCCTGGCGCAGCACCGCTTCGGCGCCGCCCATGAACCGTACGTAGCGTTCGGACGCCTCGGCCGGTGGGTGCTGCCACAGGTGGGCGGGGTTGCCGTCGAACCAGCCCAGGTACCGCTGGTAGACGGCCTTCACGTTGTGGTTGACCGAGCCGAGGTAGCCCTGTGCGTGCCATGCCTGTGCCAGGGCCGGGGGCAGTGCGATGCGTTCGGCGGCCTCCAGGGGGGTGAGGCCCTGGTTGGCCAGGCGCAGGGTCTGGTCGTGCAGGAAGGCGTACAGGTCCCGCTGCTCGGTCAGGTAGGTCCGCACCCGCTCGCGGCCCCACACGGGCCAGTGGTGCGAGGAGAAGACGACGTCGGTCGCGTCGACGAACCGGTCGGCCGCCTCGGTGAGGAAGCGCGCCCACGCGCGCGGGTCGCGTACTTCGGCGCCGCGCAGCGCCACGAGGTTGTGCATCGTGTGGGTGGCGTTCTCGGCGGTGCACAGGGCGCGGCGGTCGGGGAAGTGGACGTTGAGCTCGGCCGGTGCCTCGGTGCCGGGCGTCAGCTGGAAGACCATGTGGACGCCGTCGACGACCTCGCTCTGGCCGGTGCGGGTGATGTCGACCGTGGGTGCGATCAGGCTGACCTCGCCGGTGGAGAGCGTCTGCCCTAGTCCGGCACCGATCTGCCCGCGCTCGCCCTTGGGCAGCACGGTGCCGTACATGTAGGTGGCGCGGCGGTTCATGGCCACGCCTGCCAGCACGTTCTCGCTCACGGCGTGGTCCAGGAAACCCTGCGGCGCGTACACGGGAACGCCCTGGTCGACTTCTTCCTGTGTCACCACGCCCTTGACGCCGCCGAAGTGGTCGGCGTGGCTGTGTGTGTACAGGACGCCGGTGACCTGTCGGTCGCCGCGGTGGCGGCGGTAGAGGGCGAGCGCGGCGGCGGCGTTCTCGACGCAGAGCAGCGGGTCGACGACGAGCACGCCCCGCCTGCCCTCGACGAAGGTCACGTTGCCCAGGTCGAAGCCGCGGACCTGGTAGACGCCCTCGACGACCTCGAACAGGCCGTGCTCGGCGCACAGCCGACTCTGCCGCCACAGGCTCGGATCCGCCGTGCCGGGGCACTCCTCCCGCAGGAACGCGTACGCGTCCAGGTCCCATACGACACGGCCGTCCCGGGCGCGGATCACGGGATCGTCGGCGGTGCCGAGGAAACCTCGGCGCGCGTCGCCGAGGTCACGGATGTCGTCGAAGGGGTGGCTGCGCAGGGCCGCCCGGTGCGCGGCGGCGACGGCGGAGCCGGCGGTCTTGGGCCGTGCTGCGTCGGACACGTGACCCAGCCTCGCGGCTGCTGCCCGCCACCGCCATCCCGGCGGCGCCGAACGGAGTGCCCTCGGGTCAGCCGGTCGCGGTCCCGGTCTCGAACCAGGTGGCGCCGTCCGACTGGGCCTGCTTGATACGGGTCAGGCCGTGTTCGTCGAGGTCGGGAAGCGCGTCGAGGTCGAACCAGGCCACTTCGAGGGACTCCTCGTCGTTCACGCGCGCGTGGCCGCCCGTGGCCCGGCAGCGGAACGTGATGTCCATGAACTGGCACTGGTCGCCGTTGGGGTACGTGATCGGCTTCAGCGCCTGTACGAGGACGACGCGCTCGGCGACGCACTCGACGCCGGTCTCCTCCAGCACCTCGCGCGTGGCGACGTCGGCGGGCTGCTCGCCGGGCTCGGCGATCCCGGCGGGCACGGCCCAGCGGCCGGTGTCGGCACGCCGTCCGAGCAGCACCCGTCCGTCCCCGTCGAACACGACGGCGGTGACGCCGGGCAGGTGGAGCAGTTGGTGGCCGGCCTTGGCACGGATCGCGCGGATGAACTCGGGAGTCGCCATGGCCCCGACCCTAACCGGCCCGCGTCACCCGTCCGTGCGCCGCCGCCCGCGCGAGCGCGCCGCGGCCCAGCCGAGGCCGCCGAGGCCGATCGCGGTGAGCAGGACCTCCGGCCAGACGCCCGCCCGGGTGGCGAGCGTCAGGGAGGTGCGCCGCGGCACGTTCGCGAGGAGCATGGCGGGCTCGAACAGACCGGTGTGCTGGGCCACCGAGCCGTCGGGCCGGATGACGGCGCTGACGCCGCTGGTGACCGGGACCATGACGGCCCGGTCGTGCTCCACGGCGCGCACCCGGTCCATGGCGAGCTGCTGGTAGGTCATCTGGCTGCGGTCGAAGGTGGCGTTGTTGCTGGGCACGGCCAGGATCTGCGCGCCCTTGTCGACCTGGTCGCGCACGACGTCGTCGAAGGCCGCCTCGTAGCAGGTGACGTTGCCGACCTTGGTGCCCGCCATGTCGAAGACGACGGCCTTCTTGCCCGGGACGAAGTTGCCCGCGCGGTCGACGTCCTTGCTGAAGATCCGGAAGAAGCCGCGGTAGGGCATGTACTCGCCGAAGGGCTGCAGATGCCGCTTGTCGTACGTGGCGCCGGGCCCGGTCTTCGGGTTCCACAGGATGAGCCGGTTGTGCACCTCGCCGTCCGCGGTGGTGACGACGGCACCGACCGAGATGGGCGCGCCGACGGCCTGCGCGGCCTTGGTGATCTCGTCGTAGGCGTCTTGGTTGGCGTACGGGTCGATGTCGGAGGAGTTCTCCGGCCACAGCACCAGGTCGGGCTTCTTCACCGCACCGGACTTGATCTTCGCGGCGAGCTTCATCGTCTCGCGCACGTGGTAGTCGAGGACGGCGCGCCGCTGGGCGTTGAAGTCGAGGCCCATCCGGGGCACGTTCCCCTGGATGAGCGCCACGCGCGCGGTGCCCGCCTGCGGGGCGTCCGACACCAGGGGCGCGGTCGCCGCCCCGGCGATCACCGGGACGACGGCGCAGGCGGCCGCCGCGGCGAGCGCGCGGTCACGCAGGGTCGACATGTCGATGCGGCCACCGTCACGCACGGTCCTCAGGCGCAGCGCGACGGCGCCCAGGCCGAAGCCGCACAGCACCACGGCGAAGCCGAGCAGGGGTGTGCCGCCGATCGACGCGATGGGCAGGAAGACGCCGCTGGGCTGTCCGAAGGCGACCTTGCCCCAGGGGAACCCACCGAACGGGAAGCGCGCGCGCAGCGCCTCGTCCGCGATCCACACGCCGCTCGCCCACAGGGGCCACAGCGGCAGCCGCGACACGTAGGCGATGCCGAGCCCCGCGAGGGACATGATCAGCGCTTCGGCGACGGCGAGCGCCAGCCAGGGCAGCGCGCCGACGTCGACACCGGTCCAGGACAGCAGGGGCACCAGGTAAGCGAGGCCGAAGACGAGCCCGAGACCGAGGCCCGCCCGCATCCGCCGCCCGTGCAGGGCCAGGCCGAGCAGCGCGTACGACAGCGGCGCCAGCCACCACAGCTCGCGTGGTGGGAAGCTCACGTACAGCAGGAGTCCGGCGGCCGCGGCGAGGCCGGTGCGCGCGAGGCGTCGCGGGTCGAGGCGTCGGGCGGTGGCGGCGGCCGACGCGTCCGGCGCGGCGACGGGAGGTGCGGTGGCGGTCACCCGGGGAGTGTACGGCGCGCGTCTGTGACAACGGCACGCCGGTGTGACGAGGCCCACCGCAGTGGCACGGCGTGCCGGTCGGACGGTCGCACGGCCGGTCCGCGGGGCACGGCGGGGCTCAGACAGCCCGGCCCGGCGCGGGCGGCTTGAGGTGGTCACGGATGTGGCGCACCGCGCTCTGGGCGTCGTCGACGGTGACGGTGAACCTCCGGCCGTCGCCGAGCCGGAGCACGACCCCCTCACCGCGCCGCACGACGACGGCGGTGCCGATGTCGGGGCGCCAGCGGTAGCCCCAGCCGCCCCACTGCCGGGGGGTGACACGGGGCGCGAAGTGGGCGTCGACGACGTGCGAGAGCGGGATGCGGCGGCGCGGCACGCCGACATGGCCGCAGCGCACCTCGAGGCTGTCCTTGTCGACCTTCACGGCGACGTGCAGGAACGCGAGGGTGCCGAAGAGCACGAGCAGGCCGACGGCGATCAGGCCGACGACCGACATGACGAGCGCGGCGATCCCGCCGGCCCAGGAACTCTCGACGGCGAGCTCGACACCGAGCGCCAGGCAGGCCAGCCCGCCCAGGGCGAGCAGCCACTGCGCACGGTTGCGGGCGCGGCCGGTCCAGACGTCGGTCGCGTGGGCGGACACGCGCCGCCCACGGGGATCGTCGGGGACGTGCTTGCTCATACTCCTGAGCGTACTCAGGTTCCCCGGCGAAGGCACCGTCTTGCGGAGCGTCACTGCGCCGGACCGGTGGCCGGGCCGGGGCCGACGCAGGTCACGGGGGCGTCGGCGGGGATCAGCGGGACGGTCCCGCGGGCCGGGCGCCGCTCACCGTGCGTGGCTGACAGCCTGCAGCGCGCGTCCTTCGGCGTAGGTCAGGGCCTCCTGGGGCAGCGCGGCCTCGCGTCCGCCGAGCAGCACGGTCAGGTCCGCGCCGCCCTCGGTGTCCGCCGCGTCCGGGCGGCGCTCGGCGGCGCGGCG
>NZ_JAPHNL010000019.1 GCF_026274175.1 Streptomyces beihaiensis
TAATCGATGTACAGGTCACCGACCTGGACCGTGTAGCGCCCGGCACGCCCGGGGTCGCCGGCGAACAGCTCGCGCAGCCCCACATCGCCCAGCTGCTCGCGGTGCGTGGTGAGCGCCGCCCACTGCGGTGTCCGGTCGAGCCTGGCACGGCTTTCTGCGTTCATGTGGTCCAACCTAGTTGATCAGGGTGGGTCGGGCCTTTCGCTGACGAGAGTGCCGCGAAAAACGTCGGGCCGGACGGCCGGCCTGAGGACGGCGGCCGCCCGGCCCGGCCGGTGAACGCTGTGGTGGATGATCAGATCTCGCCTCGCAGCTTGGCGAGCGCCTCGGCGAGGATCGCCTCGCCGTCCGCGTCGCTGCGCCGCTCCCGTACGTACGCGAGGTGGGTCTTGTACGGCTCGGTGCGGGGCGGGTCCGGCGGGTTGTCCCGGTCCTGGCCTGCCGGGAACCCGCAGCGCGGGCAGTCCCAGGTCTCCGGCACCTGCGCGTCGGAGGCGAAGCTCGGCTGCGTCTCGTGCCCGTTCGAGCACCAGAAGGAGATGCGCAGGCGTGGCGCGGACTCACCGCGCTCGGCCTCGCCCATCGGCCCCGCCCCGACCCGACTTCCTCGGATCGCGTTGCCACTTGCCACGGTCGTAACTCCCTGCGTGATGGTGCCGCGAAGCGTGTCGGCGTCTCGCTTCGCCGCGGAGCGCCTCAGTCTACGTAAGGCCCAACGCACGTCCAGTGATTGGAGTTACATCCCTCCACAGACGCAAGCCCCATGATAGGCCGCGCCGTTGAGCTGCGGCCCGTCATGGGGCTGGGCGTATCTGTGTTCAGGTGTGGCGGTGGGTGTGCGGCCGACACCGGAGGGTCAGTTGTTGACCTTCATGAGGATGCCGAGCGTGACGATGCACGCGAACCAGAGCAGACCGATCACGATGGTGATCCGGTCCAGGTTGCGCTCGGCGACCGAGGAGCCGCCGACGGAGGACTGCATGCCGCCACCGAACATGTCGGAGAGGCCGCCACCCTTTCCCTTGTGCATGAGCACAAGGAGCATCAGCAGCAGGCTGAAGACGATCAGGGCGATCGAGAACCCCAAAACCACGGCTGGACCAACTTCCTCGGACGTGTTCGGACGACAGGGTCGAGGCTCGCTGTGAGAGCTTGTGATGCTCCGATGGAGAGCCTCGGCCCCGCAAGGGTACGACGTATCGTCGCTAGCGCCTACTCACCGGCCTGATCACTGCTCGTCGAACCGGACGATCTTGACGAACTCGTCGGCGTCGAGCGAGGCGCCGCCGACGAGGGCGCCGTCGATGTCGGGCTTGCCCATGATCTCCGCGACGTTGCCGGACTTGACCGACCCGCCGTACTGGATGCGGATCTTGTCGGCGACGTCCTGCGAGTACAGGTCGGCGAGCTTGCCGCGGATCGCCGCGCAGACCTCCTGCGCGTCGTCGGCGCCGCAGACCTTGCCGGTACCGATGGCCCAGACCGGCTCGTACGCGATCACGATGGTCTCGGCCTGCTCGGCCGGGAGGCCCTTGAGGCCGCCCTCGACCTGGGAGAGGGTGTGCGCGACGGCGTTGCCGGCCTCGCGCACCTCCAGTTCCTCGCCGACGCACATGATCGGGGTCAGGCCGTGCTTGTAGGCGGCCTGCACCTTCGCGTTGACGACCTCGTCGGTCTCGGCGTGGTACTGACGGCGCTCGGAGTGGCCGATCGCCACGTACGCGCACTTCAGCTTGGCCAGCATCGGGCCCGAGATCTCGCCGGTGTACGCGCCGGAGTCGTGCGCCGAGATGTCCTGGGCGCCGTACTTGATCTGGAGCTTGTCGCCGTCGACCAGCGTCTGCACGGAGCGCAGGTCGGTGAAGGGCGGCAGGACGGCGACCTCGACGGCCTGGTAGTCCTTGTCCGCGAGGGCGAAGGCGAGCTTCTGGACGTGGGCGATGGCCTCGAGGTGGTTGAGGTTCATCTTCCAGTTGCCCGCCATCAGCGGCGTGCGGGTGGGCTGGTTCGTCATGAGGGTGTCAGTTCTCCAGTGCGGCGAGACCGGGCAGCGTCTTGCCCTCGAGGTACTCGAGGGAGGCACCGCCGCCGGTCGAGATGTGGCCGAATGCCTTCTCGTCGAAGCCCAGGGTACGGACCGCGGCGGCGGAGTCCCCGCCGCCCACCACGGTGAAGCCGGGCGAGTCGATGAGGGCCTGGGCGACGGCCTTGGTGCCCTCGGCGTAGTCGGGGTGCTCGAAGACGCCCATCGGTCCGTTCCAGAAGACCGTCTCGGCGTCGGCGAGCTTCGAGGCGTACAGCTTGCGGGTCTCGGGGCCGATGTCCAGGCCCTCCTGGTCGGCCGGGATGGCGTCCGCGGCGACGGTGGTGGGGTTGGCCGGGGCCTTGGTCTTCAGGTCCGGGAACTCGCCCGCGACCAGCACGTCGACCGGGAGCACGAGCTCCACGCCGTTCTTCTCTGCGCGTTCCAGGTACTCGGTGACGGCCGGGATCTGGTCCTCCTGGAGGAGCGAGATACCGACCTCGTAGCCCTTGGCCTTGAGGAACGTGTACGCCATGCCGCCGCCGATGAGGAGGCGGTCGGCCTTGCCGAGCAGCTGGTCGATGACGGCCAGCTTGTCGGAGACCTTGGCGCCGCCGAGCGCGACGACGTAGGGGCGCTTGACGTCCTCGGTGAGCTTCTTCAGGACGCCGACCTCGGTGGCGATGAGGTAGCCCGCGTAGTGCGGGAGCTTCTTCGGCAGGTCGAAGACCGAGGCGTGCTTGCGGTGCACGGCGCCGAAGCCGTCGCCCACGTACGCGTCGGCGAGGGCGGCGAGCTGGTCCGCGAAGGCGGCGCGCTCGGCGTCGTCCTTGCTGGTCTCACCGGCGTTGAAGCGCAGGTTCTCGACGACGGCGACCTGGCCGGGCTGCAGGCCGTCCACGGCGTCGTGCGCGGCGGGGCCGACGGTGTCCTGGGCGAACGCGACCGGCTTGCCGAGCAGCTCGGCCATCCGCTCGGCGGCGGGCAGCAGCGAGAACTGCGGGTCCGGGGCGCCCTTGGGGCGGCCCAGGTGGGAGGCGACGATCACCTTGGCGCCCGCCTCGGCCAGGGCCTTGACGGTGGGCAGGACGGCGCGGATGCGGCCGTCGTCGGTGATCAGGCCGTCGGCCAGCGGCACGTTGAGGTCGGCGCGGACGAAGACACGCTTGCCGCTGACCCCTTCGGCGAGAAGTTCATCGATCGTCTTCATACTCTTCTTGACTCCTTGGACGCTACACGCACAAGCAAGGGGGCCCGCACAGCGCGGCGTCGCGCTGCCCGAGCCCCGTGCTCACATCGAGGTGCCTGAACCGTATCGACTACGGAAGCGGTGTCCGGAACCGTGTCCGGACACCGGTCAGAGCTGGCCGCCGACGAAGGTGGTCAGGTCGACGAGTCGGTTGGAGTAACCCCACTCGTTGTCGTACCAGCCGAGGACCTTGACGGTGTTGCCGTCGGCCATGGTCAGGCTGGAGTCGAAGGTGCAGGACGGCGGGGTGGAGACGATGTCCGAGGAGACGATCGGGTCCTCGGTGTACGCCATGATGCCCTTGAGCTGACCCTCGGATGCCTTCTGGAACGCGGCGTTGACCTCGTCCTTGGTGACCTCGCGGTTCAGCTCGACGACCAGGTCCGTGATGGAGCCGGTGGGCACCGGGACGCGCATGGCCATGCCGTCCAGCTTGCCCTTGAGCTGCGGAAGGACCAGGGCGGTGGCGCGGGCGGCACCGGTGGTCGTCGGGATGATGTTCTGCGCGGCGGTGCGGGCGCGGCGCAGGTCCTTGTGCGGGAAGTCCAGGATGCGCTGGTCGTTGGTGTAGGCGTGCACCGTGGTCATGAAGCCCTTGGCGATGCCGAAGGACTCGTCGAGGACCTTCGCCATCGGCGCCACGCAGTTGGTGGTGCAGGAGGCGTTCGAGATGACGTGGTGGTTCGCCGGGTCGTACTTGTCGTTGTTGACGCCCATCACGATGGTGATGTCCTCGTCCTTGGCCGGGGCCGAGATGAGGACCTTCTTCGCACCACCGGCGATGTGCTTCTCGGCGTCCGCCTTCTTGGTGAAGATGCCGGTCGACTCGATGACGATGTCGACGCCGAGGTCGCCCCACGGAATGTCGGCCGGGTTGCGCTCGGAGAGAACCTTGATGGTGTGGCCGTCGACGGTGATGGTGTCGGCGGTGTGCGACACCTCGCCCGGGAACTGGCCGAGGATGGTGTCGTACTTCAGCAGGTGTGCCGTAGTAGCGGTGTCGCCCAGGTCGTTGACCGCCACGACCTCGATGTCCGCACCCTGGGCCTTGAGCGCCCGGAAGTAGTTGCGGCCGATGCGACCGAAGCCATTGATGCCTACGCGGATCGTCACGAACCGATCTCCTCGTTGGTACGCCGGCCTGTCCGCCGGCGAGCTGTTTGGGATGTCCCCGACCGCCTCCGACCCTACCTCCCATAAGGGCTTCGGGTGACATCGAGCGGCCCTGCACAGGAATCAGGGCCGTGTACCCGTGGGTAATTTACGTTCAGGGCCGTTCAGCCCCCGTATTTCGGCGGGAAACAGTCGCTAATTGAGCGCGGGGGCTAACCGATGAGCGCTTTTTTCGGCCGCGATCGGTCGGTGATTCGGCGGAGATTCGGTCGCGTTCCGGCGGTGTCCGGACCGCGTTCGGAGAAGCGTTCAGGTCCGCGTTCACAGAAGCTGTTCAGGGACGCGTTCAGGTCCGCGTTCAAAGATGCCTTCGGGGCCGCGTTCAGGTCCGCGTTCAGGTCCGTCTCGGAATAATGGAAAAGGCCGGTGGCGGCGCCCCCTGCGTGAGGGGCGCCGCCACCGGCCTTACAGGGCCGCCGCGGACCGCACAAGTGCGCCACCGGCCGGACGGGTCAGCCCGCCATGTTCTCCGCCATCTCCTCGGTCAGGTTCGACTCGGTGCCGGGGATGCCGAGGTCCTGGGCCCGCTTGTCGGCCATGGCGAGCAGGCGGCGGATGCGGCCCGCGACGGCGTCCTTGGTCAGCGGCGGGTCCGCGAGCGCGCCCAGCTCCTCCAGGGACGCCTGCTTGTGCTCCATGCGCAGCCGGCCCGCGGCCGCCAGGTGCTCGGGCACGTCGTCGCCGAGGATCTCCAGGGCCCGCTGCACGCGTGCGCCCGCGGCGACCGCCGCGCGGGCCGAGCGGCGCAGGTTGGCGTCGTCGAAGTTGGCGAGGCGGTTGGCGGTGGCCCGGACCTCACGGCGCATCCGCCGCTCCTCCCAGGCGAGGACCGACTCGTGTGCGCCCATCCGGGTGAGCAGGGCGCCGATCGCGTCGCCGTCGCGGACCACCACGCGGTCGACGCCGCGCACCTCGCGGGCCTTGGCGGCGATCGAGAGCCTGCGGGCGGCACCGACCAGGGCCAGCGCGGCCTCCGGGCCCGGACAAGTCACCTCCAGGGAGCTGGAGCGGCCCGGCTCGGTGAGCGAGCCGTGCGCGAGGAAGGCGCCGCGCCAGGCCGCCTCCGCGTCACAGGTGGCGCCCGAGACCACCTGCGGGGGCAGGCCGCGGATCGGGCGGCCGCGGCCGTCCACCAGGCCCGTCTGCCGGGCCAGCTGGTCGCCGCCGCTGACGACGCGGACGACGAACCGCGAACCGCGACGCAGCCCGCCGGGAGCCATCACGATCAGCTCCGAGCTGTGCCCGAAGATCTCAAGGATGTCGCGCTTGAGCCGCCGGGCGGCCATCGCGGTGTCCAGCTCCGCCTCGATCACGATGCGGCCGCTCACCAGGTGAAGGCCGCCCGCGAACCGCAGGATCGCCGAGACCTCGGCCTTCCTGCAGCAGGTCCGGGTGACGGGGAGCCGGGAGATCTCGTCCTTCACCGCTGCCGTCATCGCCATGGGCCGATCCTTCCATGCATCCGAAAAATACGGTCGTACGCGGCGGCCAACAGCTCCGGATCATGTCGCGGAGTCCCGTCGGGCCTGGCCACCGGCGCCAGCTCGACCGCGGCACCGAAACGCTCCTTGGCGGTGTCGGTGAGGGACGCGCGGTCGGGCACGGCGGCCTCGTCGGCCAGCACCACGTCCAGGGCGAGTTTAGGGGCGTGTCGGGCCAAAACCTCCAAATGACGCTGCGGTGAGAACCCATCGGTTTCTCCGGGTTGCGGCGCGAGGTTGAGCGAGAGGACCTTGCGGGCCTTCGTCTCGACGAGCGCGTCGAGCAGCTCGGGGACCAGCAGGTGCGGGATCACGGACGAGAACCAGGAGCCGGGGCCGAGCACCACCCAGTCCGCGTCGAGCACCGCGGCGACGGCCTCGGGGACGGCCGGCGGGTCGTGCGGCACCAGGTGCACGGACTGGACCTCGCCGGGCGTGAGCGCGACGGTGGCCTGTCCGCGGACCGTGCCGACGGCCTCCGGGTGGGCCGGGTCGTGGCCCTTGACCAGGGCCTCCAGCTCCAGCGGCACCGCGGACATGGGCAGCACCCGCCCGTGCGCGCCCAGCAGCCTGCCGACCAGGTCGAGGGCCTGGACGTGGTCGCCCAGCTGCTCCCACAGGGCGACGATCAGCACATTGCCGACCGCGTGCTCGTGCAGGTCGCCCTTCGACTGGAAGCGGTGCTGGATGACACGGGCCCAGGTCTGCCCCCAGTCGTCGTCGCCGCACAGCGCGGCGAGGGCCTTGCGCAGGTCGCCGGGGGGCAGCACGCCAAGCTCGTCGCGGAGCCGCCCGCTGGAGCCGCCGTCGTCGGCGACGGTGACGACGGCCGTCAGGTCCCCGGTGATACGGCGCAGCGACGCCAGGGACGCGGACAGGCCCATGCCTCCGCCGAGGGCGACGACCTTGGGCGTGGTGCCCCTGCGGCGGCGCTGGGCGGAGCGGGCGCCCGCGCCGGTGGCCGTGCCGGTGCCGGTGGTGATGCCGGTGGTTGTGCCTACGCGGCGCAGGCGCCGGGTGAGCCGCTGAGTGCGTCCGGTCATTCGCGGCCCATGTCACGGTGGACGACGACGGTCTCCACACCCTGGGCGGCCAGGCGCGCGGCGAGCTTCTCCGAGGTGGCCACGGAACGGTGCTTGCCGCCGGTGCAGCCGACGGCGATGGTGACATAGCGCTTGCCCTCGCGCCGGTAGCCTGCCGCGATCAGCTGCAGCAGCTCGGTGTACCGGTCCAGGAACTCCTTCGCGCCGGGCTGCGCGAAGACGTAGTTCGACACCTCTTCGTTGAGTCCGGTGAAGGGGCGCAGCTCGGGGACCCAGTGCGGGTTGGGCAGGAAGCGCATGTCGACGACCAGGTCGGCGTCGACCGGCAGCCCGTACTTGAACCCGAACGACATGACGGTGGCCCGCAGCTCGGGCTCCTCCTCGCCCGCGAACTGGGCGTCCATCTTGGCGCGCAGCTCGTGCACGTTCAGGCTGGAGGTGTCGATGACCAGGTCGGCGTCGCCGCGCAGTTCGCGCAGGAGTTCACGCTCGGCGGCGATACCGTCGACGATGCGGCCGTCGCCCTGCAGAGGGTGCGGGCGGCGCACCGACTCGAAGCGGCGCACCAGGGCGTCGTCCGAGGACTCCAGGAAGACGACGCGGCGTGTGACGTCCCGCGACTCCAGGTCGGCGAGGGACTCGCGGAGGTTGTCGAAGAAGCGGCGGCCGCGCACGTCGACCACGACGGCGATCCGCGCCACGTTCCCCTGTGAGCGGGCGCCGAGCTCGACCATGGTGGGGATGAGGGCGGGCGGCAGGTTGTCGACGACGAACCAGCCGAGGTCCTCCAGGCACTTCGCGGCGGTGGAGCGGCCCGCGCCCGACATCCCGGAGATGATCACCAGCTCGGGGATGGCGTCGGGGCCTGCGGCCGTGTCGATCGTCGTACTGGCGTCGGGGCCGGCCGCCGGAGCGTGAGGGGTGTGCGTCCCGTGAGGCTGAGGCTCCTGGTGTGTTTGAGGCCCGTGAGGTCCTTGATCTCCCTGAGGTCCTTGGGGCTCGTTCTGTGGTTGTGCGGTACTGCCGGTTTCCATGTCGTGCTCGCTCATCGTCGCTGCCCCCGTGGTTCTTGCGAGTCACCGCCGGTGGCGGCCTCTTCGTCTTCCATGATCTCTCCGGTGGCCGTGTTCACGGCGGGCGCCGCCGGTGCCGCCTTGGCGAAGGCCGCGACGATCGCCTCGGCCGTCTTGCGGCCTATACCGGGTACCTCACAGATCTGGTCCATCGTGGCGGACCGTAGCCGTTTGACGGAACCGAAGTGTTTGATCAGGGTCTGCTTGCGCGCGTCGCCGAGCCCCGGCACGTCGTCCAGGGGGCTCGCCCGGAACCGCTTGGCCCGCTTGGTGCGCTGGTAGGTGATGGCGAACCGGTGCGCCTCGTCGCGGACGCGCTGCAGCAGATACAGGCCCTCGCTGGTGCGGGGCAGGACCACCGGGTCGTCGTCGCCCGGCACCCAGACCTCTTCGAGGCGTTTGGCGAGACCGCAGACCGCGATGTCGTCGATGCCCAGCTCGTCCAGGGCCCGCCGGGCCGCGGCGACCTGCGGCTGCCCGCCGTCGACCACGACGAGCTGGGGCGGGTAGGCGAACTTCTTGGGCCGGCCGTCGTCCTCGGTGAGCCGGTGCTCCTCGGGCGCCTCGGGGGTTTCGGGGACGCCGGGAGCGGCGGGGCCGGGGGCTTCGGCGGCGTCCGCCGCGGGGCCCTCGTCCGACCACTCGGCCGACTTCTCCTGCGCGGCCAGGTACCGCCTGAAGCGGCGGGTGATCACTTCGTGCATGGAGCGGACGTCGTCCTGCCCCTCGAAGCCCTTGATCTGGAACCGGCGGTACTCGCTCTTGCGGGCCAGTCCGTCCTCGAACACCACCATGGAGGCCACGACGTCGTCGCCCTGCAGGTGCGAGATGTCGTAGCACTCGATACGCAGCGGGGCGGTGTCCAGGTCGAGGGCGTCGGCGATCTCCTCCAGCGCGCGCGAGCGCGTGGTGAGGTCGGAGGCGCGCTTCGTCTTGTGCAGGGCGAGCGCCTGCTGCGCGTTGCGATGAACCGTCTCCATCAGGGCCTTCTTGTCGCCGCGCTGCGGGATGCGCAGCGACACGTGCGACCCGCGACGCTCGGTCAGCCAGGCCTGGACCGGCTCGACGGGGTCGGGCAGCGCCGGGACGAGGACCTCCTTGGGCACGGCGTCGCCGCTCTCCTCGCCGTACAGCTGCTGGAGCGCGTGCTCCACCAGGTCGCCGCTGGTGACGGCCTCGACCTTGTCGGTGACCCAGCCGCGCTGACCGCGCACGCGCCCGCCCCGCACGTGGAAGATCTGGACCGCTGCCTCCAGCTCGTCCTCCGCGAGGGCGATGAGGTCGGCGTCGGTGGCGTCGGCCAGCACCACCGCGCTCTTCTCCATCGCCTTCTTCAGCGCCTCGATGTCGTCGCGCAGGCGGGCCGCCCGCTCGTACTCCATCTCCTCGGCGGCGGCCGCCATCTCCTTCTCCAGGCGACGGATGTACGTGCCGGTGCGACCGGCCATGAAGTCGCAGAACTCCTCGGCCAGTTCGCGGTGCTCCTCGGGGCTGACACGGCTCACGCAGGGCGCCGAGCACTTGCCGATGTAGCCGAGCAGACAGGGACGGCCGGTGCGCTCCGCGTTCTTGAACACGCCCGCCGAGCAGGTGCGGACCGGGAAGACGCGCAGCAGCAGGTCGACGGTGTCGCGGATCGCCCAGGCGTGCCCGTAAGGGCCGAAGTAGCGCACGCCCTTGCGCTTCTGGCCGCGCATCACCTGGACGCGCGGGAACTGCTCGTTCATCGTCACCGCGAGGTACGGGTAGCTCTTGTCGTCGCGGTACTTGACGTTGAACCGGGGATCGAACTCCTTGATCCAGGAGTACTCCAGCTGCAGCGCCTCGACCTCCGTGGACACGACGGTCCACTCCACGGACGCGGCGGTGGTGACCATCGTGCGCGTACGGGGGTGCAGGTTCGCCAGGTCCTGGAAGTAGTTGGCCAGGCGCTGGCGCAGGCTCTTCGCCTTTCCGACGTAGATCACCCGGCGGTGCTCGTCTCGGAACCTGTACACCCCTGGGGAGTCGGGAATCTGTCCCGGCTTGGGGCGGTAGCTGGAAGGGTCGGCCATGTCAGACACCCTACTTGCGGGCTGTGACAGTCCGGGATCGCAGACCTCACGGGTGACCGGCGGACACGTCCCGCGGGCGACCGGCGGACACTTCTCGCGGGTGGCCGGCCAAGCCCGCCCGCCCGGCCGGTCACCCGCGTGGGCCGGGACGGCTCAGGCCTTGCGGCGTGCCCTGCCCCGCAGTACGGCGGCGCCGCTCAGGCCCAACGCGACCAGGGCCCCGACTCCCGCCACCGTGGACGCGAAGGCCACCGGGTCCCTCGCCCCGCCGGGCGCGGCACCGTACCCGCCTGCCTCCCCCTTCTTCGCGTACGACGAACCGGGCAACTTGTCCCCGTAGGCGCGGGCCACCCGCTTCTGATACGCGGCCAGCGCCACACCGTGCCGGCCGACGGCCCGCACCGCCTCCTTGTCGAGCGGCAGTACGCGCGCGTGGTCGGCGACGTACCAGGCGTTGATCTGCGGCTCGCGGAACACCGTGCCGCCGGGCATCTTGTCGTGCCCCAGGCGGGCGTAACGGAACTCGTCGTCCCCCGAGGCGATGTTGACGACCCTCCACGCGCCGTGTTCCTCGACGGTCCACAACGAGGCCGTGCGGCCGTCTGCCGCCACCGCCTCGGAGGCCAGGAACTCCACCTGGGCGACCTGGGCGCCCTTCTTGCCCGCGACGAAGTCGGGCGACAGGTAGGAGACAGGCACCGCCCGGCTTCCCTCGATGCGAGGCGCGGCCGCCGAGGCGGCGGAGGCCGGTGCTCCGGGCCCGGCGGGGGTGGCCGGGGCGGCGGGCATGCCGCCCCGGCCTCGGGCGAAGAAGCAGGAGAGGGTCTTGCGGACCTCGGGGGTGGACGCCGCGTCGTGCGCCGCCACACGCGCGTGCGCGGTGACAGGCACGGGCGCGGACGCCGGGGAGGGCACCGCGCCGGGCCCTGGGGCCGCCGCCGCGTGCGGGGCGGCGAGGCCGAGCAGGAGGGCCGCGCCGACGCCGCTGCCGGCGAGGGCGGCGGGCGTGATCCGTCGTCTCATCGCGCTCACGCCCCGATCCGGTACAGCGAGTGGGTCCAGGAGAAGGAGTTGTTGCTGACGTACCAGTCGTGCGACGCCCAGTTGTACCGGTAGTCGGAAGGCCACGGATCGCCCCAGTAGACCCAGGAGTTCGCGTCGTCGTACCCGTACAGGACGTGCATGTGCCCGCCGCCGCTCGACCACTGGATCCGCGTCTCGATCGGCCGGTTCGCGCCGATCTCCGTACGGACGGTGGAGTAGCGCAGCCATCCGGTCACGTACGAGCCGGGGTTGATGCCCGCCCAGCCGAGGCCGTCCTGCACATTGCCCAGTGTGGCCTGGTAGTTGGGGCACTCGCTGCCCTGCGGACGCCCGAACGCGGCGTCGCAGAACTGGTTCTGCG
Organism: Streptomyces beihaiensis; assembly: GCF_026274175.1. Classification (GTDB taxonomy): domain Bacteria; phylum Actinomycetota; class Actinomycetes; order Streptomycetales; family Streptomycetaceae; genus Streptomyces; species Streptomyces beihaiensis. The sequence continues at coordinate 11,502 of NZ_JAPHNL010000019.1, forward strand.
AGTAATCGCGGCCGAACCAGGTGGCGATCGTGTTCCCGCTCGCCGCCCAGCACCAGTTGGTCTTCTGCTGGACCTGCATGGTGATGTTCAGGCGACGAGCCGAGAGATCAGCGTGGTTTCGCGCGGCGAAGCCGGGAGCGGAGGGGTCAACCGCTGAGGCGTAGCTGGGGGCTCCCGAGGCGGAGTGAGCGGCTGCGAGGGCGGAGTGGGGGGTTGAGGTGGCGGAGTGAGGGGTCGCGGGGGCGGCGTGCGCGGTGGCCGACGGCACCGCCAAGGCCGCCAAGGCCGCCATCGCCGTGGCCGCGCCCGAGACAGCGGCGCGGTGCAGATGTCCGCGGTTCGTGACGGATCCGCGCGGCGAGCGTCTGCGCGGCGGGCGTCTGCGCGCAGGGGTGATTCGGGGTTCGGTCGAGCGCATCGCGGTCCTCCCTGAACAGGTGTGGGGTGGAGGAGGGTGTGATGTGAAGGCGGGGGTGTGATGTGGAGGCGGGGGTGTGATGTGGAGGCGGGGGTGTGATGTGGAGGAACGCGTCCGGACGCGGTGACGGGCCTCGGCTCGCGCCGGTTCTCGCCGACTCTCGCCGCCGTGGCCGACTCTCGATGACGAGGATCAGCTCTTGTCGGAGGCAGGTCAACACGCTTCAATGCCGGTGACCCGGCGCGGTGAATGCCCTCGCATGGATGTGAACACGTCCCGCACACCGACCAGCGACCCCGCTCCGACCTGGCGCGGACACCCGCTCCACCGCTGTGAATGTTCACCATGCGGCACATGGGCGGAGCGCGCCCACCAGCAGGAGGCCCCCATGCGGCTCGGCCAACGGCCCCAGGAAGCATCACCGGCACGCCTTCTGGAAGGTGCGCTGCGCACCGGCCCCTTCCATGTCGCCCTGCGCGCCGCCATCGCCGCCCGGCGACTGCCGCTCCACCGTGTGCAGCACCATCTCTCCCGGCAGGGCATCAAGGTCGGCGTGACCAGCCTGAGCTACTGGCAACAAGGCGCCCGGCGCCCCCAGCGGCCCGAGTCCATGCGGGCCGTCCGCGCGCTCGAGGGCATCCTCGGCCTGCCGGAGGAGTCGCTCATCCGTCTGTTGAGCCCCGCCGGGCCCGCACCGGTCGCCCAGCGCCCCGCCACCCGCTCGTACCGCTCCCTCGTCGAAGCCTCCGAGGCGCTGCACGCCCTGCTCGCCGAGCTGGGCTCGCCGCTCGACGGGGGCCTGCACACGGTCGGACACCACGAGCGGGTACGCATCGGCCCTGGCCGCCAGCTCCTCGACCGCACCTCCCAGCAGATCGTGCGCGCTCACCGTGACGGCGTGGACCGCTACGTGGCCATCCACCACGGCGACCCTGGCTGCTCGCCGGGCGACGTGGTGGTGAGCGCCACGGAGAACTGTCGTACGGGGCGGGTGCGCTGGGACGCCACCACGGGTGTACTCGTCGCCGAACTGCTCTTCGACACGTGCCTACGGGCGGGCGACACCCACTTGTTCGGCTACGGCTTCGCGGACGGCACGGCCGGGCCCGCGACCGAGTACGTCCGCGGCTTCAGCTTCGCCGGCGGCCAGTACGCACTCCAGATCCGCTTCACCGACGACGCCCTGCCCGTCCGCTGCCACCGCTTCGCCCAGCAGTCCACGGCGGCGCCCCGCGGCGCCCGCAAGGAACTCACCCTCAGCGGCCGCCACCGCTCGGTCCACGTGGTGGAACCCCAGGTACGAGCTGGCCTTCTCGGTATCGACTGGGACTGGGAGTGACCCGGGCCCGGTAGGCCCTCCGGGTCACTTCTGCGCGGGGGCCGCGATGATCTTCCCGCCCTCGACCTTCACCGACAGCTCCGTCAGCGGCACCGTCGCGGGGCTGTGCAGCACCTTGCCGGTCGTCGCGTCGAACTTGCTGCCGTGACAGTTGCAGGTCAGCTCCGTGCCCTTCAGCATGCCGATCGGGCATCCCGCGTGCGTGCAGATCGTGCTGAAGGCCCTGTACTGACCGTCCCGCGTACGGCTGACGACGACGTGCTCGTCCCGGTAGAGTTTCGCGCCGCCCTCGGGCACCTCGGCCGCCTCGCCCAGGTCGACAGGCCCGGTGGGCGCCGCCCCCGCACCGGAACCACCGGAACCGGCGGTACACGCGGTCAGCCCGAGCCCGGCCGTCCCCGCGACGGCGGCGCCCCGCAGAGCGGTGCGGCGGGAGATACGGGAAGAGGACGAGCTGGACATCAGAACTCCACGGGCGGGCGGAAAGGCGAGCGGAAGCGGCGGGACACAGGACCCGCGCGCGAGGACAGACCAGACGATACCGACACCGCATCGGTCACCTCACCCACCCCCACAGGCCCCGCCCTCCCCAACCGCCACTGACCCTCTGTCCGGCTCCGGCTTCCGGCTGCTGGCTTCCCGCGCCGAACTCCGGACTGCCGACTGCTGGCATCCCGCTTCGGACTGCCGACTGCCGGCATCCGGCCCCCGACCCCGGACTGCCGACTACTGGCTTCCCGCGCCGAACTCCGGGCCGTCGGCTGCTGGCATCCCGCGCCGGGCTTCCGGCTGCCAGGCCCTCGCCCCCGGGCTTCCGACGCCCGGCTGGCGGTTCCCGCTGCCGGGCTCTCTGCCGCCTGTTCGGCCTCCCGGCCCCGGGCGGGCGGATGCCGCACCGCCGCCCGCCGTGCTGCCCGATCCGCCGCGGGCACGTGCCCGGTTCCGCGGTGGACGTGCCCGAGTGGTGGCCGGGGGTGCCCCGCGCGCCGTGAGCATCTAGCCTGCCGTCGGGCGGTGGCACGCTCCGCTCCACCCGCCGTGAAGCCGACCGCCCCCGTCCGCCGCCCAACGCCCACACGGTCCCCGGACCGTCGACCTCTTAGGGAAGCACTGTGATCGTCGTCGCCGGAGAAGCCCTGATCGACCTCGTCCCTCAGGACCCTGCCGACGACGCTCCGACCCACGGCGGCCTTCCGGACCTCTCCCCGCGCCTCGGTGGCGGCCCCTACAACACGGCCGTCGCCCTCGGCAGGCTCGGCTCCCCCGTGGCCTTCTGTTCGCGCGTCTCACGGGACGGCTTCGGTGAGGCTCTGCTCGCCGGACTGCGGGCGGCCGAGGTGGACGTGTCCCCCGTGCAGCGCGGAGACGAACCGACGACGCTGGCCGTGGCCTCCATCGGTGCCGACGGTTCGGCGGGATACTCCTTCTACGTGGACGGCACCGCCGACCGACTCTTCGCCACTCCCGACTCCCTTCCGACCGGCACGCGCGCGGTGTCGTTCGGCACCTGCTCGCTCGTCCTGGAACCGGGGGCGAGCGCGTACGAGGACCTGATGCACACGACAGCCGCCCGGGGCATGTTCACGACGCTCGACCCGAACATCCGAGCCGGCCTCATCCCCGACCCCGATGCCTACCGGGCCCGCTTCAAGAGCTGGCTGCCGTCGACCACGCTCCTGAAGTTGTCCGAGGAGGACGCCCACTGGCTCGGCGGCACACCCGAGGAGTGGTTGACCGCCGGTCCGGTCGCCGTGGTGATCACGCGCGGCGGCGACGGCCTGAGCGTGCACACCAGGTGCGGCCACACCTACTCGGTGCCCGGCGAGCACGTCGACGTCGTGGACACGATCGGCGCCGGCGACACCGTCAACGCGGCCTTGCTGCACGGCCTGTCCCAGCAGGACGCCCTCTCCCCCGCGGCAGTGGCGGCGCTGGACGGCGACCACTGGGCCCGGCTGCTGCGGTTCGCCGCCCACGCCGCGGCGATCACCTGCTCACGGACCGGCGCCCAGCCTCCCTACGCGTCGGAGGTCGGCGACGTGTGAGTAAGGGGGCACTCACCCGTTGACCGCGCGCAGCGCTCCCGGCGCGCGCCCGCCGAGCCGGTCCAGGGCGGCCACCGTGCAGCTCACCTCGATCGGCACGGGCGATGCCGACCGTGACGCCCATACCTTGCTCGGCGGGGCACCCGGACGTGGAGAACAGCCCGCCCATGACCTTCCGCTCCATCAGGGTGAGCGGACCGGGCGAGGACTGGTCGATGGAGGGTGAGTCGACCATCGGCGAAGTGACGCGACCGATCACGGGCGAGATCCGCCGCAGCGGCTTCGGCTTGAGCCTCGCCCCGGGGCTTCACGATGAAGTTGTCAAGGTTCAACTGGACATGCAGTTCGTGGAGCCGTGTGAACCGCGGGACCAGGCCGGCTGATCGTTGAACGCGCGGCGCCCCACGGAGAGTTCCCGTGGGGCGCCATTTTTTTACGGAGAGTGACCGACAGGTCAGGGCTTGCGGGTTCGGCCCGTGGTCTTCTTCGCGGTGGTCTTCGCGGTGGTCTTCTTTCCTGCGGCGTTCTTCCCTGCGGTTTTCTTCGCCGCGGCCGTCGCTCCGGTCGATCCGGCACTCGCCGTCTTGGCGGTGGCCCTCTTGTTCGCCTTGGCCTTGACCGCGGCCACCGCCTTCTTCGCGGGCCTTTTCGCGGCGGTCCCACCGGTACGCGCTGCGGGCACCGCCGCGTCGCTGACCCGGTCGGCGCCGAGGATGTCGCGCAGGAACTTGCCGGTGTGGCTGGCGGGTTCGGCCGCGACCTGTTCCGGAGTGCCCTCGGCGACCACGAGACCACCGCCGCTGCCGCCCTCGGGACCCATGTCGACGATCCAGTCGGCGGTCTTGATGACGTCGAGGTTGTGCTCGATGACGATGACCGAGTTCCCCTTGTCCACAAGGCCGGACAGCACGGTGATCAGCTTGCTGATGTCCTCGAAGTGCAGGCCAGTGGTCGGCTCGTCGAGCACGTACACGGTACGGCCCGTGGAGCGCTTCTGCAGCTCGCTGGCGAGCTTCACCCGCTGGGCCTCACCACCGGAGAGCGTGGGTGCCGACTGGCCGAGACGGACATAGCCGAGACCCACGTCGTTGAGCGTTCTCAGGTGGCGGGCGATGGCGGGGACGGCCTCGAAGAAGTCGAGGGCCTCCTCGATCGGCATGTCGAGGACCTCGGAGATGGACTTGCCCTTGTAGTGGACCTCCAGGGTCTCCCGGTTGTACCGCGCACCGTGGCAGACCTCGCACGGCACGTAGACGTCCGGCAGGAAGTTCATCTCGATCTTGATCGTGCCGTCGCCCGAGCAGTTCTCGCAGCGGCCGCCCTTGACGTTGAAGGAGAAGCGACCCGGCAGATAGCCGCGCACCTTCGCCTCCGTCGTCTCGGCGAACAGCTTGCGGACGTGGTCGAAGACGCCGGTGTACGTCGCCGGGTTCGAGCGCGGGGTGCGGCCGATGGGCGACTGGTCGACGTGCACGACCTTGTCGACCAGGTCGTCGCCCTCCACTCGCGTGTGCCGGCCCGGCACCGTGCGCGCCCCGTTGAGCTCGCGCGCCAGATGCGTGTAGAGGATGTCGTTGACCAGCGTCGACTTGCCGGAACCCGAGACGCCGGTGACAGCCGTGAGGACACCCAGCGGGAACGACACGTCGATGTCCCGCAGGTTGTTCTCCTTGGCACCGTGCACCGTCAGGAGGCGTCCCCGGTCCGTGGGACGTCTGATGTCGGGCACCGGGATGGACTTCTTGCGCGAGAGGTATTTGCCGGTCATCGACTCGGTGTTGCTCAGCAGTTCCTTCAAGGGGCCGCTGTGCACCACCTTGCCGCCGTGCTCGCCCGCTCCCGGGCCGATGTCGACAACCCAGTCGGCGACCTTGATGGTGTCCTCGTCGTGTTCGACCACGATGAGGGTGTTGCCCATGTCGCGCAGCCGGACCAGCGTCTCGATCAGGCGGTGGTTGTCCCGCTGGTGGAGGCCGATCGACGGCTCGTCGAGCACGTAGAGCACCCCGACGAGGCCGGAGCCGATCTGCGTGGCGAGCCGGATGCGCTGGGCCTCGCCGCCGGAGAGAGTGCCTGCCGCGCGGTTGAGGGACAGGTAGTCGAGGCCGACGTCCACGAGGAAGCGGAGCCGCTCGTTGACCTCCTTCAGGACGCGCTCGGCGATCTTCTTGTCGCGCGCGTTCAGCGTCAGCTGCGCCAGGAAGTCGGCGCAGTCACTGATGGACATCGCCGAGACCTCGGCGATGGACTTCCCCATGACCGTGACCGCCAGAACGATCGGCTTGAGCCGCGTGCCCTCACAGGTGGGGCAGGGCACCTCGCGCATGTAGCCCTCGAAGCGCTCACGGCTGGCGTCCGACTCCGCCTCGCTGTGGCGGCGCTTGACGAACGGTACGGCGCCTTCGAACGGTGTCGTGTACACACGCTCGCGTCCGTACCGGTTGCGGTAGCGGACCTCGATCTGCGTCTTGTGGCCGTGCAGGAGCGCCTTCCTGGCGCGCTGCGGCAGCCCGGCGAACGGAATGTCCGTACGGAAGCCGAGGGCATCGGCCAGGGCGCCGATGAGGCGGCCGAAGTAATCCTTGGTGTGACCGTGCGACCACGGGTGGATCGCCCCCTCGTCGAGGGACTTCTCCTCGTCCGGGACGATCAGCTCCGGGTCGACCTCCATGCGCGTGCCGATGCCCGTGCAGTCGGGGCAGGCGCCGAAGGGCGAGTTGAACGAGAAGGAGCGCGGCTCCAGCTCCTCGAACGACAGGTCGTCGTGCGGGCAGTACAGATGCTCCGAGTACATCCGCTCGCGCTCGGGGTCGTCATCGGGCAGGTCGACGAAGTCCAGGACGACCATGCCGCCGGAGAGGCCGAGAGCGGTCTCCACGGAGTCGGTCAGGCGGCGCTTCGCGGAGTCCTTCACGGTGAGCCGGTCGACGACCACCTCGATCGTGTGCTTCTCCTGCTTCTTCAGGGTCGGCGGATCGGACAGCTGGATCGTCGCACCGTCCACGCGCGCGCGGGAGTAGCCCTTGGTCTGCAGGTCGCCGAAGAGGTCGACGAACTCGCCCTTGCGCTCGCGCACCAGCGGGGAGAGCACCTGGAAGCGGCTCCCCTGGGGCAGCGCCAGGACCTTGTCGACGATGGCCTGCGGCGACTGGCGGGCGATGGGGCGGCCGCACTCCGGGCAGTGCGGCTTGCCGATGCGCGCGAAGAGCAGGCGCAGATAGTCGTAGACCTCCGTGATCGTGCCGACCGTGGAGCGCGGGTTGCGTGAGGTCGACTTCTGGTCGATGGAGACGGCCGGCGAGAGGCCCTCGATGAAGTCGACGTCCGGCTTGTCCATCTGACCGAGGAACTGGCGGGCGTAGGAGGACAGCGATTCGACGTACCGGCGCTGCCCCTCGGCGAAGATCGTGTCGAACGCGAGCGAGGACTTGCCGGAGCCGGACAGACCGGTGAAGACGATGAGGGAGTCGCGCGGGAGGTCGAGCGAGACATTCCGGAGATTGTGCTCGCGCGCGCCACGGACGATGAGACGGTCGGCCACGCCGGTCCGCACCTTTCTTGGGAGAGTGACAGGGGCGGGCCCCCGTCTGACGAGGTCTCTCGAAGAGCCCGCGCCGCCACAAGCGGTGCGGCCTTGAGAAGGCTGTCCTTCGAAGACTAGGGGGAGCCACTGACAGCGCCGGTTGGTTTCCCTGGTTGGTAACAAACCCGGACCACCAAGAATGCCCGACGCCACATCCGAGCCTATAGCACGCACATTCGATTTCGGGGCGAGACCGGCCACCTTCACCCGAACGTGTGGCGGAGATATCGTCGGCGTCATGAGCGATCATGTGCGCGACCTGGTGTCTGTACGCGAAGCGACCGACCGGCTGCTCGCCGCGGTCAGTACCCTGGACAACGCCGCCGTGGCCGAACCGTCACGGCTACCGGGCTGGAGCCGTGGACACGTGCTCGCCCACCTCGCGCGGAACGCGGACGCGCTCGTCAACGTACTGGCGGGCCGCCCCATGTACCTCAGCGCCGAGGCGCGCGACAGCGACATCGAGCGCGGCGCGGCACGCAGCCTGCGCGACCAGGTCGACGACATCCGTGCCACGGCCGAACGCTTCCGGCACGCGGGAGACGAGGAGGCTGACTGGTCACGCACCGTGGAACTGCGCAACGGCGTCAAGGACACCGCGGCCAATATTCCCTTCCGGCGTTGGATCGAGGTCGAACTGCACCACGTCGACCTGGGGATCGGGTACGAGCTGGAGGACCTGTCGGAGGAGTTCACCCAGCGCGAGATCAACTTCCTCGCAAAACGGTTCCGCAACCACCCGGACCTGCCACCGGTGCAGATCAGGCAGGACGACGGCCGGATGCTCGCCACCGGGGCCGTGCGGGAGCTCTCCGAGGACGAGCGCGACGACGGATCGGTGCCCGCGCCGGGCGTCGTCGTCCGGGGCCGCCAGGCCGACCTGCTGGGCTGGCTGTCCGGCCGCAGGGACGGAGCCGCCCTGACCGTCGAGCGAGGCGCCCTGCCCGCTCTGCCTCCGCTATAGGCTGAGTTCATGACGTACAGCGGAGCGGTGAAAGTCGGCGGCCCGGCGGACGTGCACGAACTGCAGGACCTGATGATCTCCAAGGTCGCGGTCGGGCCGATGGACAACAACGCTTATCTGCTGCGCTGCCGCGCGACCGGCCGGCAGCTCCTGATCGACGCGGCGAACGACCCGCGGACGCTGCTCAGCCTCATCGGTGACGACGGCGTCGACGCCGTCGTCAC
>NZ_JAPHNL010000020.1 GCF_026274175.1 Streptomyces beihaiensis
GTCGGCGACCGGTACGGACTCGACCGTGACCTCGGGCGCCACCCGGTGCAGTCCCGCCGTCACGCGCTCGGCGACCTGGACCGCGGTCAGCGAGCCCTTGAACTTGTCCGCCGCGACCAGTACGTGCCGCGCGGGCTGTGCAGCGTCCGCCACCTTGCTCTCCCCTTGCTCTTCGGGCCTTGCTCGTGTCAAGGCAGTCGCGCCGCTGCGACCTTAACCGCAGGAGGGGCTCGCTGCCCATGGCCGTCCGACCCACGGGACGGCGCGCCCCCCGGAAAAACATGTCTTTAACCGTACATAGTGGTGCGCCATGAGCACCGAAACGATCGATCAGCCTTCCTCCGACGGGCACGGCGCTCCCCCGCCAGGACCAGGGGGCCCGCCGGGCACGGACGACAGCCCGGACTTCAAGGTCATCGGCATCGGCGTGGTCGCGGTCCTCGCGATGGTGGCGTGGGCGGCCATCGGCAAGGACTCCTTCTCCAGCGCCTCCGCCACCGCCCTCACGTGGGTACTGAACAACTTCGCCTGGCTGTTCGTGGTCGCGGCCGACGCCTTCCTCGTGCTGTGCGTCGTCCTCATGCTCAGCCGCTTCGGCCGGATCCGGCTCGGCCGCGACGACGACGAACCGGAGTTCACCAACCTGGCGTGGATCGCGATGATGTTCAGCGCGGGCATGGGCATCGGCCTGATGTTCTACGGAGTCGGGGAGCCGCTCACCCACTACTTCAAGCCGCCGCCCGGCACCGGCGCGCAGCCGCAGACCGGCGGCTCGGCACTGGTGGCGATGGAGTACTCCTTCTTCCACTGGACGTTCACGCCGTGGGCGATCTACGGCGTGGTCGGCCTCGCACTCGCCTACGCGGGCTACCGCAAGGGCCGCGGCAACCGGCTCAGCTCGGTCTTCGTACCGCTGATCGGCGAGCGGCGGGCGGCGGGCTGGCCGGGGCGGATCATCGACCTGCTGGCCGTCTTCGCGACCGTCTTCGGCACGGCGACGAGCCTCGGCATCGGCGCGCTCCAGGTCGCCACCGGCCTCGGCCTGACCACCGGGCTCGACAACACCAAGACGGTCCAGCTGCTCATCATCCTCATCCTCGGCTCGGCCTTCGTCTGCTCGGCCTTCTCCGGCCTGCACCGGGGGGTGAAGTGGCTGAGCACGATCAACATCGTGCTCGCCGCGTGCCTGGCGGCCTTCGTCTTCGTCCTCGGCCCGACCGTCTACATCCTCGACTCGGTCCCGGAGAGCGTCGGCGGTTTCCTCAACGAGATCCTGCCGATGGCCTCGCGTGCGGGCGCCTTCACGTCCGGCGACTGGCTCGGCACGTGGACGATCTTCTACTGGGCGTGGTGGCTGTCGTGGGCGCCGTTCGTCGGCACGTTCATCGCGCGCATCTCGCACGGCCGCCGTATCCGTGAGTTCCTGATCGGGGTGCTGCTCGTGCCGAGCGGGGCGACCGTGGTGTGGTTCTGCGTGATGGGCGGCTCCGGCATCCGGCTGGACGCCACCGGCCGGATCGACATGGCCTCGAAGATCGCCCAGGGTCCGGAGTCCGCGCTCTTCTCGATGCTGGACGGGCTGCCCGTCGGCACGGTCACCTCCTGGGTGGCGATGATCCTCGTCATGACGTACTTCGTCACAAGCGCCGACTCGGCGTCCCTGGTGATGGGCTCGCTGACCAGCCGCGGTGCGCTGCACCCGAAGACCTGGCTCGTGGTGATGTGGGGCGTGCTGATGGCGGCGGTCGCGGCGGTGCTGCTGGTGGCGGGCGGCCTCGACTCGCTGCAGAGCGCGACGATCCTGGTGGCTCTGCCGTTCGTCGTGGTGATGCTGGCGCTGTGCTGGGCACTCCTCAAGGAGTTGCGCAAGGACCCGGGCGCCGGGCCGTCCCGCGCCCACGCGCTGCACGGCCTGCGGGACGCGGTCAAGGCGATGGTCGGCGACGCCATCACCGAACAGTCGCCGACCCTCCACCCCCGGCTGCGCCGGGCCGCCAAGTCCCGAGGCCAGGACGAGAGTTGAGCAAGAGATGCCGAATGTGCGACAGGGCCTCGGCGACCGGGTGCTCGGCGGCTGGCTCGGCCGGATCGCCGGGAACATGCTCGGCAAACCGGTCGAGCAGGGCGAGGTGTGGACGCGCGAGCGCATCGACGGCTATCTGCGCCGCGCCGACGCCCTGCCGCTGACCGACTACCTGCCCGAGCCGCCCACCGACGAGATCGCGGCGGCGCTGCGCCCCGAGTGGCGGGCGTGCGTGCGCGGCCGGGTGCACGGCAGCTGCCGGGACGACGACGTGGACTACGCGATCCTCGGCCTCCACCTGCTCGAGACGCACGGCTTCGCGTTCACGACGGAGCAGGTCGGCGAGGTGTGGCTGTCCTGCCTGCCGTATCTGCAGACGTTCACGGCGGAGCGGGCGGCCTACCGCAACCTCGTGAGCGGCCTCAAGCCGCCGCTCACGGCGACGTACGACAACCCCTACCAGGAGTGGATCGGCGCGCTGATCCGTGCCGACGTCTTCGGCTGGACGTCCCCGGGCGCCCCGCGCCGCGCCGCCGCGCTCGCCCGCCGCGACGCCGTCCTCTCCCACACCGGGAACGGCGTCTACGGCGCGATGTGGGCGGCGGCCCTGATCGCCGCCGCCTTCACGGCCGCCGGGCCGCGCGCCGCGGTAGAGGAGGCGCTCGTGGTGATCCCGGCGAGCAGCCGCCTGGCTCGCACCGTGCGCCGTACGGTCTGCCTGCACGACGCGGGCCTGCCGTGGCAGGAGACGCTCGCCACGGTCGAGCGGGAGACCGCGGGGCTCGGCTGGATCCATACGGTCCCGAACGCCGCCGTGATCACGGCCGGGCTGCTGTACGGGGACGGGGACTTCACGCGGACGCTCGCGCTCACGGTCCGCGGCGGCCTGGACACCGACTCCTCCGGGGCGACGGCCGGGTCGGTCGCGGGCGTCCTGTGCGGGGCGGCGGCCATCCCCGCGTGCTGGACAGAGCCCCTGGAGGACCGGGTGCGCAGCGCGGTCCTCGGCTTCGACGGGGCACGCGTCACCGACCTGGCCGCGCGCACGGTGGCCTTGGCCGGCTCCTGAGTCAACGGCCCTGCCGCCGCCCCGACTACGCTGGCCCGATGGCCGTCCAAGACTTCGCCACGTACATCGCCGGGCTCCCCCGCGTCCTCGCAGCCACCGCCGTGCTGCTGCGCGACGAGGAGGGGCGGGTGCTGCTCGTGGAGCCGAACTACCGGGACGGGTGGGCGCTGCCCGGCGGCACCGTCGAGTCGGACGAGGGCGAGACGCCCCGGCAGGGCGCGCGGCGCGAGACGCTGGAGGAGATCGGCCTGGACATCCGGCCCGGCCGGCTCCTCGCGGTCGACTGGGTACCGGGGAACGCACGGCCCCCGCTGGTGGCCTACCTCTACGACGGCGGCGTACTGCCCGCCCACCGGCACGCGGCGATCCGCTTGCAGGAGGAGGAGCTGCTGTCCTGGCGTTTCGCGCCCAGGCAGGAGCTGACCGTGCTGCTGCCTGGGGCGCTGGGCCGCCGTGTGCACGCCGCGCTGGAGGTGCTGGCGGCCGGGCGGGGCACGGTGGAGCTGGAGAACGGGGAGATCGTCGGGTAAGCACCCACCCTGTCCGGAAATGTGGGGCAATCGACTGTCTACGCGCGTTGACAAGCTGTGCGGCGCGGGGCGACCTTTGCACAGGACAGTTTTCCGAACCTGAGCAAAGGGGCTCCAGACGTTGGCAGGGAAGATCATCCTCGACTGTGGTCCGGGGCACGACGACGCCCTAGCGATGCCGCTCACGCACGGCATGACGGTGGCCGGCCCGCGCTCCCCCGCGCCCGCCGACTGCCGCACGCGGGTCGCCGTCGGCCTGGACCACGGCCCCTTCCGGGAGCTGGCCGCGGACGCGCTCGTCCGCATCGGAGACCCCACCGACTCCGGAGATTTCGCAGCATGAACGTCGTCACCTCCCCCCACACGTCGACCGACGGCCCCCTCTCGGGGCGCACCGCGCGCGTCGGCGCCCTGATGGCCGCGCTGCTCGCGGCCAGCTTCGCCTTCCAGCTCAACGCCTCGATGCTCAGCCCCGCGCTGAGCACGATGGCCGACGAGCTGCACACCAGCGCCTCGTCCGTCGGCGTCACCCAGACGGCGTTCTTCACTGCCGCCGCGCTGTTCTCGCTGTTCCTGCCCCGCCTCGGCGACCTGGTCGGCCGTCGCCGGGTGCTCGCCGGGATGATGGCCCTGATGGCCGTCGGGTGTGTGGTCTCCGCACTCGCCGGCAACGTCGAGATGCTCGCCGTCGGCCGTGTCGTGCAGGGCGCGTCGGGCCCCACCATCCCGCTGGCCCTGATCATGCTGCGCGTCGAGGTCCCGGACCCGAAGAAGTACGGCACCCTCATGGGCGTCGTGACCGCCGTCAACGGCGGCATCGCGGGCGTCGACTCGTTCGCGGGCGGCTGGCTCGCCGACCACCACGGCTATGCCTCGATCTTCTGGGTCATGGCCGCGTTCGCCGTCGTCGCGACGCTGCTGGTGCGGTTCCTGGCGCCGGAGTCGCGGGCCGAGGAGCGGCCGCGCATGGACTGGGTCGGCGTCGCCCTGCTCGTCGTCTCCGTCGGCGCGCTGCTGACCGCCCTCAACGAGGCAGGCAAGCTCGGCGACGCGAACTGGCCGCTCACCGTCGCCCTGACGGCCCTCGCCGTGGTCGCCTTCTGGGCGTTCTGGCGCACCGAGTCCCGCTCGGCACACCCGCTGGTCACCACTCACCTGCTCAAGCGGCGCGGCACCTGGTCGATCCTGCTGGCCACGGTCCTCACCATGACCGGCGTCTTCGCCATCATGAACGGCCTGCTGCCCGCGTTCGCGCAGGACTCGGGTGCCGGACTCGGCATGGGCGCCGAAGGGTCGACGTGGTGGACGCTGACGCCGTACGCGCTCGCGGGCCTGGCCATGGGGCCGCTCGCCGGCCGGCTGGCGGCCTCGGTCGGCTACGGCCGGATTCTGCGCATCGGCCTGGTCATGACCATCGGCACGGTGGTACTGGCCCTGATCGCACTGCAGACGGACTCGCGCGCGCTGCTGTTGACCGTGTCGGTCCTGCTGGGCGCCGCGTACGCGGGCACGGTCAACATCATGCTCAACGGTCTGGGCATCCTGCTCTCGCCGAAGGAGAACCCGGGCTTCCTGCCGGGCCTGAACGCGGGCTGCTTCAACCTCGGCGCGGGCCTGAGCTTCGTGATCCTCTACGCGGCGATGACCGCGGTCGCGCCGTCCGGCGGCTCCTCGACCGGTGGCTACAGCGCCGGTGTCGTGGCGGGCCTGGTGCTCATCATGGCGGCGCTGTTCGCCTCGTTCCTGGTGCCTAAACCGGTGGACGCGGAGGCCACCGGCTGACCTACGCTCGGGGCATGACCGCCTCCGCCACGCCCGCCAAGCCGCTCGTCGCGTTCCTGACCGGAGCCGGGATCAGCACCGACTCGGGGATCCCGGACTACCGTGGGCCCGACGGGGTGTGGCGCAAGGATCCGGACGCCGAGAAGCTCGTCACGTACGAGTACTACATGAAGGATCCGCAGATCCGGCGCCGCGCCTGGCAGGTGCGGCGGGCGGGCCGTGCCCTGACGGCCGAGCCCAACGCGGCGCACCGGGCCATCGTGGATCTCGAGCGGTCGGGCGCTGCGGTGCGGGTCATCACGCAGAACGTGGACGGGTTGCACCAGCGGGCCGGTACGGCGGACCGCAAGGTGCTGGAACTGCACGGTTCGGCGCGGCAGTTCGTGTGCACGGGGTGTGGCGAGCGGGGGCCGATGGAGGCGGCCGTGGCGCGCGTGGAGGCCGGTGAGGACGATCCGGCGTGCCTGGTGTGCGGCTCCGTCCTGAAGTCGACGACCGTGATGTTCGGCGAGCGCCTCGACCCGATGGTGCTCGCCGAGGCCGTCTCGATCACCAAGGCCTGCCAGGTGTTCTTCGCGGTGGGCTCCAGCCTCCAGGTGCAGCCCGCTGCGGGGCTCGCCGGGCTGGCGGCGGAGCACGGTGCCCGCCTGGTCATCGTGAACGCCGAGCCGACCCCGTACGACGACGTCGCCGACGAGGTCGTACGGGAGCCGATCGGCACGGCGCTGCCACGGCTGCTCGCGCAGATCACCGGCTAGAACAGGGCTGCCCTCTGTTCGAAGTCGAGCAGCCGGCGCTTGCGGTCGAGGCCGCCGCCGTACCCGGTGAGGCCGCCGTTCGCGCCGATCACCCGGTGACAGGGCACGATGACGCCGATGGTGTTCTTGCCGTTGGCGAGGCCGACCGCGCGGGAGGCGTTCGGCTTGCCGAGCGCCTCGGCCACCTCCCCGTACGTGCGTGTCTCGCCGTACGGGATGTTCCGGAGCCGCTGCCACACCGAGCGCTGGAACGGGGTGCCGTGCAGGTGCAGCGGCAGGTCGAAGGTCGTCAAATCGCCCTGGAAGTAGGCGTTCAGCTGGTCGATGGCCGCGCCGAAGGGGCGTTCGTCGCGCTCGCCGAAGGTCTCTTCGGCGGGGCGGTGGCGCTGGCCGGTCATGTAGAGGCCGCTGAGGGTGCCGTCGGTGGCGATCAGGGTGAGCGGGCCGCAGGGGCTCTCCAGGACGGTGTGCCGGACGGAGGATTTCATGAGGAACACCCTTACGCGGGAAGGAAGTTGATGGGGTGGCTGTCCGTCGCCCACAGGTACTGGACGGCGTACGCCCGCCACGGCCGCCAGGCCGCCGCCCGCGCCGTCAGCGCCGCCGGGGTGTGCGGCAGGCCGAGGTGTCGTGCGGCGCGCCGCATGCCGAGGTCGGTGGGGAGGAACGCGTCCGGGTCACCGAGGGCCCGCATGGCGATCACCTCGACGGTCCAGGGGCCGAACCCGGGCAGTTCGGCGAGCCGGGCACGGGCCTCGTCCCAGTCGGACTCGGGGCCCAATGCCAGGGTGCCGCCGGCCAGCTCGCGGACGAGCGTGGTGAGGGTGGTACGGCGGGCGCGCGGCAGGGCGAGGGACTCGGGGTCGAGCGCGGCCAGTGCGTCCGGTGCCGGGAACAGGTGGGTGAGGCCGCCTTCCGGGTCCTCGACCGGTTCGCCGTGGGCCAGAACGAGGCGCGCGGCGTGGGTGCGGGCGGCGGCGGTGGAGACCTGCTGCCCGAGCACGGCCCGTACGGCGAACTCGGCCTCGTCCACGGTGCGCGGCACGCGGCGTCCCGGCGCCTTGTCGACGAGCGGGGCCAGCTGGGCGTCGGCGCGCAGCTGGTCGTCGACGGCCACCGGGTCGGCGTCGAGGTCGAGCATGCGGCGGCACCGGCTGATGGCGACGGTCAGGTCGCGCTGGTCGGTGAGGGTGAGTCGGCAGCCGATGTGGCCGGGGTTCGGGGTGAGGGCGACGATGCCGTGCCCGTACGGGAGGCGCAGGGTGCGGCGGTACGCGCCGTCGCGCCACTCCTCCACTCCGGGCACGGCGGTGGCCACGAGGTGCCCGAAGAGGTTGTCCGGGTTGAGGGGCGCGCGGAACGGGAGCCGGAGCGTGAGGGCTCCGGGGGCCGGGGAGCTTCGGGCCGTCCGTCCCGCCCGCTCCTTGGGCGCCCGGGCGCGCAGTTCGCCGGGGGTGAGGGCGAAGACTTCGCGAACGGTGTCGTTGAAGGTGCGCACGGAGGCGAACCCGGCCGCGAACGCCACGTCGGCCAGGGGCAGTCCGGTCGTCTCGATGAGCAGTCGCGCGGTGTGGGCGCGCTGTGCGCGGGCGAGGGCGAGGGGTCCGGCGCCGAGCTCCGCGTTCAGCTGCCGCTCGATCTGCCGGGCGCTGTAGCCGAGGCGGCGGGCGAGCCCCGGCACGCCCTCGCGGTCGACGACGCCGTCGCCGATGAGCCGCATGGCGCGGGCGGTGAGGTCGGCGCGCCGGTTCCACTCCGGGGAGCCGGGGGTGCTGTCGGGGCGGCACCGCTTGCAGGCGCGGAATCCGGCCTGCTGGCAGGCGGCGGCGCTGGCGTGGAAGACCATGTTGGCCGGCTTGGGCGGGACTGCCGGGCAGCCGGGCCTGCAGTAGACGCGGGTGGTCAGGACGGCGGTGAAGAAGACGCCGTCGAAGCGGGTGTCCTTGGCCTGCACGGCTCGTACGCACCGCTCGGTGTCGGTGTACATCGCGGTGGTGGCGAAGGGGTTCCGGGCGCTGCCTCGTGGGTGGGCGCCGCCGCCGTGTGCCTGTTCCGTGGTGGGCATGGCTCAAGCATCGGCCATGGTGAGCGGCGTGGCTGGCGAGAATCCGACCTCTACGTGGCAGGTCCCCGGCTCCGGGCCTGTGCGTCCAGCTGCCGCGCGAACGCCTCCCTGGCCCGTTCGTCGAAGACCACGAACCGCACCTCCTCGACCGCCGATGTGCGCGCTGCGCGGACCGTCGCCACGGCGATCCGCGCCCCGTCCTCCAGCGGCCATCCGTAGATGCCGGTGGAGATGGCGGGGAAGGCGACCGTCCGGGCGCCCAGGTCTTCGGCCACGCGCAGCGACTCGCGATAGCAGGAGGCGAGCAGGTCGGAGCGGTCCTCGGTGCTCGACCAGCGGGGGCCGACGGTGTGGATGACGTGCCGCGCCGGGAGACGCCCGGCCGTCGTCGCCACCGCCCTGCCGGTCGACAGGCCCTTGCCGTAGTGGCCGGCACGCAGCTCTCGGCAGGCGGCGAGGATCTCCGGGCCGCCGCGACGGTGGATGGCGCCGTCCACTCCCCCGCCGCCGAGCAGCGACGAGTTGGCCGCGTTGACCACCGCGTCGACGTCCTGTTCGGTGATGTCGCCCTGTACGAGGACGGTCCTGACGCTCATGACGTGCGCAGCCTGCGCCACACGGCCTTCGCCGCGTTGTGGCCCGACATGCCGTGCACGCCGGGGCCCGGCGGGGACGACGAGGAGCAGATGAACACCGCCGGGTGGGGCGTGGTGTAGGGGGAGAGGGAGAGCTTGGGGCGCAGGAGCAGTTGGAGGCCGCTGACCGCGCCGGAGGCGATGTCGCCGTCCACGTAGTTGGCGTTGCGCGCGGCGAGTTGTGGCGGTCCCGCCGTGGCGCGGGCGAGGACCAGGTCGCGGAAGCCGGGGGCGAACCGCTCGATCTGCCGCTCGATCGCGTCGGTGAGGTCGCCGTCCCAGCCGCCGGGCACGTGCCCGTACGCCCAGAACGTGTGCTTGCCCTCGGGGGCGCGTGTCGGGTCGACGAGGCTGGGCTGCGTCGTGATGAGGAAGGGGGCCTCGGGGGCGCGGCCGTCGCGCGAGGCGGAGTGCAGGGCGGCCCCGATGTCGGCGGCGTACGGGCCGACCTGCACGGTGCCCGCGCGCCGGGCCTCCTGTGCGGTCCACGGCACGGGCCCGTCGAGCGCGTAGTCGACCTTGAAGACGCTCGCGCCGTAACGGAACCGGTCGTAGTAGCGGCCAAGGCCGGCGATCCGGGCGAGGGCGGTGGGCGCGGTGTCGAAGACGTAGGCGCGGGCGGGCGGCAGGTCGTCGAGCCGCTTCACCTCGAAGTCGGTGTGGATCTCGGCGCCGAGGTCCTTCACGTACCCGGCGAGCGCGTCCGAGATCGCCTGGGAGCCGCCGCGGGCGAAGGGCCAGCCGCGGGCGTGCGCGGCGAGTGCGAAGACCAGGCCGATCGCGGAGGTGGCGAAGCCGCCGAGCGGCGCGATGACGTGGGCGACCAGCCCCGCGAACAGGGCGGGGGCCCGCTCGTCGCGGAAGCGGCGCATCAGCCAGGTCGACGGCGGCAGGCCCGTGATGCCGAACCGGGCGAGGGTGACCGGGTCGCGCGGCAGGGATGTGCGGGGCAGCGTCATGAAGTCGCCGACGAGCGTGTCCCAGCGCGGCAGGAACCTCTCGACGAGCCGCCGGTACGTCCCCGCGTCGCGCGGCCCGAACGACGCGGCGCTCTCACCGACGGACCGGGCCAGGAAGGCGGCGGTGCCGTCCGGGAACGGGTGGGCCATGGGCAGGTCGGCGTGGACCCATTCCAGGCCGTACCGCTCCAGTGGCAGTGACCGGAACGCCGGGGAGTTGACGCCCAGCGGGTGGGCGGCCGAGCACGGGTCGTGACGGAAGCCGGGGAGGGTGAGTTCCTCGGTGCGGGCGCCGCCGCCCACCGTGGCCCGGGCCTCGAACAGGGCCACGGAGAAGCCGCGTCTGGCGAGCTCGGCGGCGGCCGTCAGCCCGTTGGGCCCCGCTCCCACCACCACGACATCGAGCATCGACGGCACCTTCGGACTCCTTCGTCAGCCGATGGCCACTGTCCGCTCAGGATATGCCTGGCCACCGACAGGTCCCGGCGCGGGTCGCGGAGGCCACCGGCGGCCGGGGCCTATGCGAGGAGTTGGGTCACGCGCTGTGCGGTGGCGGCGTCGCGCGCCGCGGTGAAGGGCAGCGTGTTGCCGCCGGTGACGGCGAACGGGACGCCGTCCCGGGTCAGGTGCGCGCCGCCCGCCTCCTCGACCAGGAGCAGGCCCGCCGCGTGGTCCCAGGCCAGTTCCCAGCTGAACGCGACGGCGTCCACCGCGCCCCGGGCCACGGCCAGGTACTCCAGGCCCGCGGAGCCGCAGGGCCGGGGCGCGACACCGTCGGTGCGCAGGCCGAGCAGCGCGCGCTTCTGCTCGTCGGTCGTGTAGTCGGGGTGCGAGGTGGCGATCCGCAGGTCGGCGCCGGGCTCGGGAGCGCCCGGCCGCAGCACCCGGCCGTCCAGCCGGGCTCCGCCGCCGCGCACGGCCACGGCCAGCTCGTCGAGCACGGGTGCGAACGTCCATGAGGCGAGGACGACGCCGTCGAGCGCGAGGGCGACGAGGGTGCAGAAGCCCGGGTCGCCGTGGACGAACTGGCGGGTGCCGTCGACCGGGTCGACGATCCAGACCGGGTCCGCGCCGCGTATCGCCTCGTAGCGCGCCGGGTCGGCGTGGACCGCTTCCTCGCCGACCACGGCGGAGCCGGGCAGCAGGGCGGTCAGTTCTCGGGTGAGGTGTTCCTCGGCGAGCCGGTCGGCGACGGTCACCAGGTCGTGGGGGCCGGCCTTCTGGACGATCTCGTCGGCGTCCAGTTGCCGGAAGCGGGGTGTGATCTCGGCGGCGGCCGCGGCGCGGACGATCCGCTCGACATCGGTGAGCATCTGGTCGGTGACGTACCGGGCCAGGAAGTCGTCGATGCTTCCGGTCGCCGTCGTCGTGGGGTGGGTTCCCTTTGTCTCGATCATGCCTCCATGAGAGCACGCGCCTGTGACAACGCGCACCGAGGAGGTGAACGGGCGGTGGAATGGCGCTGACATCGCGGCGAGGCGGGCACCCGGCCGGTCGGCCCCCGGCCGCGCGGGGCTCAGCTGTCGACCCACCCGTGCTTGCGTCCGTTCTGCACCAGTTCACGGCGGATCGCCAGGATTTGTTCTCCGGTCAGCGAGGGCGCGGCACGCAGCAGCAACTCGGTGATCTCGTGGGTGAACTCGTCGACGCGCAGCACGTCGCACAGCACGTCGTCGCCCTCGGCGGCGTGCCGCCCCGGCACCGACGCGCCGTCGGCGAGACGCACCGACGATGCCTTCGGGCCCCGGTCACCCTCCTCGATGTCGAACTCGACACGCAGCCCGGTGCGCAGATACGACTCGGGCACGAGAAGGTCGTTCACGTGCAGGAAGACGTCCTCACCCCCGTCGTCCGGCGCGACGAACCCGTAACCGCGCGCTCCGTCGAAACGCACCACACGACCAGCTACCACGACAACCCCCAACAACCACGGCGGACCCGGTGTCCGCGTCCTCGGCTCTTGCTGCCTTCCGCTGCTTCCCGCAGCGCGTTCGTGCGGATCCTAGTGCCCGGCACCGGTGTGTGACGCGGGGGTGACCCAACTGACTCTGTCGCCGCACGGCAAGTCATGTGAAACTGACGTCTCGCCCCACCCACGCCGACGTAAAGGGCGTAGCTCGTGCGTTCACTCCCCTTCCCCGTCGCCCTGGCCGCCCGCCTGCTGCCGGTCACCGTGCTCGCCTGCGTGGGCTGGGCCTGGTCAGGACAGGGCCCCGCGGCGAAGCCCGCCGCGGACCACGACCACACGTCCCGTCCGCAGAAGTCGGACGCGCCGAGCGACACGGTGGCCGCCAAGACGTACGGCGAGCCGCCCGCCCCGTGCTCGGCCGTCACCGCGAAGACGGTGCGGTCACTCGTTCCGGGAGCGAAGACGGCGGGCAAGGAGCTGTCGGCGACGGACGCGTCGGTGCGCCGCGCCTGCGCGTGGAGCGCCCTGAAGGGCTACGACTACCGGTGGCTCGACGTATCGTTCGAGGTGAAGGACTCGGACCAGCGCGCCGAGAAGACCTTCACCGACCAGGGCGACGGCAACGGCGCCTCCGTGCAGGGCATCGGCGACGAGGCGCGGCTGCGTACGGACCTGACGACCAAGGACAAGCAGAAGACCCGCGAGGCCGTTCTGACCTTCCGTAAGGGCAACGCGCTGGTGACGGTGACGTACAACGGCAGCGACTTCGAGTCCAGGGGCGCCCCGTCGGCCGCCACCGTCTCGGACGGCGCGACCAAGGCCGCGCGCGACGCGCTCGCCGCGCTCGGCTCCGGCTCCAGCCCGTCGGCGAGTTCCTCGGCCGGCTCCTCCAGCTGACGGGAAGGACCGGAGCAGCGGTCGGCCCGTGGCCTACTGGCCCGCGGCGGGCTCGGCGACCGGTTCCGGGGCCGCCCGACCGGGCGCTTTCGCCCACTGGATCCGGGTGCCGCACAGCGCCACCAGGGCCGACGCCGCGGCGACCACGCCCAAGCCCTGGGCGAGGCCGCTCGCGTTCGCCACGAATCCGATCAGCGGGGGCCCCGCGAGCAGCCCCGCGGTGCCCATGGCCGCCACGAGGGCCAGCGCGTCGGAGCCCTGCCGGGCCGCGGCGACGTACACGCACGGGGTGACCGCCGCCATGCCCAGGCCCACGCAGGCGAACCCGGCGAGGGCGGCCGGCACACCGCCGCTGAGCAACGCCGCGGCCAGGCCGACCGCGGCGAGTGAGCTGCCGACGCGCACGACCCTGCCGTCGCCCCAGCGGCCGCGCCAGCTGTCGGCGAAGATCCGGGCGAGCAGCATCATGCCGGAGACGACGGCGATGCCGAGCGGGGCGAGCTGCGGCGAGGCGTGGGCGACGTCGCGCAGGTACAGCGTGGACCAGTCGTTCATGGCGCCTTCGGTGACGGTGCCGAAGACCATGGCGCAGCACATCCACAGGACGACGCGCGTGGGCGGCTTCCACGTCCGCCGCCTCTTCGTCGTCCTCTCCCGCTCCGTCGCCTTCTCCCGCCCCGCGCCCCCTCCCTCTTCCTCCTTCTTTTCCTCCTTTTCCTCCTTCAGGAGTCCGGGCCACGCGTACGCGGACAGCAGGAGCAGGACGGCGGCGGCGACGGCGAAGTGGGCGGGCACCGAGGAGGTGAGCGCGCTCATCCGGGAGGCGAGGAGCGCGGCGAGCAGGGAGCCGCCGCTGAACGTGGCGTGCAGCCGGGCCATGGTGGTGCGTTCGAAGCGGGCCTCCAGGGCGGCGCCCTGCGCGTTCATGGCGACGTTGAGGCAGCCGACGAGGACGCCGTCCACGCACAGGACGAGCAGGGCCAGCGGATAGTCGGGGGCGGCGGCGAGCGCGAAGAGCAGCAGGGTCAGGCCCAGGGCCGACGCCAGGGCGAGGCGCCGGGAACCGAGGCGCCGCATGAGCGGTTCGACCAGGGGGAAGGACACGACCGCGCCGATCCCGGCGGCCATCAGGAGCACGCCCACCTCGGCGGCCGTGAGCCCTAGTTCGGCTTTGAGGGCGGGGATGCGCGAGGCCCAGGTCGCGTACTGGAAGCCGAGCGTGCAGAAGAGCGCGGCCACCGCCCACTGGTGGCGGCGGAAGGGATCACGGACTGCAGACACGGACACCACTCAGTTCGTCGGTCAGTTCGTCGGTCAGTTCGCCGATCGGCGCGTCGGTCGGTACGTCGATCGGTACGTCGATCGGCGCGTCGGCCAGGGAAAGAGACATGTAGACGGCGTCGCTGCCGTACCCGCCGGGCGCCGCGACGTCCGGCCGGACGGTGAAGCCGCGCTCGCGCCAGAAGGCTTGCGTCCCGCCCACGGAGACCAGGGAGACGCTCCGGTACGCGCGCGTGCGTGCGATCCCCACCAGGTGGCGCACGAGCCGCATGGCCAGCCCCCGGCGCCGCAGCTCCGGTGCGATCACCACATCGTGGAGATGGAGGTTGTACGGGTCCGGAGCGAGCGGGCCGTACGGAGCGCGGCCGCCCCGCCGCCCCGCAGCCCCGCCGCCCTGGCCCAGTTCGGGCCACCCGCCCTCGGGAAACGGCAGCGCCATCAGGTAGCCGGCGACCCGCCCGCCGCCGACGTCGACCACGAAACACGTGTCCGGCGATGCCTGCTGGTACTTCCGCAGCGCCCCTGGCCCCTCGGAGAGCCCCAGCGGCGCGTACGCCTGCGACTCCAGGTCCCCGATCACCGCCCAGTCCCCCTCGGCGACGCCCCGTATCCGGGGTCCGCCGCTCATGACGCGGCCGCCGTCACCGCGCCACCGCCCACACAGTGCAGCGGCAGCGGCGCGAAGCCGTTGAACCCCTGGGTCATGTAACTGACCGCGTAGGCACCGGTGTTGAGCACCCATACGGGATCGCCGGAGCTGAGCCGCTTCGGTACGCGCACCAGACCGCGGTCCTCGCCGGTCTCCGCGTGGTAGGCGAACGTGTCGTCGCTGTCGCAGGTGGGTCCCGCCACGACCGCGGGCACGTGCTCGGCGTCGTGGTGGCCGGGGAAGACGAGCGGGTGGCGCAGGGCGTCCGTCTCGTACAGGCCGTTGAACCGGCCGCAGCTGAGGTAGAGCCAGTAGCGGTGGTGGCCGTCCGCGGCGCGGCGTCGGGCCAGGCGGACCACGTGGGCGCGGATGGCGCCGTGGTCGGCGACGAGGTGCCTGCCGGGTTCCATGACGAAGGCGAGCGGGGCGCCGTGGGCGGCCCTGAGCCGCGCCATGCCCTCGCGCACGACGGCGAAGATCTTGTCGAGGGGCGGGTCGAGGGGGCTGCCGTGCCGGTCGGCGTAGCCCAGCGCGGGAAGGCCGCCGCCGAGGTTGACGTGGTCGAGGACGATGCCGCGCCGTCGCAACGCGGCGAGGGCGGCGCCGAGGTCGTCGAACGCTTCGCGCCAGGCACCCGCCGTCATCTGCTGGGAGCCGACATGCACGGAGAGCCCGGCGGGCACGAGCCCGGCGGCACGGGCCGCGGTCAGGACGTCGACGGCGTCCTGCGTGGGGCAGCCGAACTTCTCGCTCAGCCCCCACAGGGCGCCCCGCCCGCTGGTCGCCAGGCGGCAGAAGACACGGGCGCCGGGCGCGTGGGCGGCGAGCGCGGCGACGTCCTCGGCGTTGTCGGTCGCGTAGTCGCGCACACCGAGCCGGCGGGCGTGGGCGATGGCGCGGTCGGACTTGACGGTGTTGCCGTAGTGGATGCGGTCGAGCGGGACTCCGGCGCGCAGTGCCTGCTCGATCTCCTGGGGGCTCGCCGCGTCGACGCCGGCGCCGAGCCCGGCCAGATGGGTGAGCACGTCGTCGACGGGGCATGCCTTGAGCGCGAACCGGACGCGCACGCCCGGAAGTTCGCGGCGCAGCATGTCGTACTGCCCGGCGATGCCCGCCAGGTCGTACACGAGCCGGTCCTCGGTGGCGGCGGCGAGCGCGGCGCGCAGCGGCGGGGCCGCGGTGCGGGCGCTCATCGGGCGGGCTCCAGGTGCGGCACGGACACGGGGGTGGCGCGGGCCGCGCCGACGAGCGAGGGCCATGCCTCGGTGAGGGCGGCGAAGTCCTCGATGTCCCGCTGCGCCTCGTCGAGCAGTTGGCCGCGTCGCGCCTTCAGCCGTCGGGCGCACTCCTGCCAGCGGCCGCCGAGGCGGCGGTAGGCGGCGTCGACGGTGTCGAGCCTGCGGATGTTCTCCGCCCGGTCGAGCGTGGCGCTCTCGCGGGCGAGGGCGGCGACGACGTCGGTGCGCACCTGCCCGTTCCCGTCGAGCAGTCCGTCGCCACCGGCGCGGGCCATTCGCCGGTAGATGTGGTGGAAGTACAGCATCGACAGCAGGAACTTCACGAACCGCCTCTGATAGGCGAGGAATCCGGTGTCCGTTCCGCGGTGCGGGGTGTGGAAGTTGACGATGTCGCGGTTGTGCAGCACGCCGGGCAGTTCGGCGTCGTGGACGAGGTGGATGAGGAAGTAGTCGCTGCCGATGGTGTCGGTCGCGGGCGGCAGCGGCACGCGTTCGTGCACCGCGTGGAAGGCGATGTTGCACATGTCGACGCGCATCGGGTCGACGAGGCACAGCGTCGACCGGTCTTCGGTGAACGTGGTCTCGCCGCTGCCGCGGAACGACTCCTCGGCGAGCTCACGGCGCTGTTGCGCGCTCCAGTCGGCGGGCGCCCACAGGCCGACGACCTCGGTGTACGTGGCGGGGTCGAGTCGTTTCATCTCGGCGATGTCGACGGAGAGTTCGCCGACGAAGGAGGCTCCGGTCATGGCCACGGGCCGATCCATGTGCCGGTCGTCGAGGTCGGTGCGGTCGACGGCGCGGGCGGCGTCGGCGGCCGGGCGGCCCAGCGTGCGCAGTTCGTGGTGGACGGGGAAGACGGGCGCGCCCTGGTGTGTCTGGTAGCGGCTGTCCGAGTCCCTGCGGTGCACGGAGTCGCAGCCGAGCGCGGCCGCGTAGAGGAACGCACGGTCGGTGCAGGCGCCGTAGGAGACGCTGTCCGGCAGGAGCAGGTCGAGCATGCGGTCGGGTTCCGGGTTCGCGCAGGCGTGGACGACGCGGCGCAGGAACTGACGCTGGTCCTCCTCGTCGAGGTGGTGGACGGTGATGCGCGGGTGGCGGGGCAGCGCCTTCACGGCGGCGGCGTGCCGGGCGTGTGTCGCGGCGTCGCTGGAGTCGAGGATCAGCAGCTCCACGTCGGCGCCGAAGGTGTCGGCAGCGTACGCGGCCTCCTGGCCGATGGCCGAAATGGCCGGGGAACAGGACCTGTTGGTCGGAAGGGTCAGGCAGATACGGCCCATGACTCCTCCTCACGGGACGCGGCGTCGCCGTCCCAGTCGGCGCTGCCGAGGAGCCGGGCGCCGAGGTCGGTGAGTTCGGCGGTCCCGTAGCGCTGGGCCTCGGGCCGGTCGGCGTCGCCGAGCAAAGTGGCGTTCCAGTCCGGCGTGGACAGGGTGCGCCAGGACTCGACGCGGGAGCGGCGCAGCGTCTCATGGGTCGGCAGGGCGGGCATCATCGACAGGTACTGCACGGCGCGGACGCTGTTGCGTGAGGTGTTGGGGGCGACGCCGTGCGCGAGCATCCCGTTGAAGATCAGCAGGTCACCGGCGGCCAACTCGGGCCGTACGACGGGCATGTCGGCGTGGTCGACGCGGGGGCGGATCGGGTCGCGGTCGTCCGGCTGCAGCGCCTTCCACCGGTCGAAGCGGCGGAAGAGCTCGGGGCAGCATTGGAATCCGCCGGTCTCGGGGCTCGTGTCGTTGAGGGCGATGATCCCCTGGACGCGCTGCGGCGGAACGGTCAGTGACGTGTCGACGTCCCAGTGCAGTTCGATGTCGAAGCCGCGTTCGGTCGGGGCGATGAGGGCACGGTCGCGGTTCTTGACGTTGGGCGGGTTGAGGTTGAGGCGGTCGAGGGTGACCCACAGCTCCTCGGCGTCCCAGACGTCGACGAACGCGTCGTACACGCGCCGCGTCTGGCGGCTGTTCCAGAGCAGCTGGTGGTGGTATGCCTCCACGAATCCGTAGACGTGCAGGTCACGGTCGAGGTCGGAGCGGAACTCGCGCTCCTCGTACCAGGTGTCGGGGCGGTCGGGGTCCAGCCCCTGGAACTCCCAGGTGAAGTCCAGCAGTTCACGGGCGGCCGAACGGGGTATCGCCTCTTTCACGACGACGTATCCGTACCTCTGCCAGAAGGCGAAGTCGTCCGGCGAGAGCACGCGCAGCTCACGCGTCTTGTGGAGGTCGCGCAGCGGGGTGCGCGCCAGGTAGGTCTCGCCGTCCGCGCTGAAGTACGGGACGTCGGTGGCGGCACGGTGCAAGTAGTCGGCGGGAAGCGGCATGCGGTGGGTCAAGGCTCGGTCCTTCGGTGCAGCCGTCGGCAGATGAGCGGCTCTGAGGTTTCTGATGCCTGAGTGGTCGGAGTGATGCCGGGCCTCAATTTGGACTAGACCAACTCAACCTGTCAACACGTGACTTGCCGTAAACCCACCCGAAGGCCACCCGAGAGGCTCCCGTGTCACCACATCTGACCTGCGGAAATCCTTACCGAGCGAGAAAACTTGAACCGGCGAACTTATTGGTCTACTCCAATGCTGCGGGCGAACGCATCGGCCGCCTCAAGAGTTCCCGGGTATGAACGAGTTCAGCCAATCGTGGTGAACACCTCGGGAAAACAGGCAACCTTGAGGTTGGCTGTCCGTCATGGAGCGAGCCAACAGCACACGAACCACGGTCAGCGGCGGCACCGCGTGGGCCGAGCGAGGGGCGTGCCGGAGCCTCGACCCGGACGCGCTGTTCGTCGAGGGGGCGGCCCAGCAGGACGCGAAGGGAGTCTGCCGCCCCTGCCCCGTGCGCACCGAATGCCTGGCCTATGCCCTCGACAGCCGTATCGAGAAGGGCATCTGGGGCGGCATGACCGAGCGCGAGCGCCGCGCCCTGCTGCGCCGCCGCCCCACCGTCACCTCCTGGCGCGCGCTCCTCATGGCCGCACGGTCGGCGCACGAGGCGGCGGTGCGGGGCGAGAACGACCGGCGGGGCGACGCGTGCCGGCTCGTCGGCTGACGCCGGACGCCCCGCCGGACGTTCAAGAGGCGGTCGTCGGGTCCTGGAAGCTGGCGAAGTAGGCGGCCGCCATGTCCTCGTCGGCGTGGCCCTTCGCCGCGGCGCGCTCCATGCGCTCCGCGGTCGCCTCGGCCACGTCGAGGCGGACACCGCCCCGCTCCCCCGCCTCGACGATCAGGCGGGCGTCCTTGGCCGCCGTCGCCACCGCGAACTGGGGCGGGGTGAGCCTGTCCTCCAGCACGAGTCCGGCCTTGGCCCGCAGGTACCCCATGTCGAGCGGCCCGCCCTCGATCAGGTCGAGGAAGCTCTGCGGGTCCACCCCGAGAGCCTTGGAGAGGGCCAGGGACTCTCCCGCGGCGCTCACGACGGCGAGCACCCAGCTGTTGGCGACCAGCTTCAGCCGGGTCGCGGTCGCGGCCGCCGCGTCCTGACCGGTCCACACCGTGCGCGCGCCGACCGCGTCGAAGACGGGTGTCACCTTCTCCCGGCCTTCCACCGGCCCGGCCGCGAGCACCGTCAGCCGGCCTGTCTCGGCGGGCTGTCGGGTGCCGAGCACCGGCGCGTCGTAGAGGACCAGACCGTGCTCACGGGCGAAGGCGGCCAGCTCACCCACGGCCTCGATCCCGGCCGTGGTGGACTGCGCCCAGACGGTGCCGGGACGCAGCTGGTCAGCGGCCTGGCGCATGACCTCCACAGCGGCGCGGCCGTCGTACAGCATGGTCAGGACGACATCCGCGCCCGTCACCGCCTCGGCGGGCGTGTCGGCGACGAAGGCCCCGTCGGCGGCGAGCGGTTCGGCCTTGGCACGGGTGCGGTTCCACACGCGCACGGTGTGGCCGCACGTGAGGAGGTTGCGCGCCATGGCGCCGCCCATGATGCCCGTGCCCAGAACCGCCACGGTGAGATCGTCGACGGCTTGGCTGTCAGTGGCTTGACTGTCGGTAGCCGGACTGTCGGTGGCTGGACTGTCGGTGGTGTGCTCGTCGCTGGTGGGCCTGTCGGTCATGGTGCCGGCCTTTCTTGTCATGATGACGTGCCGACACCATGATCCACGCAGACGCGGCCCCACGCGGCCCCCGCCTGCCCCCCTACGTCACCGCCGGGGGTACAGGGGGTGCTTCTCGGCGAGGGTGGTCACCCGTGCCTTGAGGGCCGTGGCGGTCTCGGTGTCGTAGGTCG
>NZ_JAPHNL010000021.1 GCF_026274175.1 Streptomyces beihaiensis
TGGCCGACGCGCAGGCGGGCCGCGCGCTCGACCGTGCCGTGGCGCGGGGCGGCGCCGTCGCCCACCACAGGCCCGACGGCGCAGCGGCGCTGAGCCCGGCGCCGCTCCTGGACCACCCGGCGCTGGTCGAGACGGTGCGCACCTGGTTGTCGGTGCACGGCAACTGGGAGGGCACGGCGTCGGCGCTCGGCGTGCACCGCAACACCGTGCGCCAGCGCATCGCCCGCTGTGCCGCGCTGCTCGACGCCGACCTGGACGACCCCGACGTACGCATGGAGTTGTGGTTCGCGCTGCGCGACCTGGTGTGAGGCCGGTCCCACGTGCCGGTACGGATCAACGGCGGTGCCCGGCCCCCGGCACAATGGACCCATGCCGATACCCGGGATTCCCAGCGATACACCGACCCGCGCCGCACTGATCGACCACCTCGTGCGCACCCGCATCGCCGGTGACGTAGCCACCCCTCGCGAGAACAACCTCTCCCACTACCGGAAGCTCTCCAACGGCGACCGGCACTTCTGGCTGGGCCTGGAACTCGGCGACCGCTGGACCGACGAGCAGGACGTCCTCGCGGTGATGGCCGAGCGGTGCGGCGTCGTGGACGACCCGGCGCACCGGTTCG
Source organism: Streptomyces beihaiensis (assembly GCF_026274175.1). Classification (GTDB taxonomy): domain Bacteria; phylum Actinomycetota; class Actinomycetes; order Streptomycetales; family Streptomycetaceae; genus Streptomyces; species Streptomyces beihaiensis. Next base: position 623 of record NZ_JAPHNL010000021.1, read on the forward strand.
GGCAGGACACGATCGACCCCGAGCTGACCGTGGACGCCCTCGACCGGATGGCGGCCCGGCTGTGCAAGGCGGCCGCGGGCAAGCAGCGGGTGCTGTTCGCCACGGGGCACCCGGGCGGGCTGCTCGACGTCCACCGCGCGACGGCGGCGGCGCTGCGGGCCGCGGGGTGCGAGATCGTCGTGATCCCGGAGGGCCTCTCGACCTCGGAGGGCATGGTCTTCCAGTTCGCGGACGTGGCGATGCTGGAGCGCGGCGCGACGCTGTGGCACACGCACTCGCCCGCCCCGATGGCGGCGATCCTGGACGGCCTGGAGCGTACGGGCCGCCCGCTGCCCGACCTGGTGGTCGCGGACCACGGGTGGGCGGGCTGCGCGGCCCAGCGCGGGATCGACTCCGTCGGTTACGCGGACTGCAACGACCCCGCGCTCTTCGTCGGCGAGGCGGAGGGAACCATGCAGGTCACCGTCCCGCTCGACGACCACGTGACGAGCCCGCGCCACTACGACCCGATGACGGCGTACTTGCTGGACGCGGCGGGGCTGTCGGGTTAGGCGGGTGCGGGTGCGCTGTGGTCGCTCGCGCCCCTGAGCCATGCGGCTGCGCCGCGCCTCATGAGAGGGCGCCCGCGGTGCGCATCTCAGGGGCCCGGGGAACTGCGCGGGCAACGCGGGGAACCACGCGAGCAACCCCGACGCACCCGCACCCACACCCGCACCCACACCCGCACCCGCAGCCGCACCGGGCGAGGCGCTCTCCTGCGGCGCCTAGGCGCGAGGAACCCGCACCACGCCCTCCTGGATCACACTGATCGCGAGCCGTCCGTCGCGCGTGTAGATGCGGGCCTGCCCGAGCCCACGCCCGCCCCCGGCCGACGGTGACTCCTGGTCGTACAGCAGCCACTCGTCCGCGCGGAACGGCCGGTGGAACCACATGGCGTGGTCGAGTGAGGCACCGACCACGTCGCCGACGGCCCAGCCGCCGCGCCCGTGGGCGAGCAGCACCGAGTCGAGCAGCGTCATGTCGGAGACGTACGTGGCGAGGCAGACGTGCAGCAGCGGCTCGTCGATGGCGCCGTCGAGCTTGCCGTTGGTGCGGAACCAGACCTGCGAGCGCGGCGGCTGCGGCTCGCCGACGAACGCGAACGGCGGAGCGTCCACGTACCGCAGGTCGACCGCCTCGCGGGCCTCCAGAAGGCGCTGTACGACGCCTGGTTCGAGGACGGAGCCGGAGTAGCGGGGCAGCATCTCGGCCGCGGTCGGCAGCGTCTCCGGGTCCGGTGCGGCCGGCATCTCCGCCTGGTGCTCCAGCCCCTCCTCGTACGCCTGGAAGGACGCGGAGAGGTGGAAGATCGGCTGCCCGTGCTGGACGGCGACGACGCGGCGCGTGGTGAAGGAGCGGCCGTCGCGGATGCGGTCGACCGTGTAGACGATCGGCGCGCCCGGGTCGCCCGCGACGAGGAAGTACGCGTGCAGGGAGTGGGCGTGCCGGTCGGCGGGGACGGTGCGGCCGGCCGCGACGAGCGCCTGGGCTGCCACCTGTCCGCCGAAGACCCGGGGGACGACGGAGGACTGGGAGCGGCCGCGGAAGATGTCCTGCTCGATCCGCTCGAGGTCGAGCAGATCGAGCAGGGAATCAAGTGCCTGATGCATGGGATCAGTTGTACGTCATCGCTGGAAACGTCATCAGTGGAAGCCTCATCGGTGGAAGCGACATCGGTGGAAGCGACATCGGCCGTGTGTCACAGGCCCATGTTCTTCGCGATGATCATCTTCATGACCTCGCTGGTGCCGCCGTAGATGCGGTTGACGCGGTTGTCGGCGTACAGGCGGGCGATGGGGTACTCGTTCATGAACCCGTAGCCGCCGTGCAGCTGGAGGCAGCGGTCGATGACGCGGTGGGCGACCTCGGTGCAGAACAGCTTCGCGGAGGCGGCCTCGGCGGCGCTGAGCTCGCCGGCGTCGAGGGCCTCCAGGGCGCGGTCGGCGACGGCCTCGGCGGCGTCCACCTCGGCCTGGCAGGCGGCCAGCTCGAACTTGGTGTTCTGGAAGCTGGCGACCGGCTTGCCGAAGACCACACGCTCCTGCACGTACTGCTTGGCGAACCGGACGGCGGCCTTGGCCTGCGCGTACGCGCCGAAGGCGATGCCCCAGCGCTCGGAGGGCAGGTTCTGGCCGAGGTAGTAGAAGCCCTTGTTCTCCTCGCCGAGCAGGTCCTCGGCGGGCACCTTGACGTCGACGAAGGCCAGCTCGGCGGTGTCGGAGGTGCGCAGGCCCAGCTTGTCGAGCTTGCGGCCGATGGAGTAGCCCTCGGACTTGGTGTCCACGGCGAAGAGCGAGATGCCGTGGCGGCGGTCGTCGGCGGTGGGCGCGGCGGTCCGGGCGCAGACGATGACACGGTCGGCGTGGACGCCGCCGGTGATGAACGTCTTGGAGCCGTTGAGGACGTAGTGCGTGCCGTCCTCGGAGAGCTTGGCGGTGGTCTTCATGCCGGCGAGGTCGGAGCCGGTGCCCGGCTCGGTCATCGCCAGGGCCCACATCTCCTCGCCGGAGACGAACTTGGGCAGGTAGCGCTTCTTCTGCTCGTCGGTCGCGAGCATCTTGATGTACGGCAGGGCGAGCAGCACGTGCACGCCGGAGCCGCCGAAGCTGACGCCCGCGCGGGCGGTCTCCTCGTACTGGATGGCCTCGAACTTGTGAGTGTCGAGCCCGGCGCCGCCGAACTCCTCCGGGACGTTGATGCCGAACAGGCCCAGGTCCGCCATCTTGGCGTAGAGCTCGCGCGGCACGATGCCCTGCTGGAACCACTCGTCGTAGTGGGGGACGACCTCGGCCTCGATGAAGGCGCGCAGGGTCTCCCGGAACGCCTCGTGGTCCTCGTCAAAAACAGTACGGCGCACGGAGAACTCTCCCTCTACGACTCTGGCGACTCTGGCGGCGACGACGGCTGTGACGGCCACGACGGCCACGACGCCTCGACTAAGCGCTTGCTCATCGATCAGGTTACCCGCGAGTCACGGAAACCGTCCAGAGACACACGTCACTCGGGAGAGCCGTCGGGCGACACCGGGGCGGCCGCCGCGGCGAAGGCGCCGCGCGCCAGCTTGTGCAGCATCCGCGCGGTCGCGCCCCGGCCGGGCAGCGAGCTGGTGCGACCGAGGTGCGGCGTGGAGTTGAGCAGGCCGAAGACCGCGTGCACGGCCATGCGCGCCTCCTGCTCGACCAGGCCGGGGTAGACCTCGCGCAGGGCCGCCACCCACAGCTCGACGTACTGGCGCTGCAACTGCCGCACCAGCTTGCGGTCGCTGTCGCGCAGCCGGTCGAGCTCGCGGTCGTGCAGCGTGATCAGGTCGCGGTCGTCGAGCGCGAAGTCGATGTGGCCCTCGATGAGCGAGTCGAGCAGCGCGCCGGGGTCGCCGTCCTCCTCGGCCACCCGCCGCTTGCCGCCGGTGAGCAGCTGGCCGCTGATGCCGACGAGCAGTTCGGCGAGCATCGCGTCCTTGCCCGCGAAGTGGCGGTACAGACCCGGTCCGCTGATGCCGACCGCGGCCCCTATCTCGTCCACCCCGACGCCGTGGAACCCGCGCTCGGCGAAGAGCCGCGCGGCCTCCTTGAGGATCTGTTCGCGGCGGGTGGGGGCGTCGGTTCTCGTGGCCATGAAAGCAATTCTAGACAGGGAGGTTAGCGAGCGTTAACCTGGAGGAGTTCGGTTAACGCTCATTAACATTTTCGACGACCCTGATGACTTCGATGACGTGGTGAGAGGACCGCAGGATGCAAGAGGCACCGGAGCTGACGAGCGCGGCGGACCCCGCGTCGGAGGCCTGGCGGGCCAATGAGGCGGCGCACCGGGCGCTCGGCGACGAACTGCGCGCCAAGCTCGCCGCCGCCCGGCTCGGCGGGGGCGAGCGGGCCAGGGCGCGGCACACCGCGCGCGGCAAGCTGCTGCCCCGCGAGCGCGTGGACACGCTGCTCGACCCGGGCTCCCCGTTCCTGGAGCTGGCGCCGCTGGCGGCGGACGGCATGTACGAGGGGCAGGCCCCGGCCGCGGGTGTGATCGCCGGGATCGGGCGGGTCAGCGGCCGCGAGTGCGTGATCGTCGCCAATGACGCCACGGTCAAGGGCGGCACGTACTACCCGATGACGGTCAAGAAGCACCTGCGCGCCCAGGAGGTGGCGCTGGAGAACCGTCTGCCGTGCCTCTATCTGGTCGACTCGGGTGGCGCGTTCCTGCCGATGCAGGACGAGGTCTTCCCCGACCGGGAGCACTTCGGGCGGATCTTCTACAACCAGGCCCGGATGTCCGGCGCGGGGATTCCGCAGATCGCGGCGGTGCTCGGCTCGTGCACGGCGGGCGGGGCGTATGTGCCCGCGATGAGCGACGAGGCCGTGATCGTGCGGAACCAGGGCACGATCTTCCTGGGTGGCCCGCCGCTGGTGAAGGCGGCCACGGGCGAGGTGGTGACGGCCGAGGAGCTGGGCGGCGGCGAGGTCCACTCGCGCGTGTCCGGCGTCACGGACCACCTGGCCGAGGACGACGCGCACGCGCTGCGGATCGTGCGGACGATCGTCTCCACGCTGCCGGAGCGCGGCCCGCTGCCGTGGGCGGCGCAAGCGGCCGTCGAACCGAAGGTCGACCCGGCGGGTCTCTACGGGGCGGTCCCGGTCGATTCCCGCACCCCTTACGACGTACGCGAGGTCATCGCACGGGTCGTCGACGGCTCGCGGTTCGCCGAGTTCAAGGCCGAGTTCGGGCAGACCCTGGTCACCGGCTTCGCGCACATCCACGGTCACCCGGTCGGCATCGTCGCCAACAACGGCATCCTGTTCTCCGAGTCCGCCCAGAAGGGCGCCCACTTCATCGAACTGTGCGACCAGCGCGGCATCCCGCTGCTCTTCCTGCAGAACATCTCGGGCTTCATGGTGGGCAGGGACTACGAGGCGGGCGGTATCGCCAAGCACGGCGCCAAGATGGTCACGGCCGTGGCGTGCACGCGCGTGCCCAAGCTGACCGTCGTCATCGGCGGCTCGTACGGCGCGGGCAACTACTCGATGTGCGGCCGCGCCTATTCGCCGCGATTCTTGTGGATGTGGCCCGGAGCCAAGATCTCCGTCATGGGCGGCGAGCAGGCCGCGTCGGTCCTCGCCACGGTCAAGCGCGACCAGCTGGAGGCACGCGGCGAGCAGTGGCCGGCCGAGGACGAGGAGGCGTTCAAGACGCCGATCCGCGCCCAGTACGAGACACAGGGCAGCGCCTACTACGCGACGGCCCGCCTCTGGGACGACGGAGTGATCGACCCGCTGGAGACCCGGCAGGTCCTGGGCCTGGCCCTGACCGCCTGCGCCAACGCACCGCTGCCGGAGAAGACGCCCGGCTTCGGCGTCTTCCGGATGTGAGGGGAGGGACGACATGACCACACCGACCACCACCACGACCACGACCACCACCACGACCACTGGGCCCGCGACGATGTTCGACACCGTCCTGGTCGCCAACCGCGGCGAGATCGCCGTCCGCGTCATCCGCACCCTGCGCTCGCTCGGCATCCGCTCGGTCGCGGTGTACAGCGACGCCGACGCGGACGCCCGGCATGTACGGGAGGCCGACGAGGCGGTGCGGATCGGACCGCCCCCGGCGTCCGAGAGCTATCTGTCGGTGGAGCGGCTGCTCGACGCGGCGGCACGGACGAACGCCCAGGCGGTCCACCCCGGCTACGGCTTCCTGGCGGAGAACGCGGAGTTCGCGCGCGCCTGCGAGGACGCCGGGCTGACGTTCATCGGTCCGCCCGCCGACGCCATCGCGCTCATGGGCGACAAGATCCGCGCCAAGGAGACGGTCCAGGCCGCCGGAGTCCCGGTGGTGCCCGGCGGCCGCGACCCGGAACTGGCCCGGGCGGCCCACGACTTGGGCGCGCCCGTGCTCATCAAGCCGTCGGCGGGCGGCGGCGGCAAGGGCATGCGCCTGGTCCGGGACCTGACGGCCCTGGAGGAGGAGATCGCGGCGGCGCGGCGCGAGGCACGGGCCTCGTTCGGCGACGACACCCTGCTCGTGGAGCGGTGGATCGACAGCCCCCGGCACATCGAGATCCAGGTCCTGGCCGACGGACACGGCAATGTCGTGCACCTGGGCGAGCGCGAGTGCTCGTTGCAGCGTCGCCACCAGAAGTTGATCGAGGAGGCCCCGAGCGTCCTGCTCGACGAGGACACGCGCGCGTCGATGGGCGCCGCGGCCGTGGAGGCGGCCCGCAGCTGCGGCTACCGGGGCGCGGGCACGGTCGAGTTCATCGTGCCGGGCGGCGACCCGTCCTCGTACCACTTCATGGAGATGAACACGCGCCTCCAGGTCGAGCATCCGGTGACGGAGCTGGTCACGGGCATCGACCTGGTCGAGTGGCAGCTGAGGGTGGCGGCGGGCGAGAGACTCCCGTTCACCCAGGCGGACATCACCTTGACCGGCCACGCGGTCGAGGCCCGCCTGTGCGCGGAGACGGTCTCCGTCAAGGAGGGCTCGCGCGGCTTCCTGCCCTCCGGTGGCACCGTCCTCGCCCTCCAAGAGCCGGACGGCGACGGCGTCCGCACCGACTCCGGGCTCACCGAGGGCACCGAGGTGTCGTCGCTGTACGACCCGATGCTCGCGAAGATCATCGCGTACGGCCCTGACCGGGCGACGGCCCTGCGCCGTCTGCGCGCCGCGCTCGCCCGCACGGTGACGCTCGGGGTTCCGACCAACGCCGGATTCCTGCGCCGCCTGCTCGCCCATCCAGCTGTGACGGCGGGTGAGTTGGACACCGGTCTGGTCGAGCGGGAGATGGACGGCCTGGTCGAGTCGGAGGTCCCGCCGGAGATCTACGCGGCGGCGGGCGCGCTGCGCCAGAAGGCCCTCGCCGCGCCCGCGTCCCCCGGCTGGGCGGACCCGTTCGCCCGTCCCGACGGCTGGCGGCTCGGCGGCGAGGCGGCCTGGACGGTGCACCCCGTGCGCGTGCCGGGCCACGATCCGGTCGAGGTCCGGGTCCGCGGCACCGAGATCCTGGTCGACGGCGCCCCGGTCGCCCCGGCCCGCCTCACCGCCGTGGCGGGCGAGTGGCTGGCCCGCGACGGCGACGCCTGGCACGTCCAGGACCACGACCCGGTGGCGGCAAGCCTCTCCGGCGCCGCCCACGCGGGCGCGGACGCCCTGACCGCCCCGATGCCGGGCACGGTGACCGTGGTGAAGGTGTCGGTCGGCGACCAGGTGACGGCGGGCCAGAGCCTGCTGGTCGTGGAGGCGATGAAGATGGAACACGTCATCGCCGCCCCCCATACGGGCGTGGTGACCCAGCTGGACGTCCAACCAGGCACGACGGTCTCGATGGACCAGGTGTTGGCGGTGGTGGACCCCTCCGAGGACGGGGTTGCGGAGGAGTCGCACGACGCCATCCCCACCAGCGGCGAGGAGGCGTCCCAACGATGACTTCACCCCGACCGATGACCTCCACGCTCCCGATGACCGTCCCCGCCAAAGACCTCCCGCCGAGGGTCCGCATCCATGAAGTGGGGGCGAGAGACGGCCTCCAGAACGAGAAGAACGTCCTGCCCGTCGGGTCGAAGGCCGAGTTCATCCACCGCCTGGCCGGAGCGGGCCTGACCACCATCGAGGCGACGAGTTTCGTCCGCCCCGAGTGGGTTCCCCAACTGGCCGACGCGGAGACCTTGTTCCCGCTGCTCCAGGATCTGGACGGCGTGCACCTGCCCGTGCTCGTGCCCAACAGCCGGGGCCTGGACCGGGCCCTGACCCTCGGTGTCACCCGCATCGCCGTGTTCGCCAGCGCCACCGAGTCCTTCGCGAAGGCCAACCTGAACCGGACGGTCGCCGACTCCCTGGCCATGTTCGCCCCGGTCGTGGCGCGGGCCAAGGAACACCGGGCGCACGTGCGGGGCTACCTCTCCATGTGTTTCGGCGACCCGTGGGAGGGCGCCGTCCCCGTCCACCAGGTCGTCTCCGTGGCCAAGGCCCTCATGGACATGGGCTGCGACGAGCTGAGCCTGGGTGACACGATCGGCGTGGCCACCCCCGGCCACGTACAGACGCTGCTCACCGCGCTCAACGAGGAAGGTGTGCCGACCGAGACGATCGGCGTGCACTTCCACGACACGTACGGGCAGGCGCTCGCCAACACCCTGGCGGCGCTGCAGCACGGCGTGACGACGGTGGACGCGTCGGCGGGCGGCCTCGGCGGCTGCCCGTACGCGAAGAGCGCCACCGGCAATCTCGCCACCGAAGACCTCGTCTGGATGCTCGAAGGACTCGGCATCGAGACCGGGGTCGACCTCGGCCGCCTCACCGACACCAGCAGGTGGATGGCCGAGCAGCTGGGCCGACCGAGCCCGTCTCGCACCGTTCGCGCGCTGACCGGCGCGGCGACCACCGACCAGGAGCCGTGAGATCCATGGACCACCACCTCTCCCCCGAGCACGAGGAACTGCGGCGCACTGTCGAGAAGTTCGCCCACGAGATCGTCGCGCCGAAGATCGGCGACTTCTACGAGCGGCACGAATTCCCGTACGAGATCGTGCGCGAGATGGGCCGCATGGGCCTGTTCGGGCTGCCGTTCCCCGAGGAGTACGGCGGCATGGGCGGCGACTACATGGCGCTCGGCATCGCCCTGGAGGAGCTGGCGCGCGTCGACTCGTCGGTGGCGATCACGCTGGAGGCCGGGGTCTCCCTCGGCGCGATGCCGATCCATCTGTTCGGCACCGAGGAGCAGAAGCGGCAGTGGCTGCCGAGGCTGTGCTCAGGCGAGATCCTGGGCGCCTTCGGCCTCACCGAACCGGAGGCCGGCTCCGACGCGGGCGGCACCCGTACGACCGCCGTGCGCGACGAGGCGACCGGCGAGTGGGTCATCAACGGCACGAAGTGCTTCATCACCAACTCCGGTACGGACATCACGGGTCTGGTGACGGTCACGGCGGTGACCGGGCGGACGGACGACGGCAAGCCGCTGATCTCGTCGATCATCGTGCCGTCCGGGACGCCGGGATTCACGGTCGCGGCGCCGTACTCGAAGGTGGGGTGGAACGCGTCGGACACGCGGGAACTGCACTTCGACGACGTACGGGTACCGGGCGCGAACCTGCTGGGCCAGGAAGGGCGGGGCTTCGCTCAGTTCCTGCGCATTCTCGACGAGGGCCGCATCGCGATCTCGGCGCTGGCGACCGGGCTCGCGCAGGGGTGCGTCGACGAGTCGGTCAAGTACGCCAAGGAGCGCAAGGCGTTCGGGCACCACATCGGTGAGTACCAGGCCGTGCAGTTCAAGATCGCCGACATGGAGATGAAGGCGCACACCGCGCGGCTGTCGTGGCGGGACGCGGCGTCGCGGCTCGTCGCCGGGGAGCCGTTCAAGAAGGAGGCGGCGCTGGCGAAGCTCTATTCGTCGACCGTCGCCGTGGACAACGCCCGTGAGGCCACGCAGATTCACGGCGGGTACGGGTTCATGAACGAGTACCCGGTCGCCCGGATGTGGCGGGACTCGAAGATCCTGGAGATCGGGGAGGGCACGAGCGAGGTGCAGCGGATGCTCATCGCCCGGGAGCTGGGGCTCACGTCTTAGGCGGATTTCCCGGTTCGGCCCTCGTGACGCACCCTGGCGCCGCGGGGGCCGATCTCTGTGTGCGCGTGCGGGTTTCGTGGCGGCGTGTCGCGCCCACACGGCGGAGCCGCACAGCGATGCGGCCCCGCGCGCCTTTCGCCGCGCTGCTCCCGCCCCTCGACCTCACCGGAACTTAGGTTAACCTACCCTTAGTTTCAGTGGCCCCCGCCGGGCCGCCGGTCCGGCACGCGCGAAAGCAGTCCGTCATGCCCCACGCCCGCCTGTCCCGCCCCTCCCGTCGCGGCGCCCTCGCCGCCGGCGGAGCACTCGGTCTCGGTGTCGCGCTCGCCGCGTGCGGCAGCGGCGCCGGGTCCCCCAGCAGCGGGGCGAGCAGCGCGGCGAAAGGCGAGCCCGGCCCCTGGTCCTTCAAGGACGACCGTGGCAGGACGGTGAAGCTGGACAAGACCCCGGCGAACATCGTCGCCTTCACCGGTGTCGCCGCCGCGCTCCACGACTACGGAGTCGGCGTCAAGGGCGTCTTCGGCCCGACCACGACCAAGGGCGGCAAGCCGGACGTGCAGGCGGGCGACATGGACGTCTCCAAGGTGACGGTCATCGGCAACGCGTGGGGCCAGTTCAACATCGAGAAGTACGCGGCCCTCGCCCCCGACGTGCTGATCACCACGATGTTCGACGCCAAGGGCACCCTCTGGTACGTCCCCGAGGAGTCCAGGGAAAAGATCGCGAAGCTCGCCCCGAGCGTCGGCATCTCCGTCTACGACCGCCAGCTGACCAAGCCGCTGGAGCGGATGTACGCGCTGGCCGCGTCGCTCGGCGCCGACCTGAAGGCCGACAAGGTCGTCAAGGCGAAGCAGCGCTTCGAGGCGGCCGCGGCCCGGCTGCGCAGGGCCGCCAAGGCCCACCCGGACATCAAGGTGCTGGTCGGCTCCGCGAGCCAGGACATCTTCTACGTCTCCGGCACCGACCTCTCCATCGACCTGGAGTACTTCAAGGCGCTCGGCGTGCGCTTCGTCGAGCCCTCCCAGGCCGCGAAGAAGGCGTCCGGCGGCTGGTTCGAGAACCTGAGCTGGGAGAACGTCAACAAGTACAAGGCCGACATCATCATGATGGACGACCGCGCCCAGGCGATACAGCCAGCCGACCTCAAGGGCGAGAAGCCGACCTGGGACAAGCTCCCCGCCGTGAAGGCCGGGCAGGTCATCGCCCGCTCCCCCGAACCGATCCTCTCCTACGACAAGTGCGCCCCGCTCCTGGAGAACCTCGCCAAGGCCATCGAGACAGCGAAGAAGGTGTCCTGACCGCATGACGACGACGCTCGAGTCGCCGACCTCGGCCCCTTTCCGGTTCTTCGATCTGCGAGTGGTCCGCACACGGCGGCTCGGGCCGTCGCTGCTGCGGGTCACCTTCACCGGCCCCGACCTCGCCGACCTCCACGGCGGCGGCCGCGACCAGTCCCTCTCCCTCTTCCTGCCGCGACCCGGCCAGGACGCTCCGGTGCTTCCGCCGATACGGCAGGGCGACGACGGCCGCGCCTGGCACGCCGCCTACCGGGCCCTGCCCGACGACGAGCGGGCCGTCATGCGCTCGTACACGCTCAGCGGACAGCGCCGCCGCCCCGCCGAGGAGGTCGACATCGACTTCGTGCTGCACGACGGCGACCCCGCCACCACAGGACCCGCCTGCCGCTGGGCCCGCAGCGCGCGCCTCGGCGACCGGGTCGTCGTGCTCGGCCCGGCGACCGCCGACAACACGGCGGTGCGCTGCCGCCCGCACCCCGACTTCGACCACATCGTCATGTGGGGAGACGAGACGGCGCTGCCCGCCGCGCTCGGCGTGCTGGCTTGGCTGCCCGCCTCCGTCAGCGCCCACGTGTGGCTGGAGGTGCCGCACCGCGACGACATCCAGCCGGTCATGACGGTCGCCGACGCCACCGTGACCTGGCTGGTGCGCGGCGAAGGCGCACCCTGCGCCCTGGCATCGGTGCGCGCCGCCCAGCTCCCGCCCGCCGCACGCCCGTACGCCTGGCTGGCGGGCGAGTCCGCGACGGTGAGGGAGCTGCGGCGCCACCTCGTACGCGAACGGGGTTACGACAAGCGGGCGGTGACGTTCGTCGGTTACTGGCGGCGCGGGCTGAGCGAGGACGCGCTGCGCGCCGCGTAGCCCTCGACGGAACCAGGGGCGGGGTCGCACGTGCGACTTAGGTTAGGCTAACCTAAGTCACGCGTCGCGGCCCCGCCCTTCGGCGTACGCGCCGCCGCCTTCTTCCGACCCACCCGGGAACCCCTCACCCTCACCCCGGAGGAACCGTTCATGCGCTCGCACCTGCTCAACCGCACGACCGCGGAGCTCTACCGCCGCTCCGTGACCGAGGGAGTCGAGCGGGTGGCGGACCAACTCGCCACCACGACAAGGCCGTTCACCGGCATCACACCCGACGCCCTGGCCCCCGCCGTCGACGCCGTCGACCTGGACCGGCCACTGGGCGACTCCGCCGCCGCCCTCGACGAGCTGGAGGAGGTCTACCTCCGCGACGCCGTCCACTTCCACCACCCCCGCTACCTCGCCCACCTCAACTGCCCGGTCGTCATCCCGGCCGTGCTCGGCGAGGCCGTCCTGTCCGCCGTCAACTCCTCGCTCGACACATGGGACCAGTCCGCGGGCGCCACCCTCATCGAGCGCAGGCTCATCGACTGGACCGCCCAGCGGATCGGCCTCGGCCCCGCCGCCGACGGCGTCTTCACCTCCGGCGGGTCCCAGTCCAACCTCCAGGCGCTGCTGCTCGCCCGCGAAGAGGCGAAGCACCGGGGCGACCTGACCGAACTGCGTGTCTTCGCCTCCGAGGCCGGCCACTTCAGCGTCCGGAAGTCCGCGTCGCTGCTCGGCCTCCCGCCCGACGCCGTCGTCGCCGTCCCCGTCGACCGCGAGAAGCGGCTCCAGACCCTCGCCCTCGCCGCCGAACTGGAGCGGTGCCACGCCGACGGCCTCGTCCCCATGGCCGTCGTCGCCACCGCGGGCACCACCGACTTCGGCTCCATCGACCCGCTGCCCGAGATCGCCGAGCTGTGCGACCGGCACGGGGCGTGGCTGCACGTGGACGCCGCGTACGGCTGCGGGCTGCTGGTCTCACGCAAGAACCGCGACCGGATCGACGGCATCGAGCGCGCCGACTCCGTCACCGTCGACTACCACAAGTCCTTCTTCCAGCCGGTCAGTTCGAGCGCGATCCTGGTCCGCGACGCCACGACCCTGCGGCACGCCACCTACCACGCCGACTACCTCAACCCGCGCCGCACCGTCGCCGAACGCGTCCCCAACCAGGTCGACAAGTCCCTCCAGACGACCCGCCGCTTCGACGCCCTCAAGCTGTGGCTGACGCTGCGCGTCATGGGCGCCGACGGCATCGGCGCCCTCTTCGACGAGGTCTGCGACCTGGCCCGCCAGGGCTGGCAACTGCTCGCCGCCGACCCGCGCTTCGACGTCGTCGTCGAGCCGCGGCTCTCCACGCTCGTCTACCGCTACATCCCGGCCACCGTCAGAGACCCAGCGGAGATCGACCGCGCCAACCTCTACGCCCGCAAGGCCCTGTTCGCCTCCGGTGACGCCGTCGTCGCGGGCACCAAGGTGGGCGGCCGCCACTACCTGAAGTTCACCCTCCTCAACCCCGAGACGACCCTCACCGACCTGTCGGCCGTCCTCGACCTCATCGCCGGCCACGCCGAGCAGTACCTGGGAGACACCCTTGACCGCGCCAGTTGATTTCATCGGTATCGGGCTCGGCCCCTTCAACCTCGGCCTCGCCTGTCTCACCGAGCCGATGGCCGAACTGAGCGGCGTCTTCCTGGAATCGAAGCCGGACTTCGAGTGGCACTCGGGAATGTTCCTCGACGGCGCCCACCTCCAGACCCCGTTCATGTCGGACCTCGTCACGCTCGCCGACCCGACCTCCCCCTACTCCTTCCTCAACTACCTCAAGGAATCAGGGCGGTTGTACTCGTTCTACATTCGCGAGAACTTCTACCCGCTGCGCGTCGAGTACAACGACTACTGCCGCTGGGCCGCGTCGAAACTCTCCTCGGTCCGCTTCGGCACGACCGTCACCGAGGTCCGTCACGAGGACGAGCTGTACGTGGTGGCGACCGCGTCCGGCGACACCTACCGCGCCCGCCACCTCGTCCTCGGCACGGGCACGGTGCCGTACCTCCCGGACGCCGTGCACGGCCTCGACGGCGAGCACCACCTGCACACCGCGCGATACCGGCACCGCAAGAGCGACCTCCAGGCCAAGGACTCCATCACGGTCGTCGGCAGCGGGCAGAGCGCCGCCGAGATCTACTACGAGCTGCTCTCCGAGATCGACACCCACGGCTACCGGCTCGACTGGGTCACCCGCTCCCCGCGCTTCTTCCCGCTCGAGTACACGAAACTGACCCTGGAGATGACCTCCCCCGACTACATCGACTACTTCCACGCCCTGCCGGAGGCGACCCGCCACCGCCTGGTCACGGAGCAGAAGGGCCTGTTCAAGGGCGTCAACTCGGACCTCATCGACTCCATCTTCGACCTGCTCTACCAGAAGAACGTCGAGAGCGCGGGGCGCCCGGTGCCCACCCGTCTGCTCACCAACTCAAGCCTGCGCAGCGCCCGCCACGAGGACGGTTCGTACGTGCTCGGCTTCCACCAGGACGAGCAGGGCAAGGACTTCGAGCTGCGCACCGAGGGCCTGGTCCTGGCCACCGGCTACCACTACCGGCCACCCGCGTTCCTCGGCCCGGTCCGCGAGCGCCTCCGCTTCGACGGCCACGGCCAGTTCGACGTCGCCCGCAACTACTCCGTCGACACGACGGGCCGCGGCGTCTTCCTCCAGAACGGCGGCGTGCACACCCACTCGATCACCAGCCCCGACCTCGGCATGGGCGCGTACCGCAACAGCTACATCATCCGCGAGCTGCTCGGCACCGAGTACTACCCCGTCGAGAAGACCATCGCGTTCCAGGAGTTCGCCGTATGACCACGTCAACCGTCGGCCCCATGGCCCTCCGTCCCCTCGACCCCGTCCGCGACGCCGAACTCGTGCACCGCTGGGTCACCGACCCCAAGGCCGCCTTCTGGCTGATGCGGGACGCGAAACCGGAGGACGTCGAGCGCGCGTACATGGCGATCGCCGCCGCCGAGCACCACGAGGCGTTCCTCGGCCTGCACGACGACGAGCCCGCCTTCCTCATGGAGCGCTACGACCCGGCGCACGTCGAACTCGTCGGCCTGTACGAGCCCCAGCCGGGTGACGTGGGCATGCACTTCCTCACCGCGCCGTCCGACGTGCGCATACCCGGCTTCACCCGCGCCGTGATCACGACCGTCATGGAGCACCTGTTCGCCGACCCGGCCGTGGCCCGGGTCGTCGTCGAACCGGACGTACGGAACACGGCGGTGCACGCCCTGAACGAGGCCGTCGGGTTCGTGCCCGAGCGCGAGATCGACAAGCCGGAGAAGCGGGCCCTGCTCAGCTTCTGCACACGCGCCCGGTTCGAGGCGGCCACGGGAAGGACCACCGCGGCATGAGCATCGCCGACACCACCGCCCACCTGACCCCAAAGCGCTGGGCCGAGGCCGGCCGGCTCCTGATCCGCAAGGCGCTCGCCGAGTTCAGCCACGAGCGGCTGCTCGCTCCGGAGCCGACCGGCGAGCGGCCCGACCGCTACGTCGTCCGCGGTGACGACGGCCTCACCCACTACCGGTTCACCGCGCGCCGCCTGCGCCTGGACCACTGGCAGGTGGAGGCGGCCTCCATCACACGGCACCGCGACGGCGTCGAACTCCCCCTCGACGCCCTGCAGTTCTTCATCGAGATGAAGGAGTCGCTCGGCCTGACGGACAAGATCCTCCCCGTCTATCTGGAGGAGATCTCCTCCACTGTCTCCGGCGCCTGCTTCAAGCTGGCGAAGCCGTACGTGTCCGCGCGCGAGCTCGCCGCCTCCGGCTCCTTCCAGGAGATCGAGACCGGCATGACCGAGGGCCACCCGTGCTTCGTCGCCAACAACGGCCGGCTCGGCTTCGGCGTCCACGAGTACCTCTCGTACGCGCCGGAGACCGCGAGTCCGGTCCGGCTGATCTGGCTGGCGGCGACCCGCGAGCGGGCCACGTTCACCGCCGGAGCCGGCCTGGACCACGAGTCGCTGCTCCGCGCCGAGCTGGGTGAGGCGACCCTGGAGCGGTTCGCGGCGACGCTGCGCGAGCAGGGGCTCGACCCGGACGACTACCTGCTCATCCCCGTCCACCCGTGGCAGTGGTCGAACAAGCTGTCCGTCACGTTCGCGGCGGAGGTCGCGCGGCGCGACCTGGTCCCTCTGGGCGAGGGGGACGACGCGTACCTGGCGCAGCAGTCGATCCGTACGTTCTTCAACTCCACCTCCCCGTCGAAGCATTACGTGAAGACGGCCCTGTCGGTCATCAACATGGGGTTCATGCGCGGGCTCTCGGCCGCGTACATGGAAGCGACCCCGGCCATCAACGACTGGCTGGCCCGGCTCGTCGAGAACGACCCGGTGCTGAAGGACACGGGTCTTACGATCATCCGCGAGCGCGCGGCCGTCGGCTACCGGCACCTGGAGTACGAGGCGGCCACCGACCGCCACTCGCCCTACCGCAAGATGCTCGCGGCACTGTGGCGCGAGTCGCCGGTGCCGTCGCTGGCGGACGGGGAGCGCCTGGCGACCATGGCGTCGCTGCTGCACGTGGACCGGGAGGGCCACTCGTTCGCGGGCGCGCTGATCGAGGGGTCGGGGCTCACGCCGAGTGAGTGGCTCACCTCGTACCTCAAGGCGTACCTGACCCCGCTCCTGCACAGCTTCTACGCCTACGACCTGGTGTTCATGCCGCACGGCGAGAACGTCATCCTGGTCCTGGACGAGCGGGGCGTGGTGCGACGGGCGGTCTTCAAGGACATCGCCGAGGAGATCGCCGTGATGGACCCGGACGCGGTGCTGCCGCCCGCCATGGAGCGGATCCGCGCGCAGGTGCCGGACGACATGAGGCTTCTGTCGCTCTTCACGGACGTCTTCGACTGCTTCTTCCGTTTCCTGTCGGCCAACCTGGTGGTGGACGGCGTACTGGAGGAGGAGACGTTCTGGGCGGCCGTCGCCGAGTGCGTACGCGACTACCAGGAGTCGACGCCGCACCTGGCCGAGAAGTTCGACCGGTTCGACATGTTCGCGCCGAGCTTCGCGCTGTCCTGCCTCAACCGGCTCCAGCTGCGCGACAACGAACAGATGGTGGATCTGGCGGACCCGTCGGGCGCCCTGCAGCTCGTGGGCGACCTGGAGAATCCGATCACCTCTACCCACCCAAAACACCCCTGATGCGACACACCGGACCGAGTTCCGCCACGACCTTGCCCGATATCGGGCAGAATAATTGCGGAACAGTCGACCGTCCCCCAGGATCTACCAAGTGCACGAGGAACTTGTCGATCACCTGACGCGCACCACGCCCCTGAACCGGGGCGAGGCGCTGCGGGTGATCCAGGACGTGCTCGCCTACTTCGACGAGACGACGGAGGACTACGTCCGGCGCCGCCACCGCGAGCTCCAGGGTCAGGGCCTGGTGAACGCGGCGATCTTCGAACAGATCACGGCAGACCTGCGGTACCGGACCGTGGCTCCTCCGGAGCTCACCCTGCGGCAACTGCGCCGCATCGTCTACGGCTGACCTAGCAGAGGGGATCCTCACCACTTATGTGCGGAATCGTCGGTTACATCGGCAAGCGCGACTGCACTCCGCTCCTCCTGGAGGGGCTGCAGCGCCTGGAGTACCGCGGATACGACTCCGCCGGCGTCGTGGTCACCAGCCCGAAGGCCGCCGGCCTGAAGATGGTCAAGGCCCAGGGCCGGGTGCGCGACCTGGAGGCCAAGGTCCCGGCCCGCTTCAAGGGCACCACCGGCATCGCCCACACCCGCTGGGCCACCCACGGCGCCCCGTCCGACGAGAACGCCCACCCGCACATGTCGCAGGACGGCAAGGTCGCCGTCGTCCACAACGGCATCATCGACAACGCCTCCGAGCTGCGCGCCAAGCTGGTCGCCGACGGCGTGGAGTTCCTCTCCGAGACGGACACCGAGGTCCTCACCCATCTGGTGGCCCGTTCCGAGCTCACCGAGTTGGAGGACAAGGTCCGCGACGCGCTGCGCGTCATCGAGGGCACGTACGGCATCGCCGTCATGCACGCCGACTTCCCGGACCGCATCGTGGTCGCGCGCAACGGCTCGCCGGTCGTCCTCGGCATCGGCGAGAAGGAGATGTACGTCGCCTCGGACATCGCCGCGCTGGTCGCCCACACCCGCCAGATCGTCACGCTCGACGACGGCGAGATGGCCACGATCAAGGCCGACGACTTCCGTACGTACACCACCGAGGGCACCCGCACGACGGCCTCGCCGACCACCGTGGAGTGGGAGGCGGCCTCGTACGACATGGGTGGCCACGACACGTACATGCACAAGGAGATCTGCGAGCAGGCCGACGCCGTGGACCGCGTCCTGCGCGGCCGCATCGACGACCGCTTCTCCACCGTGCACCTGGGCGGCCTGAACCTGGACGCCCGCGAGGCCCGCTCGGTGCGCCGGGTGAAGATCCTCGGCTGCGGCACCTCGTACCACGCGGGCCTGATCGGCGCCCAGATGATCGAGGAGCTGGCCCGCATCCCCGCGGACGCCGAACCGGCCTCCGAGTTCCGCTACCGCAACCCGGTCGTCGACCCCGACACGCTCTACATCGCGGTGTCGCAGTCCGGCGAGACGTACGACGTGCTGGCCGCGGTCCAGGAGCTCAAGCGCAAGGGCGCACGGGTCTTCGGCGTGGTGAACGTCGTCGGCTCCGCCATCGCCCGTGAGTCCGACGCCGGCGTCTACGTCCACGCGGGCCCCGAGGTCTGCGTCGTCTCGACGAAGTGCTTCACGAACACGACGGTCGCCTTCGCGCTGCTCGCCCTCCACCTCGGCCGCATCCGCGACCTGTCCGTGGCGGACGGCAAGCGCATCATCGAGGGCCTGCGCAAGCTGCCCGGCCAGATCGAGGAGATCCTCGCCCAGGAGGCGGAGATCAAGAAGATCGCCGAGGAGTACGCGGACGCCCGCTCGATGATGTTCATCGGCCGTGTCCGCGGCTACCCGGTGGCCCGCGAGGCGTCCTTGAAGCTCAAGGAGGTCTCCTACATCCACGCCGAGGCGTACCCGGCCTCCGAGCTCAAGCACGGCCCGCTCGCCCTGATCGAGCCCGCGCTGCCGACGGTGGCGATCGTCCCGGACGACGACCTGCTGGAGAAGAACCGCGCCGCGATGGAGGAGATCAAGGCCCGATCCGGCCGCATCCTCGCGGTGGCCCACCAGGAGCAGGACAAGGCCGACCGCACGATCGTCGTGCCGAAGAACGAGGACGAGCTCGACCCGATCCTGATGGGCATCCCGCTCCAACTCCTCGCCTACCACACGGCGTTGGCCCTGGGCCGGGACATCGACAAGCCGCGCAACCTGGCCAAGTCCGTGACGGTGGAGTAGGCCCGCCCCCTGCTCGCCGCCGAGGCGGAGGCTTCACACGCGCCTGCGGCCCGGCGGCCCTTCCTCCCGCGGTTGCCCGCGCCCCCGAGAGGGGCGCGGGCAAC
>NZ_JAPHNL010000022.1 GCF_026274175.1 Streptomyces beihaiensis
GGCTGCCGCGCCGCGCCGCGCCGCCGGGCCGGCATCCCGAGGGTCGGATGGGCGACGCTCCAGGCCGCGGCCTTGCAGATCAGCTCCTTGTAGAGCGCGGCGGTCCGCCCGGTCAGGGCCGAGCGCACGGCGGTGTCGTCCGCGGTGACGTACTGGATGAGCCCGTCCCCGCGGCCCAGCGAGATGCACTGGTGGAAGTAGCGCAGACCCACCGTCGGCACCTTGGTTCCGCTCAGCCGGGCGGCGAGCGCGTCGGCGGCCTGCCAGGCCATCGGGACGCCCGAGGCGCACGACATGCGCAGCGGCTTGTCGGCGTCACCGATCGCGAAGGCCGCGTCGCCGATCGCGTACACGTCCGGGTGGGAGCGCGAGCGCATCGTGCGGTCGACCGCGATCTGCCCGGTCTCCGTGACCTCCAGCGTGGTGGCCTTCGCGACCGGGTGGACCGCGAACCCGGTCGTCCACACGGTGACCGCGGCCGGGACGGAGGCGGACACGGGAGCCTCGGCGCCGTCACCGTCCGTGCCGGTGGTCCGGGCCGTGCGGATCCGGTCCGCGCCGACCTCGGTGACCTCGGTGTTCTCGTGCACCGTGATGCCGAGCCGGTCGGCGGCCCCGCGCAGGTGGGCGCGGCCCTTGTCGGAGAGCCAGTCACCGAACGCGCCCCGCACGACCAGGGCGACGTCCAGATCGGGGCGCGCCTCGGCGATCTCCGTGGCGGCCTCGATACCGGTCAGGCCGCCGCCGACCACGACGACGGGCTCCCCGGCCCGCAGCCCCGCGAGCCGCTCGCGCAGCCGCAGCGCTCCGGGGCGGCTCGCGACCTCGTGGGCGTGCTCGGCGACACCCGGGACGCCGTGGTCGGCCCACTGGCTGCCGAGGGCGTAGACGAGCGTGTCGTACGACAGCTCCGTACGGGCGTCGGCCGCGTCCGCCCCGGTCCGCGTGACCGTGACCGTCTTGCGGTCCACGTCCACCGCCGTGACCCGCGCGAGCCGCACCTCCACACCCGTGCCGGCGAACATCCGCTCGAACGGCCGGGTCTTCAGCTCCTGCCCGGCCGCGAGCTGGTGCATACGGACGCGCTCCACGAAGTCGGGCTCGGCGTTGACGAGGGTGATGGCGACGTCCTCGCGGCGCAGCCGCTTGGCGATGCGTCCGGCCGCGACGGCACCCGTGTAGCCGGCGCCGAGAACGATGATGCGATGCCGCGTGTCCTGCATGTCCGTACTCCTGACTCGACCGACCAGCCGACCGGCCCGACGTGTTCTTCCCGTCCGACCAATCTGACTCTTCGCTTCCGCGTACGCCTCTTGAACCGGGCAGCGAGCCGTTTCCTGACACGAGTACGCGCCGTGTGAACCAATTCACACGGCGCGCTGCTCAGCACGTGTCGCTCAGAACCTGACGACCAGCGGCTCCCCACGGTCGCCGCCGTCCCCCGCCCACCGCCGCGTCACCCGCTCCAGCTTGTCGGGGTTGGCCTGGCTGCGGATCGCGGCGATGCCGTCGGGGCCCACTTGCAGGCACATGATGGTGACGACCCGGCCGTCCGCGACCGCCACGACGGCCGGTTCGCTGTTGGCGGTCGTGGCGTACAGCTCGACGGACTCCCCGACGAGGTCGCGCTTGGCCCTGCCGGGCAGGAACAGGCCCCGCATGAACGTGGCCACCGCCCGGATGCCCTCGAACGCCTTCGTCCGCGCCGGGACCTTCCCACCGCCGTCGCCGACCGCGATGGCGTCCTGCGTGAGCAGCGCCACGAGCGGTTCGGTCCGGCCGCTGGTGGCCGCCGCCAGGAACTCGTCGACGACGCGGCGGGCGGCCACCTCGTCGACGTCCGTACGCGCCTTGCCGACCGCGACATGCTTCTTCGCCCGGTGGAAGATCTGCTGGCTCGCGGACTCCGACAGGTCGAGGATCTCGGCGATCTCCCGGTGCGAGTACGCGAACGCCTCGCGCAGCACGTACACCGCCCGCTCGCTCGGCGTCAGCCGTTCCAGCAGGGTCATGACGGCGTACGAGACCGACTCGCGCTGCTCGGCCGTGTCCGCGGGGCCGAGCATCGGGTCGCCCTCGACCAGCGGCTCGGGCAGCCACTGCCCCACGTACGTCTCGCGGCGGGCGCGGGCCGAAGTGAGCTGGTTGAGGCACAAGTTGGTGAGCACCTTGGTCAGCCACGCCTCGGGCACGTCGATGCGGTCCACCTCGGCGGCCTGCCAGCGCAGAAACGTCTCCTGCGCGGCGTCCTCCGCCTCGCTCGCCGACCCGAGCAGCCGGTAGGCGATGGCTTCGAGCCGGGGGCGCGCCGCCTCGAACCGGTCGATGTCGGCCTCTGTCAGCATGCCCGGGACACGCCGTTCGCCACCGCGCGCACGAAGCCGCCGAGGGCGCTGCGGGCGTCGGTCGGATCCGGAGTGCTGCCCATGACGTTCCTCCAGTACGCGCTTGATCATTCGCGCTGAATCCTCACGGAGAGCGCGGCCCCCCGCAAGCCAGCGTAACCAAGGATGCGCCCGCTACCGCCGGGGTAATCGCGCGTCACGCTCCCGTGTGACTACGTTTCAGCCATGCCCGCGTTGGGATTCGCCCATCTTCGCGAACGCCGCCACCATCCCGACATCGTCGAGTACTTGGAGCGTATCCAGGACACGCTCGAACCGTTCCACGGCCGGTTCACCACCCGTACGAGCGCCGCCGTCGACGGCGAGCTGGGCCTCGGGTTCGTGCCCTGCCCCTGCGAACTGCCCGCTACCGACGCCGCCTGACGTCCGTCGCCACCGCGCGGTTCCGACCCGGCCACCCGTGCTGGACGGCCAGCGTCGTCAGATGCGCGGCGACCGCCGCGAGCACGATGAGCGGCATCTGGTCGTGCGCGTCCTTGCCGAGCAGCAGCGCCGCCAGGATCGCCCCGCACAGCGGCAGGCCGAGGACGGACGCCGCGGCGGCGGAGAGGCCGAGGGCCAGGGCCGGAGTCGCTCCGAGACCCGGCAGGGCGGCGCAGGCCAGGGCCGTGGCCGAGCCGAGCAGGAGGGCGGGGAAGACCGGGCCGCCGCGCATGCTGCCCAGACACACGGCCCAGGCGAGCCCCTTGCAGAGGACGAGGGCGAGCAGCACCGCCACCGACCGGGCCCCCGGATGCGCGGCGAGGTCGCCGAGCATCGCCTGCCCCGAGAGCGCGGCCTCCTCCGGCGTACGCCCGGTGAGCAGCCCGTACGCGGCGAGGCAGACGCCCACCGCCACGGCGCACCCCAGCGTGCGGAGCATCGTGGCGGGGCCGTGGTCGTCGTGGTACGTCCAGCGCGCGGTGACGCGTCCGAGTCGCCGTACGAGGGTGATGGCCGCCGCGATGAGCACGGCGAGCGGGATGCCCCACAGGAAGTCGCCCACGTCGGGGGTGGTGCTGGGCGGCACCGTCGGAAGGCCCAGGCCGCCGATCGTCAGGCCCGTCCAGCGGCCGAACCCGGTGAAGACGAGCGCGCCCGCCGCGCTCGCGGCCAGGCACGGCAGAAGCAGCAGGGCCAGGCGTGCCCCGGCCAGACCGGCCACCTCCACGATGAGCACCGCCGCCACCAGCGGGCCGCCGAGGATCGTGGAGATCGCGGCGGTGGAACCGGCGGTCGCGACGACGTGCACGGTCCGTGGATCGCGGGCCGCCGCCGCGCCGACCCGCTGCGCCCCGAACAGCGCGAGCCCGCTGCCGAGCGCCATGAGCGGCCCCTCGGGACCGAGCACGACACCGAACGGCAGCCCCGACAGGGACGCCAGGACGACGCCGGGCAGCTCGACGGGGCCCAGCGGCGCCCCGCCGAGCCCGTCGACCGGCAGGTGCCCGCCGTGGCCCGGCATCCGGACCACGACCTGCCCGATCAGCAGTCCGGCGAGCGCCAGCGTGGGCAGCGGCCACCACCAGGGCGCCTCGTCGTGCCCGAGGTCCCTGGGCAGGACCGTCCAGATCCCGTGTTCGAGCCAGTGCTGGAACCCGACGAAGAAGAAGCACGCGAGCGCGATGGGCACGCCGATGAGCACGGTCAGCACGAGCACGCGCAGGTAGCGGCCGCTGAGGAGGAGCCGGACCGGGGCGATCTCCGGAGAGGCCGGGGGGACCGGCTCTGACTCGTTCGCGGCCATGCCGCCATCCAACGCCGTACGCCCCCGGCGCCGCGCGCGGCACTGCGCCGAACGGGGGCGTTCGCACCGGCATCACCCGTACGGCCCACCCCGATGGCCGCGTACCCGCCCGCACGGTCCCCTGAGGACAGCACGGTGCGAGGCGCGGGGAGGCGGGGCGACGGTGCACCGAGATCGTCCCCCGTCTCCTCGCGCCGTTGTCCGCCAACCCGAGGGAGAGCCGACTTGATCCGTACCGCTCGAACCGCCCGTACCCGCGCCGCCCTCGCCGCCGTCGCCCTGCTCACCGGTCTCGCGACCGCGTGCGGCGACGACGGCGGGGGCGGGAGCGGGGGCAGGCCCGACCCGATGCGCGGCCGGCAATGGGCGCTGACGTCGCTGAAGCTCCCCGGCGCCTGGGGCCGGTCGAAGGGCGACGACACGGTCATCGCGATCGTCGACAGCGGCGTTGACCTCGACCACCCGGACCTCAAGGGCCGTCTCGTCGCCGGTTACGACTTCGTCGACCACGACGACAAGCCGAACGACGAGTACGGTCACGGCACCCACGTCGCCGGGATCGCCGCCGCCCACACCGACAACGGCGTCGGCATCGCGGGCGGGGCGCCGGGGGCGAAAATCATGCCCGTACGGGTCATGGGCGCGGACGGCACCGGCAGCAAGGCGGACATCACCAAGGGCATCGTGTGGGCGGCCGACCACGGCGCCGACGTCATCAACCTGTCCCTCGGCGAGGGCCCGTTGATGTCGAACCTGCTGCGGGGCGGCATCCTCAACCAGGCCATCCAGCACGCCCACGACAAGGGCGCGGTCGTCGTCGCGGCGGCCGGTAACGACAGCTCCCGCACCCAGCCGTACAAGATCGGCACCCCGGTCGTCGTCGTCAACGCCAGCGACCAGAACGGCAACCCGGCTTCCTTCAGCAACTTCGGCGCGCAGAACGCCGTTTCGGCGCCGGGGGTCGGCATCCTCTCCACCCTTCCCACGTACCCGGTCGCGCTGACGGAGAAGGACGGCAACACCTCCGGCTACGGCGAGCTCGACGGCACGTCGATGGCGGCCCCGTACGTGTCGGCGATCGCCGCTCTCCTGCACCACGAGGGCGTGAAGCCGGACGACATCATCAAGGACATCCGGGACACCGCGAAGAATCCCCGCAGCCGCCCGCGCCTGGGCCTGGGCGTGGTGGACGCGCAGGCGGCGGTGAACAAGGCCGGCGAGGACGGCTGAGCGATGGCGGGGAGCGTCGACACGGCCACGGTCCACCGGATGACCGGCGCGCTGTTCATCGAACGGGACCCGGGCTCCCCCAGCTCCACCCGCTTCTGGGGCCTGCTCGTCCTCGCGTCGGTCATCGCGAGCGCCGGAGTCGTCGGCGACTCGACGGCGACGGTCATCGGCGCGATGATCGTCGCGCCGCTGATGACACCGATCCTCGGCAGCGCCCTCGCGCTCGTCCTCGCCGACCGCTCGCAGGTGGTGCGGTGCGCGCTGCTCGTGCTCGGCGGGGCGCTGGCGGTGATCGCGGTCGGCATGGTGCTCGGCTGGATCGCCGCGCCGCCCGACGACTTCGCCTCCAACAGCCAGGTCGCCTCGCGGATCAGCCCGCGCCTCATCGACCTGCTGGCCGCCCTGGCGACGGGCACGGTGGGCGCGTTCGCGCTGGTGCGCTCCGACATCTCCGACGCGCTGCCCGGCGTCGCCATCGCCATCTCGCTGGTGCCGCCGCTCTCGGTGACGGGGCTGCTGCTCACCGTCGGCCGGTACCACGACGCGAGCGAGTCGGCGCTGCTGTTCGCGACGAACGTCGCCGCGATCGTGGCGACCGGCACGGTGGTGTTCCTGGTGTACGGGCTCCGGGCGGCGGCCCAGGGCTCCGGGTACGCGGTGGGCCGCTTCCACGGCAGCACGCTCGTCGCGGTCGGCGTGGTGGTGGTGCTGGTCGCCGTACCGCTGACGACCGGCACGATCTCCGTCACCCGTGACCGCGTACTGGCCGCCGACGCCCGCCCGGTCGCGCAGAAGTGGGCGTCGGCGGGCAACTGGCAGATCGCGTCGGTGGAGGCCCGCGACGGAGTCGTGGTCGTCGGCGTCCTCGGCCTGCCGCCGCAGCCCGCCCCGACCGCGCTGCGCGCCGCGCTCGACCGGGGCGGCATGGCCGACGCCGACCTTGAGCTCCACCTGGTGGGCGGGCGCACGCACTGGTGCCCGGCGGGCGGGACGACGTGCACGGTACGGGAACCGAGCTTCGGCTGACCCGCCGTCGTGGCCGGGCGCGTGGTTCACCGCGCCCCTGAGGTGCGGGCACTTCGTGCGCACCTCATCGGGGAAGGCACGGCGAAGCCGCATGCCTCAGCGGCCCGGGACTGTGCCGACTCGCGGCTCCGTCGCGTGGGCGCGAGGCCGGGCCACCGGCCCGCGCCCGCCGACGAAGGCGCGGGCCCTACGGCGCCTGCGCGGGCAACCGCTCCAGCAGCGCGGCGAAATCCGTCGCGGGCGGCAACGTGCCGAAAGCCAGCCCCTGGTCACCGGCGAGCCGCGTCGCGCAGAACGTGTCCGCGACGGCGGCCGGCGCATGCCGCACGAGCAGCGAACCTTGCAGCACCAGCGCCGCCCGCTCGATGACGCGGCGGGCCCGCAGCGGGGCGTCGTCGGCGCGGGCGAGCTCCGTGAGCTCGCCTCGCAGCTCCCGCCAGGCGGCGTCGAGCCGCGCGTCCGCGCCGCCCGCCGCCTCCACCTCCGTACGGAACGCTTCCAGGGACTCGGGTTCGCGGGCCAGGGCGCGCAGCAGGTCGAGGGCGTTGACGTTCCCCGAGCCCTCCCAGATGCCGTTGAGCGGCGCTTCCCGGTACAGCCGGGGCATGCCCGACGCCTCGTCGTAGCCGTTCCCGCCCAGACACTCCAACGCCTCGGCGACGAAAGCGGGTTGCCGCTTGCACACCCAGTACTTGGAGACGGCGGTGGCCAGCCGCAGGAACGCCCGCTCACCGGCGTCGCCGCGCTGGGCCCGGTCGGCGGCACCGGCGAGACGCAGGGCGAGCGTCGTGGCGGCCTCGGACTCCAGACCCAGGTCGGCCAGGACGTTGCGCATCAGCGGCTGGTCGACGAGCTTGGCGCCGAAGACCGAGCGGTGCCGGGTGTGGTGCGCGGCCTGGGCGAGAGCCTCCCGCATGTGCCCGGCGGAGCCGAGTACGCAGTCGAGCCGGGTCATCGTCACCATCTCGATGATGGTCCGTACGCCCTTGCCCTGCGCCCCGACGAGCCACGCCACGGTGTCGTCGAACTCGGGCTCGCTGCTGGCGTTGGAACGGTTGCCGAGCTTGTCCTTGAGCCGCTGGATGCGGAACGTGTTGCGGCTGCCGTCGGGCAGGACGCGCGGCACCAGGAAGCAGGACAGGCCCCCTTCTCCCCTGCCGGGGGCCGCCTGCGCGAGGACCAGGAAGACGTCGTTCATCGGGGCACTGGTGAACCACTTGTGCCCGCGCAACCGCCAGGTCCCGTCGGCGAGTTCGGTCGCGGACGTCGTGTTGGCCCGCACATCGGTGCCGCCCTGCTTCTCGGTCATGCCCATCCCCGCGAGCAGCCCGCGCTTGTCGGCGGGGGTGCGCAGGCCGGGATCGTAGGTGCGGCTGGTGAGCAGCGGCTCGTACGTCTTGGCCAGCTCGGGGGAGTGGCGCAGGGCGGGGACGACGGCGTACGTCATGGAGACCGGACACATGTGGCCCTGCTCGACCATGGTGGCCACCATGAACGTCGCGGCGCGCGCCACGTGCGCGCCGGGCCGTTCGTCCGCCCAGGCGGAACCGGCGGCGCCCGCGCCCACGGTGGCGGTCATCAGCGAGTGGTAGGCCGGGTGGAAGTCGACCTCGTCGACGCGGTTGCCGTACCGGTCGTGGGTGCGCAGCTCCGGCTCGTGGCGGTTGGCCTGCTCGGCCCAGGCGCGCGCCTCCTCGCCGCCGGCGTACCGCCCGAAGGCGTGCAGGTCGTCGAGGTGCCAGGCGGCTCCCTCGCGGCGCACGCCGTCCAGGAGCACGGCGTCGTCGGCGGGGTCGTGGCCGGTCAACGGCGGGGCCTGGTTGGTGACTTCGTGCGTGACGAAGCCGGAGCCGGAGCCGGGGCCTGTGCGGGGCATGGTGCCTCCTACGGGGTACGGGGAGAGCGGGCGGAGGGACGTCGGCCGGGCCGGGCGCCCGCGCAGCGCAGGGCCATGGCGGTGAGTTCGGCCAGGAGTACGTCGGTGGCGTCGGCGTCGTGCGCGGCGAGCGGGTCGACCAGCACCTCGCCCACGGCGCCGGTGAGCGCGGCGGCGGTGATCTCCCCGTCCTGCGGCGGCAGCAGACCGGCGGCCATGCCCTCGCGGACGACCTCGGCGAACAGCTCCCGGTAGCGGCGCCGGAACACGAGCCGCTCGGCACCGACGGCCGGTTCGGCGGGGGCGGCGAGCAGGGCGTGGGCGAGACCACGGTTCTCCAGTGCGCGCCGGGCGAACACCCGCACCGCGCTCTCCAGCCGCTCGACGGGGTCACCGCTCCCGTGCACCACCTGCCCGAGCACCTCCACCTCCCGCCCGGCGGCCCGCCGGAACACCTCGACGGCGAGCGCGGCCTTGGACGGGAAGTGCTGGTACACCGACCCGGCCGCGATGCCCGCCGCGTCGGCCACGGCGGTCACGGACGCCTGCGCCCAGCCGACCTCCGCCACGACGGTGGTCGCACAGGCGACCAGGCGCTCACGGGCGGCTTCGAGACGGCTGAGCTCTGCGGGTGTCTTGCGGTAGGCCACGACAAGAAGTGAACCATCATTCATCCCTTCACGCCATGGGCGGGCCCGCACCGGACGGCCGACAATGCCCGGCATGAAGCACACTGCGCGTGTCGCCGCCCACGCGGCCGTCGGGTCCCGGCTGTCCCTGCTGAGCGACCGGCGGCTGGCGGATGCCGTGGCGGGCGCGCCGACGGCGGGCGCCGGGATCGGTGGACGGTCCGGGGAGCTGGACGTGGGCGGCGTACGGGTCTTCGTCAAGCGGGTGCCGTTGACCGATGTCGAGCTGCGGCCCCGGTGGCTGCGGTCGACCGCCAACCTGTTCGGGCTGCCGCCGCACTACCAGTACGGGGTGGGGTCCGCCGGTTTCGGTGCCTGGCGCGAGCTGGCCGCTCACGCGCTGACGACCGGGTGGGTGCTGGAGGGGGCCTGGGCCGGGTTTCCGTTGCTCCACCACTGGCGGGTGTTGCCCGACACCCCGCCGGACGGTTTCGTCGACGAGTTCGGGGGCGTCGAGGGAGCCGTCGCGCACTGGGACGGGTCACCGAGCGTGCGGCGGCGCCTGGAGGCCATCGGCGGGTCCTCCTTCAGTCTGGTGCTCTTCCTCGAACACCTCCCGCGGACACTCGCCGACTGGCTCGGTGATCTTCGTACGGCTTGCGGCGCCGACGCCGGGGCGTG
The DNA here is from genome assembly GCF_026274175.1 of Streptomyces beihaiensis. Taxonomy (GTDB): domain Bacteria; phylum Actinomycetota; class Actinomycetes; order Streptomycetales; family Streptomycetaceae; genus Streptomyces; species Streptomyces beihaiensis. Next base: position 9,574 of record NZ_JAPHNL010000022.1, read on the forward strand.
GGCCCGCGGGTGTGCGTGGGTCGAGGACGAGCTGGTACGCGGGACCGAGTTCATGAGCGCGCGCGGGATGGTGCACTTCGACACGCACTTCCACAACCTTCTCACCGACGGCCACCGCGTGTACTTCGCCGACTTCGGTCTCGCGTCGAGCCGCGACTTCGAACTCTGCGCGCGCGAGCGGGCGTTCCTGGCCGGCCACCTCGTGTACGACCGGAGCTACGCGCCCAGTCATCTGCTCCGCCACCACCTGCCCGAGGACGTGCGGGGCGGGCGCGAGCACGGGGCGTTTCTGCGGGAATGGGCGCGGGGGCGGCGGCCCGACGGCGTTCCGCCCGAGATCGGCGCGCTGGTCGAGCGGCACGTCCGGCACGCCGTCGTTCTCGACGACTTTCACCGTCGGCTGCTCCACCAGAGCAGGACGACGCCCTTTCCGGCGGCGGCGGTGCGGCGGGCTCTCGGCGACAGCGCGTCGCTCACGAGTTGAGGATGTGCGCCTTCTCCGCGGCGAACTCCTCTTCCGTCAGGAGACCTTGACCCTTCAGGTCGGCGAGCGCCTTGAGCTGGGAGACGCGGTCCATCGGGCGGTCCGTCGCCTCGCGTTCCACGTCGCGGCGGGCCATGCCGCGCTCCACACGGCTGCCGACGGCCGTCGCCGTACCGGAGATGACCGCCGTGCGGACTACGGTGCCAAGGAGGCCGGGGCGGCCGATGCGTCGAGGCATGCCGTTCCTCTCTCTTCCGTGTGCGGCTCGTCCGTAGACGGCTCTTCCACTTGCGGTTCTTTCGGCTGCTCGGTGTCGGCTCTTCGCAGCTCGGCTCTTCGGCTCTTCGGCTCTTCGGCTCTTCGGCTCTTCGCAGCTCGGCTCTTCAGTGGTCGGCTCTTCGGCTCTTCGGCTATTCGGTGTTCGGTGTTCGGTGTTCGGCTAGTCGGTGTTCAGCGCCGCCACCGCCGCCACCACCGCCTCGCGCGGCACGCGTTCCAGCAGGCGTACCTCGCCCTGTGACTGCCGCACCGCCGTCGCAAGGCGCGCCGCCCACGTGTTCTCCCAGGCCACGACTAGCGCCGACGAGTCGGCGGGGAGTTCGGCCGCCACCGCCTTCAGGTCGTCGTCGCTGAGCAGGTCGAACTGCGCCTCGACGACCTGCTGGAAGGCTTCCGACGCCGGCTCGTCGCCCAGTTCCACCATCTCGACCGTGCCGTCCGCCGACTTCCGTACGAAGCTGAGGTCCAGGATGCGTACGGTGCCGTTCTTCTGCAGTTCGCGCAGGGCGGGGGCGATGTCGCCGTTGAACCGGTTGCCCTCGAAGGCGACCACCGCGACGTCGACCGGGCCGAGGGTGTCGGCGTTGAGGCCGCTGGCACTGGGCACGTGGGGCCACCTCCTATGAAGCGCGTTCCGGTCAAAACCGATCATAAGGTCACCAAGTCTCCGTGTCCTGCTCCTCCTCTTCCCCTTGCTCGGGCCCCGCCCCCGCCGCCGTCGCCGCCGTCGCCGACACCGACGCCCGCAAGCGCATCCCCACCAGCGGGAACACCAGCACCGAGATCATCGCCGCCCCCACCAGCGCCGCCGCCTCCCCCTGCCGCACCGTGCCCTCGTCCAGGCCGATCGTCGTGATGGCGACGACCAGCGGCAGGCACGTGGAGGAGTAGACCGTCAGGGCTCGGCGGCTTGGCCCGGTGAGGTCGCGGGGGGCCAGGGCGTACGCCGGCAGGCCCCGTACGGCCAGGAACAGCACCAGGAACACCGGGAGCAGGAACAGCGAACGGCCGCCCTCAAGCAGCGCCTTCAGGTCGAACTGGATGCCGGTCACGATGTAGAAGAGCGGGACGAGGAAGCCGAAGCCCATCGCCTCCACCTTGGCCAGGACCTCGTCGCTGCTCTCCGGGGCCGCGCCCTGGAGCACGAGCCGCGTCAGCATCCCGGCGGCGAAGGCGCCGAGCAGCACGTCCAGGTCGAACACCTCCGACAGCGCCAGCATCGCGACGAGCAGCAGCATCACGAACCGCACCGCGAACTGCGCGCTCGTGTGCAGCGTCGTCCGGATCAGGTGGCTGAACCACGGCGGCCGCGGGCGCAGCGCCCAGAAGACCGCGCCCGCCGTGATCGCGGCGAACACCATGAGGACGACCGTCGAGACCCCGGGGTCGCGTCCGCTGAGCAGCACCGCCATCGCGATGATCGGGCCGAACTCCCCCGCCGCCCCGAACGCCGTCGCCACCATGCCGAACCGGCCCTCCAGGTCGCCGCTGTCCCGCAGGATGGGCAGCACCGTGCCGAGCGCCGTACTGGTCAGCGCCGTGCCGACGATGACCGTACGGGCGAGGTCCGCGCCGGTCAGGGCCAGCGCCACGCCCAGGCCGAGGGCGAGCGAGATCAGCCAGGCCGACACCGAACGGCGCAGCGTGTCACCGCGGATGGCGTCGAACCGGATCTCGTAACCCGCCAGGAAGATCAGCATCGACAGGCCGAGGTGGGAGAGGGCGTCGATCACGTCACCCGTCTTCGCCAGGCCGAGCGCGTCCGGGCCGATGACGATGCCGAGGACGATCTCGAAGATGACGACGGGCACGCGCAGCCCCGCGCGGTGGCGGACCGCGTGGGCGAGCAGCGGCGCCAGTACGGCGACCGCCATGATCAGGATGAGTGTCGCCGCCTGCCCCATGACCCGACGTTCCGCCGTACGGGCGCCTCGCGCATGCGCGGGCGGGCTGTACGGGTGACGGTGTCGGGGTGAGCGGTACCGAACCAGGCGGCGAACCGGGCGGCGAACCGGGCGGCGAACCAGGCCGCGAGCGGAGCGGCGAACGAAACGGTGAGCACGGCGGCGAGCAAAGCCGCGACCGGGCCGAGCGGCACGGCGGCAAGCAAAGCGGCGACCAGACCGAGGGCCACGGCGGCAAGCAAAGCCACGGCCGGGCCGAGCGGCACGGTGGCATGCAAAGCGGCGAGCAAAGCGGCGACCGGGCCGAGGGGCACGGCGGGGCGCGGGCCTTCCGGTGGCACCGGCCCGCTCTCCTCGCGGCGGGCGCGGCCGTGGCGACCGCCGCGTACTTCGTGCTTCCGCTGCACGCGTTCGGGGCGCGCCGGCCGCTGCTGAGCTGGCTGGTGCTCGGCGCCGCGCTCGGGCTCGTCGCGGCGGGGCTGCTCGCGCAGGTCAGGTACGTGCTCACGGGCCGCGGCCGCGCCGGTCCCGTCGGGTGGAACATCGCCGGACTGATGTGCCTGACGGTGCTGCTGTTCTCGGCCGCGTACTACGTCCTCGCGCGCAGTCCCGGCGAGTTCGTCGGGCTGCGCACGCGCGTCGACGCGTTGTACTTCACCCTCGTCACGCTCGCCACGGTCGGCTACGGGGACATCACGCCGAGCGGGCAGTCGGCACGCCTGGTGGCCGTCGTCCAGATCCTTTACAGCTTCGTCTTCCTCACCGCCGGGGCCACCGCGCTCTCACAGCACCTGCGCGGCAGGCTGTTGCACCGAAAATAGCTACGGGGGCCGAATAGTTCGGTGTCCGATGTATCGTGAGGGGCATGGCCACCGACATGACACCGCGCGAGTCGTCCCATCGGCGGCAGTCCGACGCGCCCCGACGGCCCGGCCTGCTCCGCCTCCTCACGGTCGAGCGCGCCCGGCCCGACGCCGTGCGCTCGCGGCCCGACGCGTGGTGGCTCGCGGTCGGGACCGTCTGCTTCGGCGCGTTCATGGGGCAGCTCGACGCGAGCATCGTGACGCTCACCTACGGCAGCCTGCGCGACGACTTCCACACCTCCCTCGCCGCCGTCGAGTGGGTCTCCCTCGCCTACCTGCTCACGCTCGTCGCGCTCCTCGTCCCGGCCGGACGACTCGCCGACGCGTACGGGCGCAAGCTCATGTACCTGTACGGCTTCGCGGTGTTCACGCTCGCCTCCGCCGCCTGCGGCCTCGCCTGGTCGCTGGGCGCGCTGGTCGGGTTCCGGGTGCTGCAAGCGGCCGGCGCGGCCATGATGCAGTCCAACAGCGTGGCCCTCGTGACCACCAGCGCGCCGCGCGAACGGATGCGGGCCGCCCTCGGCGTACAGGCCGCCGCGCAGGCGCTCGGACTCGCCCTCGGGCCGACCGTGGGCGGCGCCCTGGTGTCCACCCTCGGCTGGCCGTGGGTGTTCTGGGTGAACGTGCCGGTGGGCGTCGTCGCTCTCGTCGGCGGCCACTACCTCCTGCCGCGCACCCGGGCCCGTACGAGCGTCTCCGACTTCGACCGGGCCGGGCTCGGACTGCTGGCCGTGGCCACCACCGGCCTTCTGCTCGGCGTCTCCGCCGCGTCCGGGCTTCCCGTGCCCGGATGGGGCGTGGGCGCGCTCTTCGCGGTGAGCGCGGCGGCGGCCGTCGGGTTCGTGCGGCGACAGCGGCGGGCCGCCGCGCCCCTGCTCGACCTGGCGCTGCTGCGGGTGCGGGCGGTGGCGTACGGGCTCGTGGGCGCCATGAGCGGGTATCTGGTGCTGTTCGGCCCGCTGGTGCTCGTGCCCGTCGTACTGACCGCCGGCGGGTCCGGCGAGCTGACGGCGGGGCTCGCGCTCACCGCGCTGCCCGCCGGGTTCGCGGTGGCCGCGACCGGCGGGGACCGGATGCTGCCGCGCTCCCTGGGCGACCGGGGGCGGTGCCTGACCGGGGCCTCGGTGTTCGCCCTCGCCATGGGGGCGCTGGTGGTCGTACCGCTGACCGTGGGCGGGCTCGTGCCGGTGCTCGCGGCGGCCGGGCTCGGGCTCGGCACCTTCACCCCGGCCAACAACACGATGATCATGGGCTCGATCCCCGCGTGCTCCTCGGGCACGGGGGGCGGACTCGTCAACATGACGCGGGGCCTCGGCACGGCACTCGGCGTGGCCCTGGTGACCCTGGCGCTGCATCTGGCGGGGAGCGGCCCCGGCGACGTGACGACCGGGGCGCGGTGGGCGGCGGCCATGCTCGTGGCGGCTTCAGGGGTGGCGGTGGTGTCGGCGTGGCTGAGTACGGGACGGCGGGAGCGGCTGTCACGCTGATCCGGCCCACCGGCCCTCCACCTCGCCGCCCCTCCGGCCCGCCGCCCCTCTCCATCCAGGGTGCGGACAGCCGTCCGCACTCCGATACGCCCCGGCTACCCTGACGCCATGTCTGCGCAGCCCCGCCCCGACGGTCCCGACGCCCGGCGGCTCACCGAGGCCGTGACCCGGCTGCGCCGCGCGCTGCGTGCCTCCATCCGCACCGACTACCCGTGGGAGACGCTTCCCATGGCGCAGGTCGAGCTGCTGCAAGTACTCGGCAAGCACTCCCCCAGCCGCGTCAGCGACCTCGCCGCGCGCCAGCGCCTCGCGCCCAGCACGGTCAGCGGGCTCATCGGCCAGATGATCAACGCCGGGCTCGTCGCCCGCGGCGTCGACCCCGCCGACCGCCGCGCCTCCGTCGTCACCCTCACCGACTCCGGCCGCGACCAGCTCGCCGCCTGGACCGCCGCGCACGAGCGCCGCCTCGCCGGAGCGCTCGACGCCCTCGACGACGACGCCCGCGCCGCCATCACGGGCGCCCTGCCCGCCCTCTTCCAACTCGCCGAGAACCTCGGCGAACCGCTCGACGACGAGACGTAGTCGGCCCCCGCGGCAACGACCAGCAGCGCGCACGCGACTCAGCCGTGGACGGTCTGCTTCACGCCGTCCTTGGTGGTGATGTCCACGGACATGCGCCACCTCGTGCGCTTGCCGACCGTCACGGTGACCCGGTCCGCGAGTCGCCTCCCGTGCAAATCCTTCGCCTTGGTACTGGCGCCGTACGTGGCACTGTCGTCGCAGCCGGCGACCTCGGCCCGCATGCCCGTTCCACTGGTGACCGTGACACCGCCAGGCCCGAGACAGTCGTAGCGAACGCCCAGTTCGGCGATCCGGTCGACGGCAACAGGCAGCTTGACCGCCCCGGGGCCGAGGTGACCGGGCGTCTTCTTTCCACTGTCGGGATGATCCGGGTCGGACACCGTCACCGATTTCGACGGACTGACCACAGGAGCCGTCGCAGTGGTCGGCTTTCCCGCTCCCCCGCACCCGGCGGCGGCCAGGAGGACGACGACTGGCAGTACGGCCAGTTGCTTTCCGCGCATGAGTTCTCCCCCGTGCCAGGCTTCACGGCCCGGCTCATTCTTCTCTTGTCGAGCGACCCTAGCGCCGACCGCCGTCAGCGTCCGAAGGGTTGAGCGAAACCTGAGGCATGGCGGCAGGCGGGACGCGCCACTGCCGCCGAACCCGGACAAAGACCCCCCATGAGGCGATACGCACACTTCCGCCCCACCCATTGCGTCGAGCCGCCGCGCCGTGCTGGAATCCAGCCACACCTACGGACCGGGATGCTCGTCAGTCCCGGGGCGGCCCGGGGCGCGAGGCCGAACGGCGGGGAGTGCCAGGTACGGCACGTACAGCAGGTACGGACGTACGGACGGCACTGGACGCCGGGCGTACGGGATCTTGTATCCGCGTACCCGCAGGAGAACCACCATGAGCAGCAACACGGGCAACCGCTACGTCCTCGGCCAGAACCAGTACGGCAAGGCCGAGAACCGCGTCGTCAAGATCACGCGCACCGGCAACGACGGCTCCTGGCACGAGATCCGCGACCTGAACGTGTCGGTCGCGCTGCGCGGCGAGTACCGCGACGTCCACCTGACCGGCGACAACGCCAACTGCCTGCCGACCGACACCACGAAGAACACGGTGTTCGCCTTCGCCAAGGAACACGGCATCGACTCGCCCGAGGCGTTCGCCATCCGCCTCGCCAAGCACTTCGTGCACTCCCAGGCCCCCATCCACGAGGCGCAGATCCGCGTCGAGGAGTACGCCTGGGACCGCATCCCGGTGCCGACCCGCCGCGACCAGCACTCCTTCGTCCGCAGCGGGCAGGAGGTGCGCACCGCGCAGGTCACGTACGGCGGCAACAGCGGCCGGCTCGAGGTCATCTCCGGCCTGAAGGAGCTGACCGTGCTGAACTCGACGAACTCCGAGTTCCACGGCTTCCTCAAGGACAAGTACACGACCCTCAAGGAGGCCCACGACCGCATCCTGGCGACCAAGGTCACCGGCCGCTGGGCGCACTCCGTCGTGGCGTCCGGGGACGAGGACTTCGACTGGGACCGGTCGTACAAGGACGTCAAGCGCCGACTGTTGGAGGCGTTCGCCGACACGTACAGCTACTCGCTCCAGCAGACGCTCAACCAGATGGCCGAGCGGGTCCTGGACGGCTGCCCGACGGTCAACGAGGTCCGCCTCAACCTGCCGAACAAGCACCACTTCCTCGTCGACCTGGACCCGTTCGGGCTCAAGAACGACAACGAGGTGTACTACGCCGCCGACCGGATGTACGGCCTCATCGAGGGCACGGTCCACCGCGACGGCGTGAGCCCGGTCATCGCGACGAGCGACTGGGTCACGGGCTGATCCGCCCGCCCGCCCGCCCCGGACACACCACCGGGCCCGCGCCCCGGCGAGGGGTGCGGGCCCGGTGGCCGTCGTTCAGTCACCCGGCCCCCGCCGACGACCGCGCGCGAAGCGCGGCCGGGCGGAGCGCGACCGTCGGGACGGTCAGGGCGTCGGGCGCGGCCAGGGCGGGAGGGGGCGGTTCTCGGCGTTCCACCGCGAGGCTTCGATCTCGGCACGCCACTGGGCTTCGGTGGGCCGTGTGTTGGCCCGGGTCCTCGTGGCGTGATCGAAGATGTACTTGCATGCCTCGGCCTCGCTCAGACCGACCGCGGTGAAGAACGGGCCGCTGCCACGCTCACCGGTCCAGGCCAGCCACCACGTCCCGTCAGGCAGCGGCGCCGCGATCTGCTGCTCGTCCCCCCAACTGCGCCCCAGCGCCTCATCGAAGCCGCCGAAATGCCAGCGGCCGCCCAGGCGCAGCTCGGGGTCACGCAGAACCTCGCGCAGCTCGCGCACGGTCATGGCAGGCTGCCCGGCCGCCTCTCGCTCGGCCCACACCCGCCGCCAGTACGCACGCACAGGACCACGTGTGGGCCACTCCCGGGCCGCCGCCTCCTCTTCCTCCTTCCAGTGACGCTCACGTTCGGCCTTCCACGCCGCCTTCTCCGCAGCGAACGGCGCACCGTCCGGGCGGGTCATCTCCCGGTAGAACACCTCGCACGCCTCCTCCTCGGAGTCGAACGTGCGCAGGGTTGTGGAAAACCCGTAGGTGACTTCCGCACCGCCGACGACCTCCCAGCTCCCGAGAACCTCCACCAGCCGCACGCCCTCGTCGTAGTCGGGCGACGGGCGACGGCTCTCGCCCTCCAGCCGGTACGCGCCGTCGTCGACGCCGGCGGCACGCAGCGCGGGCCGCAGCTCGGTGAGGTTCATCGGTCGAGGTCCTTGATGAAGTGGTGGTCCAACAGCCACTGGACGTTCATGGTCGCCTCTCCATCCTGCCGCCAGTTTCCCGGGAGCTTGAACTGGGTCCCCATGCCCGGCTGGCCGAAGCCGGGCGAGACCTTGCTGGCCGTGATGTCGCCGCTGGCCAGTTTGCCGCCCTTCACGTACTGGGCGGCCGTCTCCGGCGTCCAGTCCTTGACCCACACATACCGGTGGTATCCCTGGTGCAGGTTCTCCGGGGGCAGCGACCGTTCGGCGTAGGCGGTGCCCTCCGGTGCGAGCCACTGGCCCTTCTCGCCGCCGAACCGGTCCCACCTCTCGCCCGCCTTGGGCCAGACGGTGTGCTCGGTGCCGGCGACGGCGCCGCTGGGATCGTCCAGGGCCGTGCTCCAGTCCCAGGAGTCCGCGCTCTTGTCCCAGTACTTGCCGACGAACTCGGCCGGGGTGAGGTCGCCGTACGGCTGGTAGCCGTGCAGCAGCGCCATCACGTCCGGAGACAGGCCGCTGACCGACGGCAGGAGCTTGCCCTGGGCGGCGAGTTGCTTGACGAGTCCGCCGTAGGAGTTCTGCGCCTCGACGATGGTGTTGAGGACCGCGGCGGTCTGCTCCGACAGGTCGACGGCCTTGAGCCCCTTGTAGGCGTCGGCGATGCCGGTGCCGGTGCGCAGGGCCATGTCCAGGGCCTGCAGAGCGTGAAAGCCGTCGATCACCTTGGACGGCGGGATCAGGACCGAGGCGGCGAGCGCACAGTGTCCGACGCTGCCGCCGAGGACGCACTTGTCGACGTCGGCCTTGAAACCGTCCCACAGGGACTTGGCCACGGCGTCCAGCGCCGCGAGGGAGGGGTCCTCGACCTCCTTGGTGACGGTCTTGCTCTGCTGCACGGTCTTGCTGCCGACGAGGAAGCTGTCGGCGGCGGGGCAACCCGACGGGGTGGCCGGGGCGACCAGGTCGGCACAGTAGAAGAAGTCGACGGTCACGTTGTAGACGAGCGTGAACGTCTGCTTGCAGTAGTCGGAGCTGTACTCCTGGTACTGGCACTTGCCGGTCGGCTTGGCGGAGACCAGGGACGTGCGGGCCATGGCGAAGGTGTGCGGGACTCCGGTGCTCACGCCCTTGGCGATGGCGGTGGTGTCCTGGCTCTCCTCGGCCTTGGTCGCGGCGGCCTGAGCCTGCCGGGCCTGCTTCAGGGCGTCCTTGGCGGCCGTGGCGGCCGCCGTGGCGTCCTTGTCGGCCTGGGCCGCGGCCTTGCGCGCCGCGGTCGCGGCCGCCTCTGCGGTGGTGGCGGCCTGCTGGGCCGCCGTCGCGTCGGAGTCGGCTGCGGTGGCGGCGGAACGGGCCGCCGTGGCGTCGCCTTGGGCGGCGGCAGCGGCGGACTCGGCCAGGGCCTGGGAGGCGGCGGCCTGGTCCGCGTACCGGCGGGCCGAGGCGTCGGTGGCCTCGGTCTGGTCCGCGTACTGACGGGCCCGGTCCGCGCTGGCCAGGGCCTGGGCGGCGCTG
>NZ_JAPHNL010000023.1 GCF_026274175.1 Streptomyces beihaiensis
CCCCCCCCCCCCCCCCCCCGCGACCAGCCCATGAGGGCGCGCACACGGGAGAAAGGAACAGGCCCCGCGGCGCGAAGCCGCAAAAGGCGGGGCCCGCGCGTGCCACCAGACGCACGGGCCCCGCCCCTACGTGGGTGCGCCGGGCCGCCCGAACCCGGCGCACCCGCAGCTGTCAGCCGTGGGCCGTCACTCCCCGGCCGGCAGCGCGCCCGGGCAGCGCGGTCGGCAGGTGCCCCACCGCCGCCGTGGCCCCGTACCACGCGAGCAGTCCGCCCACCGCGGCGATCCAGCCACCCGCCTTGGCGAGCCCCTGCGTGTCACCGAACGCGGCGACGGCGAGCAGCACGAACGCCACGAACATCGCCCCGTAGGTGCCGCGCACGAACGTGCCGGCCCCGGCGGAGCCGACCGTCAGGCTCAGCGCGAGCAGCGCGAACAGGAGCATGAACAGGCCCGCCGCGTTGGCGGAGACGGCCGCGCCGGAGCTGACGCCCCAGGTGAACCAGAAGGCGCCGAGAGCGGCGTAGGCCGCGCCGGTGAGCCCGCCCTCGCGCAGCGCGAAGAGGCCGGCGACGAACAAGGCGACCCCGCCCACATAGGTCGCGATCGACACGGCGTCGGCCGCCGTGACGCCGTGGATCACCTGAGTGTGACCGAGACCGAAGGCCAACAGGGTTATTCCTAGGGCGAGTTGCCCGAGAGTCGAGACGGACGCGGCGCTGGCCGTGCTTCCCGCGGAGACGTCGTTGTCCACAGCGGGCTCCCTTCGTGCGGGTCGAACTGGGACGATGCTGTTTGCCCAGCGACCGGTATGTACCCTTCACAAGGGCACAAACCACCTCTACGCGCGAGTAGATTTATGCCATCTCGCCCAGGACGGGGGCGAGTTACGGACGGACGTCAGGAAGCGCCGCCGCGAACGGCGTCACGGAATGACGACGACCGGGCGCTGCGCGCGCCGCGCGAGCCGCCCCGCGACCGAACCGAAGATCCGCCCGACGAGCCCGTGCGTGGAACCCACGACGATGGCGTCGGCGCAGTACTCGCGGCCGACCTCCTCCAGCTCGTGACAGATGTCGCCGCCTCGCTCGACGAGGATCCAGGGCACCTCGGTCAGATACTCGGCGCAGGCCAGTTCGAGGCCGAGCACCTCGGTGCGGTGGTCGGGGACGTCGACGAAGACCGGGGGTTCGCAGCCCGCCCACACGGTGGTCGGCAGCCGGTTGGCCACATGAACGATGATCAGACCGGAACCGGACCGATGGGCCATGCCGATCGCGTACGCCAGGGCCCGCTCGCTCGACGTCGAGCCGTCGAAGCCGACGACGACGCCGTGCTTGAAGGCGGGGTCACAGGCGTGACGGGGCTCTTCCGCCGCTCGGGGGGTCGTCGTCGGATCGGCGACCTGCCGCTTGCGGTCCGCGGGTTCGGGGAATTCGTGACCGGCCATGAGTGTCTCGGCGTGTACCTCGTGGGCCTCTGTATGAGGGGAATGACAACTGTTCGGCGGAGCGCGTGTCCGGGAATCATCTTCCCAACCCCCTACCCCAAGGGTACGGCGACACTCCTCCCCTGCCCAGACTCCGGCCCGCTGTCGGGCCCGTGCTCTCCCGTCGACGGGTCTTGCTCCGCGCGTTCAGGGGAGCATGCCCGAGGCCCCGCCCCTCTGGCAATGGTGGCTGCCCCGTACAGGCGGTTTGCGCACCCTTGTGGCCCCTTTGTCGCCTCTTGGGGGGCAGTCCGAGTGACCGGCGGCGACGCCCGCGCGTTGAACTTCCGAACCAAGCACCCAGGGAGTACGCAGTGTCCGTACGGACCTCACCCGCGTCGCACACCAGCACGACCCCTCACGCCCAGGACACGCCACCGGTCCGGACGGACCGCCGCACCGGCCGGCCCGGCAACCCCGGCGATCACCGGACGGGCCGCCGCACGGACCACCACACGGACCGCGAGGCGGACGGCAGGACGGACGGCACGAGCGACGTGGTGCGCTGGGCGGCGTTCAGCTGCGTCCTGGTACCCCTGGTCCTCGTCGGGTACGGCGGCTCGACCGCGGGCGCGATCGGCGCGGCCCTGGGGCTCGCCGCCGTGACCGCCGCGTGCCGAGTACTGCTGCGCCAGTCCGAACGCGGTGCCGCACGGTTGCGAAGTGAACCATGTTCCACGCACCGCGGCCGGCACGGCAGAAGCGGAACGGGGGCGCACCGCGGCGACCACCAGACGGCCCGGAGCGCGCCCGTGGACTGACGCGATTACGCGCACCACCCCGTAGATTTTCAGCCAACTTCACCTATGCCCCCCACCCTTGCCCGAGACCACCCTCAACCCCCCTCCCACCTGGGGCGAAAGGGGGGTGAAGGCCGCATCGGCCCCGCAGGGACCGGCCACCGGGTGAAGGCGTTCTTCCCAGCAACGCGCGCGAGTGCAACGCTTCGTGATCGAATGCTTCACGCCACGTTGTCATGTCGACAATGTGCCGGGTCCTTAACTGGTCACGGCGAGACCACGCGAAGCAGTAGATTCGATCATGACTGTCCGACGGCGGGGGACTCTGCAGGACCGAGGGGAAACGTGCAGGAGCGAACAGCCCGTCAAAGTTTTGAGGGAGCCGCGATCACCGAGGGGGGCTTAGCAGGATGAGCCACGACTCCACCACCGCGACGACCACCGCGCAGGAGGCGGCGGCTCGTAAGCTGTCAGGGCGCAGGCGGCGCGAGATCGTCGCGGTGCTGCTCTTCAGCGGCGGACCCATCTTCGAGAGTTCCATTCCGCTCTCCGTGTTCGGAATCGACCGCCAGGACGCGGGAGTTCCGCGCTACCGATTGCTGGTGTGCGCGGGCGAAGAGGGACCTCTGCGGACCACAGGGGGCCTGGAACTCACCACACCACAGGGGCTCGAGGCGATCTCGCGGGCCGGCACGGTCGTCGTGCCCGCCTGGCGTTCGATCACCGCGCCGCCCCCGGAAGAGGCACTCGACGCGATCCGTCGGGCGCACGAGGAGGGCGCGCGCATCGTCGGCCTGTGCACCGGCGCGTTCGTGCTCGCCGCGGCCGGCCTGCTCGACGGCCGGCCGGCGACCACGCACTGGATGTACGCGCCGACCCTGGCCAAGCGGTACCCGTCGGTCCATGTGGACCCGCGCGAGCTCTTCGTGGACGACGGCGACGTGCTGACCAGCGCCGGTACCGCGGCCGGGATCGATCTGTGCCTGCACATAGTGCGCTCGGACCACGGCAACGAGGCGGCGGGCGCGCTCGCCCGCCGTCTGGTGGTCCCTCCGCGCAGGACCGGCGGCCAGGAGCGCTATCTCGACAGGTCTTTACCTGAGGAGATCGGCTCCGACCCGCTGGCCGAGGTCGTCGCCTGGGCGCTGGAGCACCTCCACGAACAGTTCGACGTGGAGACGCTGGCCGCGCGCGCCTACATGAGCCGCCGCACGTTCGACCGGCGCTTCCGCTCGCTGACGGGGAGCGCTCCCTTGCAGTGGCTGATCACCCAGCGGGTGCTGCAGGCGCAGCGGCTCCTGGAGACGTCCGAGTACTCGGTGGACGAGGTGGCGGGCCGCTGCGGCTTCCGCTCCCCCGTCGCGCTGCGCGGGCACTTCCGGCGGCAGCTGGGCTCGTCCCCGGCCGCGTACCGGGCGGCGTACCGGGCGCGCAGGCCGCAGCAGGGCGAGGCGCCGGGGTCCGCGGCGGCCAAGCAGCCGCCGGAGAAGCCGCCGGTCGAGCCGGCCCCCGTGCCGGGTCCCGCGGAGCCGCTGGTGGCGCAGTCCGGACCGGGTCCGGTGCCGGCGCAGTCCCGGCGGGCCGCGGCCGCGGCGACCGCGCACGGGCCGGTGGCCACGTCCGTCGCCGCGGTCCCGGCGGGCCACCAGGGGCGCGCCCAGGCCTGAGCAGGCCGCGGGGGGGCCGTCCTCCCCGCCCGCACCGAGCCGTCCGGCGACTGCCCGCCGGACGGCTCGGGCCGTAGGGTTGGGCGCATGAACGATCGCATGGTGTGGATCGACTGCGAGATGACAGGGCTCTCGCTGGCGAACGACGCGCTCATCGAGGTGGCCGCCCTGGTCACGGACTCTGAGCTGAACGTACTCGGCGACGGCGTGGACATCGTGATCCGCCCGCCGGCCGAGGCCCTGGAGACGATGCCGGACGTGGTGCGCGCGATGCACACCGCGTCGGGCCTGCTCGACGAGCTCGCGGGCGGCACGACGCTCGCCGACGCGGAGGACCAGGTCCTCTCGTACGTACGTGAGCACGTCAAGGAACCGGGCAAGGCCCCGCTGTGCGGGAACTCCGTGGGCACCGACCGCGGATTCCTGCTGCGCGACATGCCGACCCTGGAGGACTACCTCCACTACCGGATCGTCGATGTGTCCTCGGTCAAGGAGCTGGCGCGCCGCTGGTACCCGAGGGCGTACTTCAACAGTCCGGAGAAGAACGGCAACCACCGCGCGCTCGCCGACATCCGCGAGTCCATCGCGGAGCTGCGCTACTACCGCGAGGCGATCTTCGTACCGCAGCCGGGACCGGACTCGGAGACGGCGAGGACGATCGCCGCGAAGCACGTCCTGCCTGCGGAAGCCTCGGAACCCGCGGAATAGGCCCCATCGGAAAGGGGTGCGCGAGCACCCCTTCGGACCCTGTACACTTTTTCTCGGCCGGTCGGGAGAACACACCGAACGACCGGGCATGGTGGGTGTAGCTCAGTTGGTAGAGCACCTGGTTGTGGTCCAGGTGGCCGCGGGTTCAAGTCCCGTCACTCACCCTGAAGGGCGAAGGCCCCGACTCGGAAACGAGTCGGGGCCTTCGTCGTACCGTCTCGCACCACCCCATCCGGCCATTCCCCTCATACATGTGGCGAAATTGTGAAGCCGGTGTTCCGAAGCGCGTGGCCTCCTTGGCATACTCACCGCCCCGACGCGGCGCTCCGCCGTCCGCACTCACGCCGAAGGACCGCCCGTGCGCATACGCACCCTGATACCGGCCGCACTCGCCGCGGCCGCGCTCCTCCTGACCGGCTGCAAGGCCGACAACACCGCTCACCCCGACGCCGGCGCCACCCCCTCCGCCTCGCGGACGAGCGCCTCCACCGCGCCGAGCCCCACCCCGACGCCGACCGCGAGCAAGGCGACCGCGTCCCCCACACCCACCGTCACGGTCTCGCTGCGCTCCTACGCAGGCGAGCCGGTCGGCGACGCCGTCGCCGCCGCCCGGCACCACGGCCTCACCTACTCCGTGCGGCTCGCCGACGCCTCGGCCACGGTCACCTCGCCGGGCGCCAAGGCGTCCTCGTACGCGAAGAGCGAGAAGGTCTGCCGCCAGCTCCTGGACAAGGACGGGCTGAACCCCGACTTCGACGTGGCGTTCCTCATCGCCCGGGACGGGCACGACTGCGCGGGCAAGCCGCTCCCGAAGCCCACCCCGACCCACACCTCGCGGCCCACGTCCCGGACCACGTCCTCCACCAGCACCGGCTCGAGCGGCGGCTCCCACACCTCGTGCGGCCCGATCCTGTCCGGCTCGGGCAACTGCTACGACGCGGGCCAGTACTGCCGCAAGTCCGACGTGGGCAGCTCCACGCGCGCCGCCAACGGCCGGATCATCCACTGCCGTTACATCAGCACGGACAGCCGGATGCCGCACTGGCAGTACTGACCGTCCGGCCACGCCCTAGGCGCGCCGCCACCCACCGGTCGCCACGTCACCCGGGGAGAACCACACCGAGCATCGCGCGCAGTGGACCCGGTCCGCCCGGCTCGCCCGGCTCGTCCGCCGGGCGAGCCCCCGCGCACCCGACACCGCCATGGTCCCGGCCGCGGCCAGCAGCACCGACGCGGCCGGGACCGAACCGCGTACGGCGGCGTGCGTGCCCAGCAGACCGCAGACCGCCGCCAGGACCCACGCCACGGCGCCGGGCCGGGGCACGAGCGCCCAGCGTTCCTCGAAGGCGGACAGCTCGTCGGGGTCCTCGCAGCGGGGGCAGGCCCCCGGACCCTCAAGAACGGCGCCGCCGTCCGGGTTTCGGCTGTCCCGGGTTCGGTCGTTTGTGGTCATGACGATCCCCGCACCACCAGCTCCGTGGGCAGCACCAGATGGCGGGGCGTGCCGCGGCGGACCGAGGAGCGTTTGCCGGCCGCGGCGTCCGCGATCTCGTCCAGGAGGAGTTCCGCCATGGCGCGGCCCATGTCGCGGGTGGGCTGGCGGACGCTGGTGAGGCCCGGCTCCATGTGGCGGGCGATGACCGAGTCGTCGAAGCCGACCAGGGAGACGTCCTGCGGGATGCGCCGGCCCGCCTCGCGCAGCACCTGGCGGGCGCCGGAGGCCATCAGGTCCGAGCAGGCGAAGACGGCGTCGAGGCCGGGGGCGCGCTCCAGGAGTTCGGCCATGCGGCGGCGGCCCATCTCCTCGGTGAAGTCCGCGTAGGCCACCAGTTTCTCGTCGTACGCGATCCCGTCCGCCGCCAGCTGGTCCACGTATCCGGCCGTACGGCGTTCGGCGCCGTACACGTTCTGCGGGCCCGCGATCAGCGCGATCGAGCGGCGGCCCCGGCTCACCAGGTGGGCCACGGCCGAGCGGGCCCCCTCGTAGTTGTCCGTGTCCACGGAGGGCAGCGGCTCGTCCGCCGAGCGGGGGCCGCTGATCACCGTCGGGATGTCCAGCTGGAGGAGCCGGTCGGCCAGCGGGTCGTCGGCGTGGACCGAGATCAGCAGCACGCCGTCCACCCGGTGCGCGGCCAGGTACGCGGTCAGGCGGTCCTGTTCGCGCTCGCCGCGCGCGAAGGTCAGCAGCAGCTGGAGGTTGGTGTCGGCGAGCGCCAGGCCGACACCGCCGACCATCCCGGAGAAGTACGGCTCCGAGAAGAACCGGGACTCGGCCTCCGGGACGATCACCGCGATGGAGTCGCTGCGGTTGGCCGCGAGGGCGCGGGCAGCGGTGTTGGGCACGTAGCCGAGCTCGGCCACGGCCTCCTCCACGGCGGCCCGGGTCTGCTCGCTGACCCGCGGCGATCCGTTGATGACCCGGGAGACCGTGCCGCGCCCGACACCGGCCCGCGCCGCCACCTCCTCAAGGGTCGGGCGTCTGCCGTGTGTGCCGTGAGCCGTCATGACTCCTACCTCCCCAGGTCTCAGGCGGAATCTAACAGCCCGATAAACGCACCCACGTGACGGCGTCCGGTGTCTTGACACCCCCGGGCCGAGGGGCGAACCTTCAACACATCACTTATGGGAGCGCTCCCACCCTACTTCTCGTGTACACAAGCCGCACGTACAGAAGCCGCACGTACAGAGGCCGCGCGTACAGAGGCCGCACAATCGGCACCAGCCGGAACCCGCAGCACGGAGTACCTGGAGTACCTGGAGGACGCACATGCGCACGACTGCCCGTACCCGCACCCGTAGATCCCGACGCGTGACGGCCCTCGCGGCCGTCGCCGCCCTGGCCACAGGGCTGCTCGCCGGGTGCGCCAGCGATGACAACAGTGGCTCCGGCGGAAGCGGCGGTGGCGGCGGCGGGAAGACCACGCTGACCGTCGGCACCTTCGGCACGTTCGGCTACAAGCAGGCCGGACTCTACGACGAGTACATGAAGCTCCACCCGGACATCACCATCAAGGAGAACGTCACCACCCGCACCGACGTCTACTGGCCGAAGACGGTCACCCGCCTGCAGGCCGGTTCCGGCACCGACGACGTGCAGGCCATCGAGGTCGGCAACATCACGGACGCCGTGCAGACGCAGGGCGACAAGTTCGTCGACCTGGGCAAGTACGTCGACAAGTCGCAGTGGCTGGACTGGAAGCTCGCCCAGGCCACCACGAAGGACGGCCGCCTCATAGGGCTCGGCACCGACATCGGGCCGATGGCGATCTGCTACCGCAAGGACCTCTTCAAGAAGGCCGGACTGCCCACCGACCGCGACCAGTTGGCGAACATGTGGAAGGGCAGCTGGAGCAAGTACGTCGACGTCGGCAAGGACTACATGAAGCACGCCCCCAAGGGCACCAAGTTCGTGGACTCCGCCTCCTCCGTCTACAACGCGGCCATCGGCGGTGAGTCGACCGCGTACTACGACAAGGACGGCAAGGTCGTCTGGGACAAGTCGCCGGGCGTCAAGCGCGCCTGGAACGCCGCCATGGAGGTGGCGACCAGTGACATGTCGGCCAAGCTGAAGCAGTTCGACAAGCCGTGGGACCAGGGCTTCGCCAACGCCAAGTTCGCCTCGATCGCCTGCCCGGCGTGGATGATCGGCTACATCGAGCAGAAGTCGGGCGACTCCGGCAAGGGCAACTGGGACGTGGCGGCCGCGCCGACCGCGTCCAACTGGGGCGGCTCGTTCATCGGCGTGCCGAAGGCGAGCAAGCACCGGAAGGAGGCCATCGCCCTGGCGAAGTGGCTGACCGCGCCCGCCCAGCAGGAGAAGGTCTTCGCCAAGCAGGCCAGCTTCCCCTCGACCCCGGCGGCCTACCCGAAGCTGAAGCCCGCCGCGGCGACCACCGCGTACTTCTCCGGCGCCCCGCTGACCCAGATCTTCTCCGCCTCGGCCAAGACGATCCCGTCGCAGTACCACGGCGCCAAGGACCAGCCGATCGGCAGCGCCATCACCGACGTCGGCATCCTCCAGGTCGAGCAGAAGGGCAAGTCGCCCGCGCAGGGCTGGGACGCCGCGTCCAAGGAGATCAAGGACGTGCTCGGCCAGTGAGCAGTCCGACCGCCTCCACCGCCTCCACCACCTCCGACGAGGCACCCACACGGCGCGCGTCACGTACCTCGCGTACGTCGCGCGCGCCGCGTGCGCCGCGCCGGGGCGACGGCTCGTGGCGCAGCCGCCTGTACCGCTGGGACACGAAGGCGTCGCCGTACGCCTTCATCGCGCCCTTCTTCCTGATCTTCGGCGCGTTCTCCCTGGTGCCGCTGCTCTACACCGCCTGGTACTCGCTGCACCACGTGCAGCTGTCGTCCCTGTCCACCCAGACCTGGGCGGGCCTGGACAACTACCGGAACCTGTTCTCGTCGGACTTCTTCTGGAACGCCCTGAAGAACACGTTCACCATCGGAGTGCTCTCCACGGTGCCGCAGCTGGCGGCCGCGCTCTGGCTCGCGCACATGCTCAACTACCGGTTGCGCGGGTCGACGATCTGGCGCGTGGTGATGCTCACCCCGTACGCCACGTCGGCCGCCGCGGCGACGCTCGTCTTCGTGCTGCTGTTCTCGCCGGACACCGGGATGGCCAACTGGCTGCTGCACCAGGTGGGCATCGGCGCCGTCAACTGGCGTGAGTCCAACTGGGGTTCACAGCTGGCCGTGTCGTCCATCGTGATCTGGCGCTGGACCGGCTACAACGCGCTGATCTACCTCGCCGCGATGCAGGCCGTCCCGGCGGACCTGTACGAGTCGGCGGCGCTCGACGGCGCCGGCCGCTGGCAGCAGTTCCGGCACGTGACGATCCCGATGCTGCGGCCGACGATCCTGTTCACCGTCATCGTCTCCACCATCGGCGCGACCCAGCTGTTCGCCGAGCCGCTGCTGTTCGGCGGGGTCAGCGGCGCCAAGGGCGGTTCCGAGCACCAGTACCAGACGCTCGGTCTGTACATGTACGACCAGGGCTGGACGATCGGCAACCTCGGCAAGGCGTCCGCCATCGCCTGGTCGATGTTCCTGATCCTGCTGGTGATCGCCGCGATCAATCTGCTCGTCTCCCGATGGCTGAGGAAGTCTTCTCAATGACCACCACTGATGTGACCCTTCCTCGGGGGCCGCAGCGGCAACGCCGCCGTGTGATGGGCGCGGGCAAGCAGTTGCACGCGGGGCCCGTCACGTACACCGCCCTCGTGCTGTTCGCACTCGTCTCGCTCGCGCCGCTGGTGTGGACGGCCGTCGCCGCCTCCCGTACCAACACGCGGCTCGCGCAGACCCCGCCGCCCCTCTGGTTCGGCGGGAACCTGTTCAAGAACCTGGGGACCGCCTGGGACCAGGCGGGCATGGGCACCGCGATGCTCAACTCGATCGTCGTGGCGTCGACGATCACCGCGGGTACGGTGCTCTTCTCCACGCTCGCCGGATTCGCCTTCGCCAAGCTGCGGTTCCGGTTCTCGTCACTGCTGCTGTTGCTGACGATCGGCACGATGATGGTGCCGCCGCAGCTGGCCGTCGTACCGCTGTACCTGTGGATGACGGACCTGGGCTGGGCCAACCACCTCCAGACCGTCATCCTGCCCACGCTGGTCAGCGCGTTCGGCACGTTCTTCATGCGGCAGTACCTGGTCCAGGCGCTGCCGACCGAGCTGATCGAGGCCGCGCGGATGGACGGCGCGAGCAGTCTGCGCGTGGTGTGGCACGTCGTGTTTCCCGCGGCCCGGCCCGCGATGGCCGTGCTCGGCCTGCTGACGTTCGTGATGGCCTGGAACGACTTCCTGTGGCCGATCATCGCGCTCAACTCGCAGAATCCCACGGTTCAGGTCGCCCTGAACGAGCTGGGAACCGGCTACATCCCCGACGACTCCGTGATCATGGCGGGGGCGCTGCTGGGGACGCTGCCGCTGCTCGTGGCCTTCTTGTTGTTCGGCAAGCAGATCGTGGGCGGGATCATGCAAGGGGCCGTGAAGGGGTGACCGTGCCTCCGGTGACCGGCCGGACCAGGCATCCGCCGAGTTCTGTGCGTCGTCCTCTCCTCGTCCTCCGTCGGCCGGTGGCCGCTTCCTTCGCCCGCGCCGCGCGGCCGCGTACCGACGACACGGCCGCGCGCCCCTGAGAAGCCGCCCGTCCGCACCCTCCACCCATCCATGGGAGCGCTCCTATGACTACCACCAATCACTCCTCCCCCTCCCCCTCTTCTCGCACCGACGCCTCCGCCCCTGTCCGGTTTCCCGCCGGGTTTATGTGGGGCGCCGCCACCGCCTCGTACCAGATCGAGGGGGCCGTCACCGAGGACGGGCGGACCCCGTCCATCTGGGACACCTTCAGCCATACGCCCGGCAAGGTCCTCGACGGGGACACCGGTGACGTCGCCGTCGACCACTACCACCGATGGCGTGACGACGTGCGGCTCATGGCCGACCTCGGGCTCACCGCCTACCGGTTCTCCGTGGCGTGGCCGCGCGTGCAGCCCACCGGGCGCGGGCCGGCCGTGCAGCGCGGGCTCGACTTCTACCGGCGTCTGGTCGACGAACTCCTGACGCACGGCATCACGCCCATGGCGACGCTCTACCACTGGGACCTGCCGCAGGAGCTGGAGAGCGCGGGCGGCTGGCCGGAGCGGGACACCGCGCACCGGTTCGCCGAGTACGCGGCGCTGGTCGGCGGTGCGCTCGGCGACCGGGTGCACAACTGGGTGACGCTCAACGAACCCTGGTGCAGCGCCTTTCTGGGCTACGGCTCGGGCGTGCACGCGCCGGGCCGCACCGACCCGGTCGCCGCGCTGCGCGCCGCGCACCACCTCAACCTCGGTCACGGCCTCGCCGTGCGGGCGCTGCGCGAGACGGTGCCGGCCCGCGCGAACATCGGCATCAGCCTCAACCCGAGCGTGGTCAGGCCGCTCACCGAGGACCCGGCCGACCTGGACGCCCGGCGCCGCATCGACGCGCTCGCCAACCGCGTCTTCACCGGCCCGCTGCTCGGCGGCGCCTACCCGGAGGACCTGCTCGCCGACACGGCCGGCGTGACCGACTGGTCCTTCGTCCGGGACGGGGACACCGCCACCGCCCACCAGCCGCTCGACTTCATCGGGATCAACTACTACACGCCCGCGGTGGTCTCCGCCCCGCGCGACGGCGGCACGGGGCCCCGGCTCGACGGGCACGGTGCCAGCGACCACTCCCCCTGGCCTGGCTCGGAGCGCGTCGCCTTCCACCACGCGCCAGGTGAACTCACCGCCATGAACTGGCCGGTGGACCCGACCGGCCTGACCGACCTGCTGCTCGACTACACGGCCCAGGCACCGGGCGTGCCGCTGTACGTGACGGAGAACGGTGCCGCGTTCGAGGACACGGTCGACGCGGAGGGGCGGGTCCACGACCCGGACCGCATCCGCTACCTGCACGCCCATCTCGCCGCCGTGCACGACGCCGTGGCGCGCGGCGCGGACGTACGCGGGTACTTCCTGTGGTCGCTGCTCGACAACTTCGAGTGGGCGTACGGGTACAGCAAGCGGTTCGGCGCGGTGTACGTCGACTACGAGACGCAGGCGCGCATCCCGAAGTCGAGCGCGGCCTGGTACAGCGGGGTCGCCCGGACGGGCGAGCTGCCCGGGTGACCCGCCGGCCCCGGCCGCATGGGGGGCGGCCGGGGCCGTGTTGCGTGCGACGGCCCGCCGCGGGCTACCGGAAGGCCGCGAACGCCTTCTGGAAGGCGTTCGCCGGCTGCTCGATCGAACTGCACGTCGGCTGCGCCCAGTTCGAGGCACCGCCCGCGCACTGCTTGTCGCGGTTGGCCGACCACATCGACAGGCCGCCGAGGCCCTTGGCCTGGGCGAACTTCACCAGCTGCGTGGCGTCGGCGACCTTGAAGGTCTCGGCCGAGACGTCGTTGACGCCGATCATCGGGGTGATGCCCACGGCCTTCCAGGCTGCCGTGTCCGACAGGCCGAGCGCGCTCTTGAGCTGCCCGTGCGTGGCGGTGGCGGCCTGCTCGGCGTAGTCGCCCATGTCGCCGTCGTAGGAGGCGCCGTAGTCCATCGCCATGACGTTGACGAGGTCGGTCCTGACGCCGTTGGACTTGGCGTTCTTCAGGAAGTTCACGCCGTCGGAGGTCAGGCCCTCCGGCATGACGGGCAGCGTGAACGACACGTTCAGCCTCGGGTTGTTCTTCTGCAGCGTCGCGATGGCCTTGGCGCGCTTGGTGTTGGCGGCCGTGTCCGGCAGGGCGCCGCCCTCGATGTCGAAGTCGACCTTGGTGAGGCGGTACTGGTCGATGACCTTCTGGTAGGCCGCCGCCAGGTCGCTCGCCGAGGAGCATGCCTCGCCCAGTTCGGTGCCGGAGGCGCCGCCGAAGGAGACGCGGACGTCGCCGCCCGCCGCGCGCAGGTCGCCGATCTGCGCGGCGACCTTGTCGCTGCCCAGGTCGGTGACGCCGCCCCACTTCGGGGTGCAGCCGCCGCCGGAGGTGATGAAGGCGAGGTTGTACTCCTTGACGCCGGTCGCCCTGGCCGATGAGACCAGGTCGAAGGACGGGTACAGCGACGTGTCGACGTACGGGGCGAACCCGGCGGCCGACGTCGTGCCGGACCCTGATCCGGAGCCGGTGGACGCGGACGTCGACGGGCTCGCCGTCGCGGACCTGGTCGGCGCGGCCGACGTGGAGGCGGACGCGGACGCGGACGCGGAGGCTGTCGGGGAGGCCGTCGGGGCGGAGGTCGCGCTCGCGGTCGGGCGGCCGGACGGCTCCGGCGTCGAGCCGTCGTCGACCGAGCACTTGGCGCCGTCGATGGTGCAGGACGTCGGGGAGCCGTCGCCGGAGACCACGAAGCCGACGGTCAGCGAGGCGCCCGCGGCGATGCTCTTCGCCCAGGAGGGCGGCTTCACGGTGACCTGCTGCCCGGAGACCGTCGACTCGCCGTTCCACAGCGAGCTGAGCCTCGCGCCCCGCGGCAGGTCGAAGGTGAGCGTCCAGCCGGACTTGGCCCGGTCCGTGTCGTTCTTGATCTCGTACTGGCCGGTGTACCCGCCGGACCAGCTGCTGGTCCTGCTGAACGTGGCGCCCACCGAGGCCGCGGACGCGTTCGAGGCGAACAGGAAGGCGCCGCCGCCCACGACGGCCGCCGCGACCACACCGCCTATCGCCTTGTTCCTGCCGCTGACCCTGCGCCGGTGCGTGCTGCTCATCGCGTGCCTGCCTTAGCTGTACGGGGGTTGGGGTGCGGCAGCACGCTAGCGAGCCGGAACCCGTCAAATCGGGCAACCGGGAAGGCGGTTGCGGATCTTAGGGCTGGCTTAAGGAAGGGATCGGGACCGGTTAAAGGACGGGGCGAGACCTCTGCGTTCCCGTCCGCGATGTCCGTTTCCGCTCCGCCCCCTGCCGCGTCCGCGGCCCCGGCCGCGCCGCGCCTGACCGGCGCCGTGCCCGTCGAGCTGCAGCCAGACGCGGACCTCGGTGCCGCCGAGGACGGACGCGCCGATCCGTACGTCGCCGCCGGTCGACTCGGCGAGGCGCCGCACGATGTCCAGGCCGAGACCGGTCGAGCCGACGGTTTCGCCGCCGACGGTGCCCGTGCCCTTGCCTCCACCGCGGGCCATGGCGGCGGCCGGGTCGGCGATGCCGGGCCCCGCGTCCGAGACCAGCACGATCACCGCGTCCTCTCCGCTGTGCACGTCGACCGCGAAGGCGGTGCCCTCCGGGGTGTGCCGGAACACGTTGCCGAGGAGGGCGTCGAGCGCGGCCACGAGTTCGCCGCGCACCACGGGGATGCGGACCGGGCGGTCGACCCCGGCCACGCTCACCTTGCGGCCCTCGTCCTCGGCGAGCGCCGACCAGAACGCCATCCGGTCGCGGATCACCTCGGCGGCGTCGCAGCCGGAGCCGGGCCCGGCCGGTGCGGTCTGCGGTTTCGCCTCGCGGGCGGTGCGGATGATGGTGTCGACCTCCCGCTCCAGCTGCTCGACCGCGGCCCGGGTCTGGTCGGCTGCGGGCCCGTCGCCCAGCGAGGCCGCGTTGAGGCGGAGCACGGTCAGCGGGGTGCGCAGCCGGTGCGAGAGGTCGGCGGCCAGCTCCCGCTCGTTGGCGAGCAGCTGCACGACCTGGTCGGCCATCGCGTTGAACGCGGCGGCGGCGAGCCGCAGTTCGCTCGGCCCGTCCTCCTTCACGCGCGCCCCGAGCTTGCCCTCGCCGAGATCGTGCGCGGCCCCGGCGAGCCGCGCGGCGGGCCGCACCATCCGCACGCCGAGCCGGTCGGCGACCGCGACGGAGCCGATGATCAGCGCGATCCCGACGCCGCCGAGCACGACCCAGGCGGTGGCCACACCGTTGGTGACCTCGGCCTCGGGCACGTACACGCCGACGACGGCGATCTTCCCGGTGCTCACGGCGATCGGCTGCAACCAGACCGAGCCGCCCGGCACGTCCTGCACGGTGGCGCGGGTGATGTGGGTGAGCTTGTCGTCGGGTACGCGCTGCTTGCCCAGGCGGATGGCCGGGTTGCCGCCGGCGGCCGGTACGTACACGGACATCCGGTCGCCGTCGCCGGTCTGCGCGGTGGCCAGGGCGCGGGCGAGCTGGTCGCGGTCGGAGGTGATGGAGAGCGTGGGGCCGATGGCGGCCGCGGTCCGCTCGGCGTTGGAGAACGCCCGGTCGCGCGCCATCTCCTTGATGACCAGGCCGAGCGGCACGGCGAACGCCACGACCACCATGACCGTCACGGCCAGGCAGACCTTGACCAGCGCCCATCTCATGCGTACGGCCCTGGGTGCGGCGGCTGTGGCTGTGGGGGTCGGGCGCGTGGGGGTTCGGTGTGCGGGGGTTCGGTGTGCGGGGGTTCGAGCTTCACGCCGACGCCGCGCAGGGTGTGCAGATAGCGCGGCCGGGCCGCCGTCTCACCGAGCTTGCGGCGCAGCCACGACAGGTGGACGTCGATGGTCTGGTCGTCCCCGTACGACTGCTGCCACACCTCGGCGAGCAGCTCCTTGCGGGCCACGACCACGCCGGGCCGCCCGGCGAGGAAGGCGAGCAGGTCGAACTCGCGGCGGGTCAGGTCGAGCGGCGCCCCGTCGAGTTCGGCCTGGCGGCGCAGCGGGTCGACGGTCAGGCCGCCGACCTGGATCAGCCGGGAGGGCGGTTCGGCGGTGGCGCTGCCGCGGGCGCGGCGCAGCACGGCGGCCATCCGGGCGGTGAGGTGCTCGGGCGAGAACGGCTTGGTGAGGTAGTCGTCGGCGCCGTCGTTGAGGAGCCGGACGATCTCGGCCTCGTCGTCGCGTGCGGTGGCGATGATCACGGGTACGTCGGTGATGCCGCGCAGCATCTTCAGCGCCTCGGCCCCGTCCAGATCGGGTAGACCGAGATCGAGAATCACCACGTCGAACCGGAAATGAGCGACCTCGCGCAGCGCCTCAAGGGCGGTGCCGACACTGCGCACGGTGTGTGCGGCGTCGGTCAGATGCCGGATGAGGGCGGAGCGCACGAACTGGTCGTCCTCGACCACGAGCACACTTGCCATGGGCGGCACCGTACGCCATTCGGGCGACACCGGGCCGGGTCCGGGTGACGGCCCGGCCCCTGCTCCGGACGGCTTTCGGCCGCACGGGACAGTAGCGGCGCGTGTGGTGCAGTATGGCCCGCGATGCACCCGACGCCTTCCGACGAACCCCGGCCCCGCAAGCCCGAACGCAAGCCCCTGCGCAGTCTCCGCCCGCCGGCCCGGAGCCTGGCCGCGGCGGGCGCGTGGCTGCTGGCCACGGGGGCCGCGGTGACCCTGTCGTGGTGGGGCGTGCACACGGTGATGGCGGGCACGGCGTACGACCCGCCGAGGGCCCTGCCGGTCTCGACGGACACCGGCGACGGCGACGCGCACGGGAACGGCGACGGGCACACGGACGACTCGCACGACGGCCCGGCGTCACCCATCGCCTCCTCCACGCACCGCCCGGCCCCGTCCTCGCCCGCGCACCCGTCGGACGGCACCGGCCCGTCGCACACGGCGTCGACGTCGCCCCCGCCCACCAGGCCACCGTCGGGAGCGGCGGCGTCCGGCACCTCGTCCGGCACCGTGAAGAGCTACCCGACCCGAGGCGGCCGGGTGGTCTTCGACATCGGCGGCACATCGGCGAAACTCGTCTCGGCGACACCGGCCTCCGGCTGGTCGGTGCAGGTGTGGAAGCAGCCGACGTGGATCCGGGTGGAGTTCGCCTCGGGCCAGGAGAGGGTGTCGGTGTTCTGCACGTGGCACGACCACAAGCCGACGGTGCAGATCGACCAGTACTGAGCGTCGCCCGGTGCCGTCGCCCCGTACCGTCGCCCCGCACTAGCGGAACACCGAAGCCGGTGGCGCGGGCGACGCCTTGGCCGCGGCGTCGGTGACCGGCACCGCTCCCCCGGCGAAGTCGGTCAGTTCGCGCCCGTGCAGTACCCGCCCGGGGTGCGGGTCCCCCGCCGCCCGCCGGGTGAGATCGGCCACGGGCAGGGGGTGGGCGGAGGCCACAAGGACCGCGTTGCCGAACCGTTTGCCGCGCAGCACCGCCGGGTCGGCGGCGAGGGCGAGTTCGGGGAAGACGGCCGCGGCGGTGGCGATCTGGGCGCGCAGGTGGGCGAGCGGTGGGCCGTCGGCGAGGTTCGCCACGTACGTCCCGCCCACCCGCAGCACCCGCCGCACCTCCCCCAGGAACTCCGTACTGGTCAGGTGGGCCGGGGTGCGGGCCCCGCCGAAGACGTCCGCCACGAGCAGGTCGGCCCGGTCGTCCGGGAGCCGCCCGAGCCCCTCGCGGGCATCGGCGGTACGGACCCTGATGCGGGCCGCCGGGTCGAGCGGCAGCGTGGCCCGCACGAGCTGGATGAGCGGGGCGTCGCGCTCCACGACCTGCTGGGTGGAGCGGGGCCGGGTCGCGGCGACGTAGCGGGCGAGGGTGAAGGCGCCGCCGCCGAGATGCACGGCGTGCACGGGCCGTCCGGGCTCGGCGGCGAGGTCGATGGCGTGGCCGATGCGGCGCTGGTACTCGAAGGAGAGGTACGTGGGGTCGTCGAGGTCGACGTGCGACTGCGGGGCGCCGTCGAGGTAGAGGGTCCACGCGGCGGGCCGGTCGCGGTCGGGTATCAGCTCGGCGAGGCCGCCGTCGACGGTCTCGACGACCGGCTCGCGGGCCGCCCGGCCGCGCCCGCCCCCGCCGCTGCCGCCCGTGCGGCTCTGCTTCTCGTTCGTGTGTGACCCGCGTGACCCGCGTGACCTTGCCATTCGCCCATTATCCGGGGCGGAGCGGCGATCGGCTCAGCGGCAGTTGTCGGCGGCCTCGATCAGCCGGGCGGCCTCGTCGAGCGCTGCGCGCAGCACGGCCGGGTCGGTGACGAGCGTGGCGTCGTCGGGGTCGGCGCCGGGCTCCGGCGGCAGCAGCCAGTCGGTGCCGGCCGACGGGGGCTCGGGCGCTCGCTCGGTCTGCGTACAGGCGCTGCCGGGCACGTCCCAGCCGTCGGCGGTGCCGGGCGGGACGAGGAAGCCGAGGGTGTCGCCGCCGCCGTCGTGGAACACGGGGCCGACCGTCTCCGCGTCGCCGCGGCGCAGGATGTCGACCGCTTCCAGGCCCTGCCGGGCCGGCACGGTGACCAGGTCGCAGGTGGGAAGTGCCGCCATGGGACCTCTCCTCAGGAGATGGGGTTTCGCCGCATGGTTCAACGCGCGTGTCTGTCAACAGCTACGGCGGTACTCCGCCGCAAAGGATGGCAGTTCATGGCAGATCGTGGGTGAGATATCCGGTTTGTAGCCAAACATCGTGTGGCGGGTCCGTGACAGCCGGTACCTTCGAGCCTCGCCGGGACAAGGGTGTCGCACGGACGCCGAACGATACGGTGGCGCTTGCCCCTCGGTTGCTCGGGTCCTTCGATCCCTTGACGTCCGGCACGGTTCGCACGAGAGGACCCGCCATGACGTCGTCGCCGAATCTTCCCGACACCGCGGCGCCGCAGTCCCCACGGCCCAATCTCGCCTTCCGGCGGCTGCGCGGACAGCGCTCGCCCGGCGAGTTCGCGGCCGCGGTGCGGCGCGCCGCGCGGGAGATCGGCGAGCGGGTGAGCTGCGACGCACGCTACGTCGGGCGCGTGGAGGCGGGCGAGATCCGCTGCCCCAACTACGCCTACGAGCGGGTGTTCCTGCACATGTTCCCCGGCCGGACCCTCACGGACCTGGGCTTCGCGCCTCGTTCGTCCGTGCGCGGCCGGGGCGCGCGCCCACCTCTGGACGCCCCCACCGAACACGAACACACGTACCAAGAGGAGAGCGACGTGCGGCGTCGCGCATTCATGACCGGCATGACCGGATCGACGGCCACGGTGGCCGTCGCCGCCCTCGCGCCCTTCGGCGCGCCGCCCGTCACGGCAGCCCCCGGCGCCGCGCCACCGGCGTCCCCCCTCGACCGGCATCCGGCGCGGGCCGGGATCGGCGCCGTGGAGGAGGCGATCCGGCGGATCCGGCTGCTCGACGACCGGCACGGCGGGGACGGCCTGTACCGGCGGGCCGCGGCGCCGCTGCGCACCGCGTTCGAGCTGCTCGACACGGGCGCGGCGCAGCGCGAGGCCGCCGATCGGCTTCTGGCGGGCGCTGGCGAACTGGCCATCTCGGTGGGCTGGCTGGCGCACGACTCGGGCCGCTTCGAAGACGCGCGCTCGCATTACGCGGAGGCGCTCGCCACCGCGCGGATGGCGGGCGATCCGGCCCTGGAGGCGCACGCGTTCTGCAACGCGGCGTTCCTCGCGCGTGACGCGGGCCGCCCGCGCGAGGCGGTGCGGGCGGCGCAGGCGGCGACGCG
>NZ_JAPHNL010000024.1 GCF_026274175.1 Streptomyces beihaiensis
GGCTGCTGGCCGGGCGGGTGCTCCAGGAAGAGGCGCGGCGCATCGGCCGCCCGCTCGGCGTGGTGTGCGCGGTCGCCTCGGCGGCGTACGCGGCGGGCGCGCTGTACGGCGCGGCCACGCCGGACCTCGGGCCACTGACGGCCCTCGGCTCCCTCCTTGTGGCGGGCTGCGCCGTGGCGACCCTGGCCACGGCGGCCGTGGAGGCACGTCAGGCCCGCAGGCACACCGTGACCGCCCTGCTGCGCCTCGGCGCGCCCGCGACGATGCTGCGCGGCGCCGCGGCCCTGCGCGCGGGCGCCCTGCTGGCCGTATTCGGACCGCTGACCTGGGTCGTCGCCGAACTTTCGGCGGTTCCGCTGATCCGGCGATGAGTTTCGCGGGGTGCGCGGGTCTCCACCCACGTACGACATGACACCACCGCACGGAGAAAGCGCAGGACATCAGATGTTCCAGCAGATGATCTTCCCGAACCTGGCCGTGAGCGACCTCGAAGCGGCCAAGAAGTTCTTCACCGACCTCGGCTACTCGATCAACCCGCAGTTCTCCGACGACACCGCGGCCTCCGTGGTCATCAGCGAGCACATCGTGATCATGCTGCTCACCAAGGAGAAGTACGCGAGCTTCACGAAGAAGACCATCGTCGACTCGCGCACCGACAGTGAGGTGATGCTCGCGCTGAACGCCGAGAGCCGGGAGAAGGTCGACGAGCTCGTCGAGAAGGCGATCGCCGCGGGCGGTTCCGAGACCGGCGAGAAGCAGGACCACGGCTTCATGTACGGGCGCGCCTTCGACGACCTGGACGGCCACACCTTCGAGGTGCTCTGGATGGACCCGGCGGCCGTCCAGGGCTGAGCGGGAGGGCCGGGTCCGGCCGGCGCGCGAGACGCGGCTGCCTAGCATGGCCGGGTGCAGCCGACACCGTCTTCACCCACACCCCAGCAGCCGCCTCGCCCACCCGAGTCCGGGCTCGAATCCGAGTCCGGGTCCGGGTCCGGGTCCGGGTCCGGGTCCGGGCTGGAGCCTGCCCTGCCCGCCACGTCCTTCGACCGGGAGATCGGGACGCTCGCCGAGTTCGACGCGGTGCTCGCCGAGCGCGGCACGCTCGCCGGGCACCGGGTGCAGGCCGTGGACCTGACGGGCCGTACGAGCGCGCTGCTCACCGCCGACGTCTCGGGCGCCGTCTTCCTGGGCTGCCCGATGGAACCCCGGGCGGGGGCGCGGGTCAGGGCGGCCGGGGCCCTGGTCTTCCCGCCGGTCCCGGGGCTGCCGTTCGACCCGTACCGGGCTCACCTCTACGCGCCCGACGAACTCTTCGCGGGACTCGCCGGCGAAGGCGGGTACGAGGCGACTCCCGACGCCCGCGCCTACGCGTGGTTCCGGCGCACCAAGGCCGACGGGGACGTGTTCGCCTCGATGCTGCGAGCCGTGCACGACGACTCCGTCTCGGACGCACTCGACGAACTCCTCGCCGGCGCAAGGGTAGTGGGTGTCATGGGCGGGCACGCCATGGGCCGCGGCACCGACGCGTACGCCGGTGCGGCCCGGCTCGGCCGCTGCCTCGCGCGGGCCGGTTTCACGGTCGCCACGGGCGGCGGCCCCGGAGCCATGGAGGCCGCCAACCTCGGCGCGTACGCGGCGCCGCACGACGACAAGATGCTCGCCGCGGCGCTGCAACTCCTGGCCAGGACAGCGACGTTCACGCCGTCGGTCACCGCGTGGGCGCGCGCCGCGTTCGAGGTCCGCGAACGGTTCCCGGACGGCGGCACCTCCGTCGGCATCCCCACCTGGTTCTACGGTCACGAGCCGCCGAACGCGTTCGCCTCGCACCTCGCCAAGTACTTCGCCAACGCCACGCGCGAGGACGGCCTGCTCGCCCGTTCCGGCGCCGGTGTCGTCTTCCTGCCCGGCGCGGCGGGCACGGTGCAGGAGATCTTCGACAACGCCACGCCCAACTATTACGAGTCGCGCGGCGAGCCGACCCCGATGGTCCTGGTCGACGAGGCGCACTGGACGCGGCACCTGCCTGCCTGGCCGCTGCTGCGGGCACTGGCGCGCGACCGCGCCATGAAGGGGCGTATCGCCCTCGTCGAGTCGGTGGACGACGCGGCCGGAGCGCTGGAAGCGATGGGCTGAGAGCAGGTCCGACGGAAACGGGCGCTGGACGGAGACGAGCGCTGGACGGAGACGAGCGCTGGACGGAAACGGCCCCGACGTGGAAACGAACTCGATGGGGAAACGGACTCGGGGCTGAAACGAAACCGGAGTTGAAACGGACCCGGAGTTGAAACGCACGCCGGGTCAAGGTCCGGTCAAGTCTCCCTGCGTGGGCCTGGTTTGGCCCGGTAGCGTATTGACGCTGCGTCGCCGTCCCTTATAGACGTGAGGTGACCGTGGGGGACTTGAGGTGAAAGTGTCCGGGGGTGTTTCCGCGCGGCCGCCTCGCTCCTCCTCCGCAGGTGCTTCGCGCCTGACTCCCGCAAAGGACGATCACCGACCGTGTCCCGAACCCCTCACACCATTCCGCGCGCCCTGCGCATCGCAGGAACCACCGGCGCCGCGGCGGCCCTGATCTTCGGCGTCGCCGGTTCCGCCTCCGCCTGCACCATCGGCGAGTTCACCGCCGCCGCGACATGCACCGGCGGCAAGGGCGCCATCACCGTCACCGACAAGGACGCCTCAGGCACCCAGGCCACCGTCTCCGTCTACCGCGCGTCGGGCGGCGCCGAGAAGCTGGTCGGCACCAAGGAGGTCACGGGCTCCCTCAAGGGCGTCACCGTGTCGTTCGCCGAGGACTGGCAGCCGAACACGACGTACCGCGTGCACGTCAAGGCCGGTACCTATGTCGACCAGGACATCAAGCCCGTCCTGACCACGCCCGCCAAGGGCTGCGCCACCGCGACGCCGAGCCCCTCCACCAGCGGGACGCCGTCCGGCACCCCTAGCCCGAGCGCGTCGGCACCGTCGGCCACCGCGACCCCGAGCGCCTCCGCGTCGCACTCCAGCGCCGCGTCGCACTCCAGCGCCGCGTCGCCGGTTCCCTCCGCGCCCAACTCGGCCTCTCCCGCCGGAGGTTCGAACCTGGCCGAGACCGGAGCCGACTCCCACACCCCGGTGATCGCGGGCATCGCCGCGGCTCTCGTCGTCGCGGGCGGCGCCGTGGTGTTCGCGCTGCGTCGCCGTGGTGCGTCGCAGAAGTAGCGAGCCGGTGTACGAAAGGGGCGCTCGGTCGTCACGGCCGACCGCCCCTTTTTCGTGTCGCCCGAGGCGACGACGATCCGGCGAGGTCACGCGAAAGCGGACCGCTCCAGCCAGAAGTCGATCAGCTCGCGGTCGCCGAGCACCTCGACGCGGCCACCGTCGGTGAGCGGCTCGCGGCGCAGGAGGGTGAGCAGCACATCGGTGAGCGGGCCCCGCAACGCGGCGTCGGCCTTCTCATGGGCACGGCTCCATGCGATGCCGTCGTCGCCCAGCTCGATCAGCCACTCGGCGGCGATCTCCGGGGCCGTGTCGGTGGCGTGCAGGTGGAGGGTGCGGCCGCCCGCCTTCAGCTGCGCGATGTCCTCCTTGATGCCGGCGTCCTGGAAGAAGCGGACGATGCGCAGCCACTCGTCGAGCGCGTCGGCGGCGACCTCGGGGGCC
Organism: Streptomyces beihaiensis; assembly: GCF_026274175.1. Taxonomy (GTDB): domain Bacteria; phylum Actinomycetota; class Actinomycetes; order Streptomycetales; family Streptomycetaceae; genus Streptomyces; species Streptomyces beihaiensis. The sequence goes on from NZ_JAPHNL010000024.1 coordinate 3,640, forward strand.
GCCTCGTACGCGGCGCCCACGGTGAGCGCGGCGTCGGCACGGTGGATCAGCGTCTCGTGGGTCATGCGGCGGGCCCAGAACCCGGAGTGCGACTCCCAGCCCCAGCTCCAGCAGGCGAGGCCGGGACCGGCCTCGCGCAACACGTCCACCAGCAGCCGTGCGCCCTCGGCGAGCCAGGCGTCCAGGGCGGCCGGGTCGCCGTCCCTGACCGGTTCGACGGCACTGAGGATCTCTCGCAGGGAGACCCGTTCGGTGGCCCTCGTCCGCACGATCGTCTCCACCCAGCGGTGCGCGCCGCCGACATGCGCGGCAAGGTCACGCAGCGTCCAGTCGGGGCAGGTGGGCACGGCCATGCCGAGGTCGGCACCGGTCAGGTGGGATCTCAACAGGTCGGTCTGGGCGATGATTTCGTCACAGTAGCGGTCGTGCGAGAGGCGTCCGGGGGCGTGGCGCATGTCGTCGTCGGTCATGTGTACGAGCCTAGGGTCTGCCCGACGGGTCAGGACGGGATTCGGTCGCACGCGTGCGACCGGCGCTGCCGAGCGGGGTCCGGCCTACTCCGCTCTCCCCCGGCTCTCACGGGCCCGGGGAAGCTCAGGCCCGCGATGCGGGCCGGTCCCGGCGGCGCAGCAGACGGACCTTGACGATCCGCCGCCCGGTGCGGGTCGGGGTCCGCCGTGGGCTGGGGCGGGGGCGGCTGAGGCGGTCGGTCATGCCCGCCTCGCCGTGCTGCCGGTAGCGGTCGGCCCACCGCTTGGCGGTGCTCGCGGAGACCTGGAAGCGTTCCGCGGCCCGCCGCGGGGCCAGTCGTCGTCCACCACGCAGCGGGCCAGGCGCAGGCGTCCAGTCTCGGTCAGCGGTGCGTAACGGTCAGGCATGAGGGCCTTTCTGGTCGCCGGTGCAGATCTCGCAATCCGCACCGAGCCAGAAGGCCCTCACTCATTTCGAGATCGGTCAACCGTGAGCCCTGTCACCGTCCACAACCTCCCGGGACAGAACACCTATGGCGCCAGGTCCCCGCCCAACACCACGATTTCCGCCGGGTCGAAGGTGACACCCACCTCGGCTCCCGGCTCCGGGGCCTCGCGCAGGGCGCACGCCGCCTCGATACCGGGGCTGTCACCGCGGGGCCGCAGGTGCAGGGCGACGTGGGTGCCGCGGAAGGTGCGGGCGGTGACGGTGCAGGTCAGCGCGGCGTCGGACGGGTCGGCAAGGCGTACGCCCGCGGGCCGTACGAGGAGGTGGCGCGCGCCTCCCGCGGGGGCCGCGCCCTGCCGGGGCCCGGCGGGGAGCCGGAGCCTGCCCCAGGGCGTGTCGGCGGTGTCCCCGGCAGCGGCCACCTTCGCCTCGACCACGTTGTCGAAGCCGAGGAAACGGGCCACGAAGGCGTCCGCCGGGTGCTGCCACACTTCGAGCGGGGTGCCGGACTGGGCGATCCGGCCGTCCCGCATCACCACGACCCGGTCGGCCAGGGCGAACGCCTCGCCCTGGTCGTGCGTGACCGCGAGTACGGTGGTCCCCAACTCGCCGAAGAGTTGCCGCAGTTCGACCACCAGGCGTTCACGCAGGGAGCGGTCGAGCTGACCGAGCGGCTCGTCGAGCATCAGCAGCCGGGGGCGCGGTGCCAGGGCGCGGGCGAGCGCCACGCGCTGCTGCTCGCCGCCGGAGAGCGCGGAGACGGCGCGGCGCTCGGCGCCGGGCAGGCCGACGAGTGCCAGCAACTCCCGTACGTGTTCGGCCTGTTCGCGTCGGTCGACGCCGCGCACACGCAGGCCGAAGGCGACGTTGCCGCCGACGTCACGCTGCGGGAAGAGCTGGTGGTCCTGGAACATCAGGCCGACGCCGCGCCGGTGTGCCGGCACCCCACGCTGGTCGTGACCGTCGAGCGAGATCCGGCCGCCGTCCAGGTGCTGAAGCCCGGCGACGGCACGCAGCAGCGTCGACTTGCCGCTGCCGCTGGGCCCGAGCACGCAGACGATCTCGTGCCGGGCGACCTCCAGGTCGACGGCGTCGAGCGCCGCGCGACCGCCGAACCGTACGGTCGCGTCGTCCAGCCTGAGCAGCGCCGAAGCGCCGTCGGCCGGGGCCGGGCCCCGGGCCGGAGCACGGGCCGGGGCGGGCGGGCCTTGGACCTTCTTCAGCTCGGTCATGGGACTCCTCAGAACTCCCCTGTCGAGGCCTTGGCGGGCCGCAAGCGTTCAAGGACCAGCAGTGCGACCGCGCAGACGATCATGAGGACCGTCGAAAGGGCCATCGCCTGCCCGTAGTTGAGGTCACCGGCCCGCCCGAGCAGCCGCGCCACCGCCACCGGCAGCGTGGGCCGGTCGGGCCGCGCGATGAACACGGTCGCGCCGAACTCGCCGAGCGACACGGCGAACGCGAACCCCGCCGCGATCAGCATCGCCCGCCGCACCATCGGCAGGTCGACCTCCCGCCACACCCGCAGCGGCGACGCCCCGAGCACGGCCGCGGCCTCCCGCAGCCGCCCGTCGACGGCCCGCAGCACCGGCAGCATGGTCCGCACCACGAACGGCACTCCGACCAGCGCCTGCGCCAGCGGCACCAGAATCCAGGAGCTGCGCAGGTCGAGCGGCGGCTTGTCCAGGGTGATCAGGAAGCCGAAGCCGACGGTCACGGCGGAGACGCCGAGCGGCAGCATCAGCAGCGCGTCGAGCCCGCGCACGAGCCGCCCGGCGGAGGTGGTCCCCCCGGTCGAGTCCGTTCGGGGCCGGGGGAGGGTGAGCGCGGCGGCGGCGAGCGAGCCGATGACGAGCGCGATGGCGGTGGCGGCGAACGCGTACCGCAGCGAGTTCCCGATCGCGTCGATCGGCGGCACGAGGAAGGTCCCGCCGTCGGCCGAGGTCAGCGCCCTGTAGTACGCGAACCCGTACCCGCCGGGGGTGTCGAGAGAACGGGCCACGAGCACGCCGAGCGGAAGCAGAAGGAGCAGGCCGATCGTGGCGAGAACACCGGCCAGGAGCCCCCACTGCCCCGCGCCGCGCGGCCTGCGCGCGGTGTGCGCGGCGTCGACGAGCCGCAGCGCGCTCTCCCGCCGCCGCACGGTCCGGGCGTGCACGGCGAGGATCAGCCCGACGGCGGCGAACTGGACGATGGTCAAGGCGGCGGCGGTGGACAGGTCGAAGATCTGCGCGGTCTGCCGGTAGATCTCGACTTCGAGGGTCGAGTAGCCGGGGCCGCCGAGAATCTGCACGACACCGAACGAGGTGAAGGTGAACAGGAACACCATCAGCGCGGCCGCGGCGACGGCCGGGCCGAGCGCGGGCAGCGTGACCTTCCGCCAGGCGGCGAACCGCGAGGCACCGAGCATCCGGGCGGCCTCCTCCTGGCGCGGGTCGAGCTGCGCCCACAGACCGCCGACCGTGCGCACCACGACGGCGTAGTTGAAGAAGACGTGCGCGATCAGGATCGCCCACACCGTGGTGTCGAGCCGCACGCCCCACAGCTGGTCGAGCAGCCCGCCCTGCCCGAGCAGCGCGAGGAACGCGGTGCCCGCGACGACGGTCGGCAGCACGAACGGCACCGTCACCACGGCCCGCAGCACCTGCTTGCCGGGGAAGTCGAGGCGGGCGAAGACGTACGCGCCCGGCAGTGCGACCAGCAGCGTCAGCGCGGTCGAGGCGAGCGCCTGCCACACGGTGAACCACAGCACGTGCCGGACGTCCGGCTGGCCGAGCACGTCGAGGATCCGTCCGGCCCGCCGGCCTCCGTCGCCGTACAGGCCGCGCCGGACGATCGCGACGACGGGGTAGGCGAAGAACACGCCGAAGAACGCGACGGGCCCGGCCATGAGGACGAGCCGCGCCGCGCCGCCCCGGCGACTTGCGTCGGCCGGGGCACTCTTCACGGGACCTACTTCAGGACGATCGAGGACCACGACTTGACCCAGTCGTCACGGTTGTCGGCGATCTTGCGTGGGCTCATCGTCTCGGGGTGGGCCACCTTCACCTCGTACTTGGTGTAGTCGGCGGGCGGGGTGGCGTTCTCGGTCACCGGGTCCACGAACATGTTCAGCGGCATGTCCTGCTGGAACTCCTTGGTGAGCAGGAAGTCGATGAAGGACTTGGCGCCCTTCACGTTCTTCGCGCCGTGCAGCACCCCGGCGAACTCGATCTGCCGGAAGCACGTCCCCGTGGAGACGCCGACCGGCGACGTCTCGGGCTCGGGCTTGGTGTAGATGGCCTCGGCGGGCGGCGAGGAGGCGTAGGAGACGACGAGCGGGCGCCGACCGCCGGCCTTCTTGCCCGCGGAGCTGCCGGAGAACTCCTTGTTGTATGCCTGCTCCCAGCCGTCGACGACCTTCACACCGTTGGCCTTGAGCTTCTTCCAGTAGCTCTGCCAGCCGTTGTCACCGTACTGGGCGGCGCTGCCGAGCAGGAACCCGAGGCCGGGCGACGACGTGGAGGCGTTCTCGGTGACGAGGAGGTTCTTGTACGCGGGCTTGGTCAGGTCGGCGAACGACGTCGGCGGCGTCAGCTTGTGGTCGGCGAAGTACTTCTTGTCGTAGTTGACGCAGATGGAGCCGGAGTCGATGGGCGTGACCCGGTGCTTGGCGGCGTCGAGCTGGTACCTCGCGGGGACCTGGTCCAGGCCCTTGGCCCGGTACGGCGTGAACAGGCCGTTGTCGAGGGCCCGGGAGAGCAGGGTGTTGTCGACGCCGAAGAAGACGTCGCCCTGCGGGTTGTCCTTGGTCAGGATCGCCTTGTTGACGGCCTCGCCCGCGTCGCCGTCCTTGAGGACCCTCACCTTGTACCCGGACGTCTTCTCGAAGTCCTTGAGCACCTTGTCGGAGACGGCCCACGAGTCGTGGCTGACGAGGGTGACGGTCTTGGACCCGCCGCCGTCGGCGCTGCCACTGCCCGAGCCGCCCGAGGACGACCCGCACGCGGACAGCGCCACCATTCCGAGGCCGGTGGCCACGGCCACGGCGGCGTATGTCTTCTTGCTCGTGTTCTTCACGTTGCTCACGTTGCTCACGTGAAATTCCTCCTGGAGTGACCAGGAGAAGACGCGGCCCCGCCCGGGGCCCCGAAGGGCCGCCGGGCAGGGCGCAACAGCTTGAGTGGTGACCGAACTTCCTACCCAGAATGACCTGGGCGAGGTTCAGAGGGTCTGCGGCCCGGTGGTTCCCTTTCGGACTCCCGGCGGCCGCACTCTCAGCGCTGTGGCGCTCCCCTGTCGGAATATGCGGATGTGTGTACGGGGTCAGGCTACCGTGCTACCGCTCGGTGGCGGCGAGCTGTCCACAGGCTCCGTCGATCTCCTGGCCACGGGTGTCCCGGATCGTCACCGGTACGCCGTGCGCGGCGATGGCCTCGACGAACGCCTTCTCGTCCTCGGGCCGCGAGGCGGTCCACTGGGAGCCGGGCGTCGGGTTGAGCGGGATGAGGTTGACGTGCACGGGCTTGCCCTTGAGCAGCCGCCCGAGCCGGTCACCGCGCCATGCCTGGTCGTTGATGTCACGGATGAGCGCGTACTCGATGGACAGCCGACGCCCCGACTTCGCGGCGTACTCGAACCCGGCGTCGAGCACCTCGCGCACCTTCCACCGCGTGTTCACGGGGACGAGGGTGTCGCGCAGCTCGTCGTCGGGCGCGTGCAGCGAGATGGCGAGCCGGCACTTGAAGCCCTCGTCGGAGAACCGGTTGATGGCGGGCACGAGCCCGACGGTCGACACGGTGATGCCGCGCTGCGAGAGCCCGAGCCCGTCCGGCTCGGGGTCGGTGAGCGCGCGGATGGCCCCGACGACCCGCTTGTAGTTCGCGAGCGGCTCTCCCATCCCCATGAACACGATGTTGCTGAGCCGTGCGGGTCCGCCCGGGATCTCGCCGTCCCGCAGCGCCCGCATCCCGTCGACGATCTGGTGCACGATCTCGCCGGTCGACAGGTTCCGGTCGAGTCCGGCCTGCCCGGTGGCGCAGAACGGACAGTTCATGCCGCACCCGGCCTGCGACGAGATGCACATGGTGACCCGGTCCGGGTAGCGCATGAGCACGGACTCGACGAGCGTGCCGTCGAACAGCCGCCACAGGGTCTTGCGGGTGGTGTCGTTGTCGGTCGACAGGTGGCGGACGACCGTCATCAGCTCGGGGAAGAGCGCCTCGCGCAGCTTCTCCCGCGATCCGGCCGGGATGTCGGTCCACTCGGCCGGGTCGTGCGCGAACCGCGCGAAGTAGTGCTGCGAGAGCTGCTTGGCGCGAAACGGCTTCTCCCCGACGGCGGCGACCGCCTCCTTCCGCTCGGCGGGCGAGAGGTCGGCGAGGTGCCGCGGGGGCTTCTTGGCTCCGCGCGGGGCGACAAAGGTGAGTTCTCCGGGCTTAGGCATAGCTTTACCAGTGTCGCAGATGAATGGGCGTGACCTGGAGCCGTCGTCCTGGACACCTGTCACTGACGGTCGCCGCTGGTCACTGCTGAGCGGCCTCGGACGGCCCAGAGACGGCCCAGAGCTTGCAGCTGCCCCATGGTCTGACCAGCGGGCATCCCTTCTGAACCGCTACTCGAGCAGAATCTCCTCGGGCCGCCGGTTCGTGACCGCGGTCTCACGCTGGGCGAGTGTGTACTCGATACAGGCTTCCAGGTCTCCCCCGTGATCGTCCCGGGCCATGCCCCTGAGCTCCCGAGCCAGGTCCAGCCCATTGATCAACACGATGGGGTACTGATCTTCGATCATCTCCGTCTGCGCAGGTACGGAGTACGCCCCGGTCGTGACGTACACCCCGATCCAGCCGCGGCGGAGGCGGGCCACCACACGAGCGATCTGCTCCGCGGTGACCAAATTATCGAGCTTGACGCACTTGGCCTGCCCGAGAACGACAAGGCTGGTCCCCGCCAGCCCGCTGCCGATGTCGAGCCGGCCTACGAAGTCCGCTCCCCCATCGCCTGACCTGCGAGTCAGCCAGCCTTCAACGTAGCTGTTACCAGCTCCGCGCAGTACGCGTGCTGCGACCGCAGAGGCCACAGCCTCGAAGTCGTGCTTCCGCCCGTCGAAATACTTGTAGATCAGCTCCAGGTCCTTGGCCTCAGGGGAGCCCGGCTTAGGTCGCTGCTCGGGCACCTTGGTGACCTTGGCCCGAGCCACCCGCCGGCGGAGCCTGGGCAGGGCCGAGTGCCCATGCTTGACCCACTCGCGCCAAGCCTGAGGGGCGAGCTCAAGCGTCTGCGCGTCGGCCACGTTCTTGTCCCGCCGGGCGTCGATCCACGCCCAGTCAACCTTGTCGTCCTCAGCAGTGAGATCGATAAGGGCGATGTCATAGACGTAGTTCGTGAACGTCGTGTGGTCGGCGCCGCCCCACTGCACGAGCCGCTCAGCCCGCTCGATCACCCCCAGCCCGCAGAACTCGACGTGCCCCTTGACCTTGCCGCTCCGTGAGACCGCGCGGAACAAGAGCAGCGGAACGGCGCTGGCTCGCTCCGCGGGGGTGCGCCCCTGGTGCCCCGTGAACGCGTCGAGCAGAGCTGCGTTGCCCGTGGTCTTGCCGGGCGCCACGGTGGTGGTCGCCTTGTGATCGCCGAAGTAGCGGACGTGCCCGTTGTCCATGTCGAACACGTCGTGCCACGGCGTCTGCTCGGAGCCAGCCTTCCAGGGACTCGACCGGATGAGGATCACGGGCCGGCGCTCACCGCCCGCCGTCCGAACCTTGGCCATACCGTTGATCCCTGCCTCTAGCAGGGCTCGCACGCGTTCCGGCGAGTGAGTCACGTGATGGAAGTTGGGGAACCCCTCGATCGTTGGCGGCTTCGGATCCTTCCCCGTCGCGTAGCGAAAGACCTGACCCACACGCAACTGACCACCCACGTGAACCCCCGTATCAGAACCAGCTTGACGATCTCCACGACTGTAACGGCCCGCACTGACAGTGGCTGTCTCTCGGGCTCTGAGCTTGGGAAGCTCGGTTTTTGTAAGGGGAGTTGGGCGCCTGAGCTGCGGGGGAGCGCCGCCCTAACAGCTCTACGACACGGCCGGCCTACTGCCCACCGTTCCCCGTGGGTCCCCGTCCAACCTGGCACGTGTCTGGCACGGGCAACTGCCGGGGTCCGGTGGGGACTACTCAGGACGCCGATCGTGCGTCACGCGTGCGACCACCCCGCGAGCCGCCTCTTACTCCCACTGGTTTGGCTTCCGCCTGGGGCGCCCCCGGGCGCCGGTTGTCGGGACAGGATGGCAGTACAGTGCTACGGCGCCGAGCTCGGCGGCTTTGTCAGCCGACGGCTTCGTCCCGAAGTAACTTGAATGGGTGCGCTGCCTTGGGCTCGTAAGCCTCTTACCCGTGCTGATGGTCCGTAGGTGTCCGCGCTCGTTCGCCACTGTTCGTCGGCGCTGTCACGCAGTTAGACACTCACCACGGCGCCGACGCCAACGACCAAGGCTTCCCTGCCACTCAGTGGTCACCGCATAGTGCAAGGGTGAAACTAGCGATCACCATCCTGACTGTAGCCAGCGGCGCACTGCCGGCGCTTGGCGTCTGGCTGCTGTGGCGGCGGATTGACGGCCGACGAGATCACCTCAGGCGGAAACTCCGAAGGTACGAAGAGATCATGGGAGATCCTGAACTCTCAGAGGAAGAGCGTAGGACCAGGCTGGAACGGGAGGCACCCAGCGAGAGCACGATCGGGGACCTTCTGCACATCCGAGAGCGGATCGAGCTTGTAGGTCTTGAGCAGTCCCCAGACTTCACAGCTCCCGCCGTCCTCGCTTCCATCGGCCTGATATGCGCGACTATCGCGGGTCTGCTGTCGACGTGGTTTGACTGACGTCGCGCGCGTCCACAGCAAGCCCAGCTGTCCTTCCACGGCCCAGGACGGCCCGCGAGGCGCTCGTGCGTGATCACCGTTTTAGGAGCGAGGTTGGGTGATTAGGTGTATGACCTGCGGATTCCATGCCTTGGGCGGAGTCTGGCTGCGCACACCCCTGCTTATCTCGATTCCCCGTGAGCCCCCGTCCGTTCTGGCACGAGAGTGGCACGCCTAGGGGGCCGTGCCATCACTGGGCTCCGCCCGGTTGTTGTGGCGTCGTTCACCCTGCCCTTGCGGTCGCTGGCAGTAAGTCAGGGGCGCGGACTGCCGTTGAGGGACGCGGTCTGTCTCTTCGGTCTCCGCTTATTCGGCTTCGGATTTTTCGGTTCCTCTTTCCAACCGAGGCGCTGGGGCCCGCTGTCAAGGATCTTGGTGATGATCTGCTTCCGTACCTCGTCCTGATGCTGCTCACCCAGTTTGCCCGCGATGCGCTCGGCGGCCAGGTGGTAGCCGTTCAACACCGGCTGGTCGAAGTAGCGGTTCAGCTGCCCGATCGATTCCTTGTACAGGGTTAGATAGGTTCGGTTGAGGTAGCCGGACAGGAGTGTGCTGAGTGTGGCGAGACCGCCGATGAACCAGCGGACCTGCTCGAACGGCACCCAAGCTCCTGCTACGGCTGCGCCGACCAGGAGGAGCATGCCCAAGCTCATCGCGATACGAGACGACTTGAAAGATTTGTCGGCCTGGCCGGTGACGATGCGGTGGTAGGTATCAATCTGTTCCTGGTTCAACTGCATGAGCGTTGCCAGTTCGCTGGCCTGCTTCAGCTTCTCCATCGCCTGCGTGTGGAGTTCCCGTTCTTCTTTGAGGCGTTGGGCGAACGTGACGTTCTGGTTCTGCATATAGGTGCGGCGAGCGATGAACCAGGGGATCGACGCGGCCACGATCAGTAGTAGGGTGACGAGCCCGATGATTTCGAAGATGCGGATCGTGCCCGGCGAAAGGGAGGCCCCTTTCTGGTCGCCACCGAGCAACGGCGCCAATGCAGATAAGAGGGCGGCGACTGCCGCCGACGTGGCCATGGACAGAGAAAACCGACCTGACCGTGCCCTCGTGGAGGCGTGCACCGCTGCCTCCCTCCGGCGTAGGCGATCTGCGAGATCTTGTTCGCGTGCACGCGCGCGTCTGTATTCGCTTTGGAGAGAGGCCGTGCGAGCGGCGTCATCTGATGGTTTGCTATCTGGCATTTGTGCCCCCGGCGTGTATAAGGCGGCAGAGTAGCCCCTGGCCACTCCTGGCGACAGGAGCTCTTCACGTTCCGTACCCGGTTCGTTACCACGTCACCGACCGCCTGGACCGCAGCTCCTAGCCCAGTCCTCGTCCCACCACTCACCCTGCTCCCATCCCGTCCGCCGTCGACCCACACATCTGTGGAGCGGGCGTGGTTCAGGGGCGTCAAGGTGGAGCGCGCCACTGTACGAACGACCTTGACGCCCCTGGGCCGCGTCTGCTCGGCTTTGCCTGGGTCGACGGTGGACGGGATGGGAGCCCACTAGGCTCGCCACGATGCGCCCGCGGCCGGGAACGGCGCCCCCTCCCTACCCGGTGCCGGCCGATCCCCCGCCGGAGGCATCGTCTGTGACCGTGGGCCGAAGCCGTCGGGCGCTCGACTCATGACCTCCGGGCCTATCCACAGTGGGCGGGCGTCGGCGCAGCCGGGGCAGCGCGGGCCGAAGGCATGAGCGCAGCCCCGAGCGGAGCCGGAAAGCCCGCCCGGAGGAGCGGAGCGACGACGGGTGCTTGATGAAGTAGGGAAAGTTCCACCGCACGGGGCCCGGCGCTGCGGCTCCATCGGCCTGTCGGCTACCTGCCCTTTTGGGCTACGGTGCGGTTCATGCCCTCTTCACTGGACACGCCCCAAGGCGCGGCTCGGCTGGCTGAGTCGCTGTTGCCCCCGCTCGGGAACCGCTGGCTGCACACACAGGCCGTAGCGGCCCGTGCGCGTGCGGCTTCGACGGCTGTGTCTGAAGAGGACCGGGATCTACTCGTCGCCGCTGCGTGGCTGCACGACATCGGCTATGCGCCGGAGCTGCGGGCAACTGGGTTCCATCCGCTCGATGGTGCGCGTCACCTGGAGACTCTCGGTGCGCCGTCGCGACTCGTACGGCTGGTCGCTCACCACTCCGGCGCCGTGTATGAGGCTGAACAACGTGGCCTGTCGGCTGAGCTGGCCGTGTATGAGCGGGAGGACTCCCCGGTCCTGGACGCGTTGATCTACTCCGACATGACGACCGGGCCCGCCGGCCAGTCGTTCGACTTCGACGGGCGCATTGATGAGATCTTGGAGCGGTACGAGCCGGGTAGTGAAGTGCACACCGCGATCAGCAAAGCCCGCCCGTACCTCAGTGCCGCCGTTGAGCGGACGCGGGCACGCCTCAGCGATCAGCCAATGTAGGGCTCGGACCGGTCGGCCAAGCCGTGATCAATCCGCATCCGCATGGACGGATGGATGTTGAGCTGGTCGAGTCGGCTCGGGTGCACGAACGCCACCTCTTTGCTCTCGCTGCTGGTCCGTAGCTCACCGCCGGTGATCCGTGTGCGGAAGCAGATGGAGAACTGTTGGCGCACCTCGCCGTCGTCGTACGCCATGACGTGCGCGGGGTTGGTGTAGATGCCGACCAGACCCGTCACCTCGACGTCGAAGCCGGTCTCTTCCTTCGTCTCGCGTACGGCAGCGTCGGGTGCGGATTCGCCGACATCGACGCCGCCGCCGGGAACGGCCCACAGATCGTTGTCCGTCTTGTGGATCAAGAGGACTTCGCCCGCTTCGTTGAGCGCTACAGCAGTGACCGACGGCACGATGCTGTTCGCCTTCGGGGCGTTGGGGTCGTTGAAGTAGTCGACTCGGGCCATGCCTCAAGCGTCGCATGTCCGGCTGTCGAACGTGTCAGCCGGTCTCGCCTACGCGGGCCGACCGCGCTCCCAGGTGTAGTCAAAGCTCCGCATGTAGTGCCGGAACGTCCGGGCGCCGGGAAGGTACCGGAAGTGCAGAACCGGGTTCTGCCCCGCCGGGGCTCCGAGCACGTGAGGGTTCACCAACACGTCATCGTCGAACCGGTAGATCGAGTTGTAGAGGATCGTGTCGTGAAGCCGGACCTCGACGCCGGGCGTCGTCATGGCGGGTTCGAGGTAGCGCCGCGTGATCCGGGCTCGCGCGGCCAGGTCGCCGCCGATGCCCTCCTCTTCGCCCCGCTGCTGGACCATCGCCGACTCGGGGTCACCGAGCAGCACGCGAACCTGCGCCCCGGCCTTGGCCTTCTCAGCCAACTGATCCGGCAGGTCCGGGTGGCTGTCGAAGAGGAACAGCCCTGCGTACACGAGGATTTCGACTTGGCTCGTTGCCTTCTCGATCAGCGATGACCAGAGCGACGCCGGGACCGCGCCCCGGTGCGGGTAGTACGTGATCAGCTCGGACGTGCTCGCGGCCTCGGCTCGCTTCTCCACGGAGGGCCAGAGGTAGACCTCATCGGCTCCAAGGAAACTGGCTGCCTTCCAGCGGTGCCCACGGTGAGGTGTGCGGTTGGTCGTGATCCAGCGCTCCACGCTTTTCGGGTCGACGCCGACGTGTTGAGCCAAGGATTGGATGGTCTCGCCCTGTGCTGAAATCGCCGCGCGCAGACGCTCGTTCGCCATGACGTGCCCTCTCCTAGGACGTCTCAGGGACGTTTTGACGATAGCTCAGACGTCCCTAAACGTCCATACGGACCGTGATACGTCCACCACCTTCTGCGGTCTTCTGGTCTCACCGACGAACGGTCGGTTCCAAAACTCTCCGCGAGATCAGGAGAACAGACGATGCGTCAGATCCCCGTCGACACGAACGCCGCTCAGGTCATGGCCGCTGGGCCCGCTGAGCCGAAGGTCAACCGTCAGACCGGTGAGGTCCAGACGGACCGCGAGACCGGCGCGAAGCTCGTCACCGTGAACGTGATGTTCGCTCTGGAGGGCAACGCCCCGGAGATCCTCACCGTGACCGTCCCGGACACCGGCGTGACCGGTGAGCTGACCATGGGTACCCCGGTCGCGCTCACGGGTCTGGTTGCCCGGCCGTGGGAGAACGAGTTCAACGGTCAGAAGCGCAGCGGTATCGCCTTCCGTGCGGTCGCCGTCACCTCGCTCGCTGCCGGTGCCTCGAAGCCGAAGGCGGCCTGAGCCATGAACTGGCTGGCCGTGGTGCTGTTGCTGGTCGTCGCTGCTGCGGTTGTTCTGCGGTGGCGGCGCCCTGCCTGGTACTGGATGAGCTTCGGCGTCACGCTGGCCGTGGTGCGGGTCCTGTTCCGCTACGCCTCGGTCATGGACGCCTGCGGGCTCACCGTCCCGCCCCCGCGCTGGCGCCTGACGCTGGCCCGGCTGACGAACCGGCCGGTTCCCCGTCCTCGTGCCCCGCGCGTCCTGCGGGTGCGGCCGACCCGTACGGGCCTGGCGCTGAAGCTCAAGCTCCGGCCCGGTCAGGATGCCTTCGATGTGGCGGCCTCGTGTGACCGGCTGCGGCACTCGTTCGCGATGTACGGCGTCACCTCCCGCGAACTGCGCTCCGGCGTGGTGGAGGTGCGGATGACCGGCTACGACGTGCTCAAGCGGGTGCAGATGCCCGCCAAGACCGACACCCGCCCAATGCGGGTCCCAGTCGCCCTGCGCGAAGACGGAGCCGTGCACTACCGCGACTACCGAGCCGTCCCGCACGCGCTCACCATCGGCGCCACGGAGTCCGGCAAGTCCGTCTACCAGCGCAACCTGGTGGCCGGCCTGGCGCCGATGAACGTCGCGCTCGTCGGCATCGACTGCAAGCAAGGGGTCGAGCTGTTCCCGCTGGCCCGCCGGTTCTCCGCACTCGCCGACAACCCTGACACCGCCGCCGACCTCTTGGACGCGCTGGTGTCGTACATGGAGGACGTGTATCAGCTCATCCGTGCTGAGCAGCGGATCACGTCGGATGTGCCGGACGCGGAGATCGCCTCCGACATCTGGGACCTGCCCGCCGGCCTGCGGCCGGTGCCGGTCGTGGTCATGGTCGACGAGGTGGCCGAGCTGGCTCTGTTCGCGACCAAGGCGGAGGAGAAGCGGCGGGACCAGATCATCACCGCGCTCGCCCGCCTGGCCCAGCTCGGCCGTGCCGCCGGGATCTACCTGGAGGTCTGCGGGCAGCGCTTCGGCTCCGAGCTCGGTAAGGGCATCACTATGCTCCGCGCCCAGCTCACCGGCCGCACCGCCCACCGCGTCAACGACGAATCCTCCGCGAACATGGCCTTCGCCGACATCGCCCCGGACGCCGTCCTCGCCGCGATCCAGATCCCGACCGACATGCCCGGTGTCGCCATCACGGGCGATGCGACCGGCGGCTGGGCCCGTATCCGCGCCCCGCACACGTCCCTGCGGCAGGCCGTGAACACCTGCAACCGGTACGCCGACCTGACCCCGGACCTGCCTGCCCTGGCACCGTTCCGGCCCGTCCTCGGCATCCCCGCCCCCAAGGACGCTCCGGCCGTCGAGTCCATCCCGGCCACCGTCTGACCCTCACCGCACCACGGTCGGCGTGACCGCATCACGCCAGGTCCCTACCCGAGCCATGCCCGAACGAAGGAGATCACCCGCCATGTGCCCGCACTGCGACGACTACGCCCGCACCGTGGTGATGCTCGGCGACCTCGCCCTCTACGCCGACATGACCAGCGCGGACCAGCACTTCGTCGACGTCATCGGCCCGTCGCTCGCGGCTTCTCTGCCCGAGCCGCCGCCCGGCGTCTTCCCGGCCGGCTACGACCCGAACGAGGGCCCCGAGTACCCCGGTCAGGGGTGGTGACCATGCCCGCCGCGAAGAAACCCACACGCCGCAAGACCGCCCCGGCCAAGCCCGAACCCGCCAAGTGTCCGGCCTGCGACGGCACCGGAGAAGCGTCCCGCGCCGTCCGGGTCGGCGCCCGCAAAGGCCGCCTCACCGACCACCAGCAGACCGGACTCTGCCTCACCTGCTGGGGCACCGGCGAAGCCACCGACTGAAGCCGCCGTGACGGGGCGGCCGGACATCGATCCCCGCCCCGCCCCTGGCCCAACCCGTAAAGGGAGGTGACGACATGACCCGCTCGATCCGACCGGACGCCGTTCTCGTACAGGCCGTGATCGCCGGAGCCCTGTCCTTCGCCCACCTGCACGACCTTGCCTCGGCGGCCGGACAGTCCGGCTGGAAAGCCTGGGCCTACCCCGTCTCGGTCGACCTACTCCTTGTCGCCGCCTGGCGACGGCTTCGCACCGATGGCCCGTCCCGGCTGGCCTGGTGCTGGTTCCTCGTCGCCCTGGTCGCATCCCTCGGCGCCAACATCGCCACCGCCGGATTCCTCGACCTGAACCACCCGCCGGCCCTGCTCCGCCTCGGCATCGCCGGATGGCCCGCACTCGCCTTCCTCGGCGGCACCCTCCTCGCCCACTCCCCGAACCAATCCGCCAGGCATCAGGCGCCGGTTCCTCCGGCACCCACAGTCCCGGCCCCCGTACCCGACCCGGAGCCGGCCCCCGTCGTGGAGCCTGAATCGGCCCCGGCTCTGCCCGTCGCCGACCCGGAGCCTGCTCCGGCGGTGCCGGTGCCTGCCGCGTTGGTCGAGCACGCCCGCAAGGTCGCTGCCGACCACGAGGGCCGTACCGGCGCCCGCATCGACACCGACACCCTGCGCGCCCGCCTCGGCGTTCCCGCCCCGATGGCCGAAGCCATCGCCGCACAACTCGCCTGACAGATAAGGAGATCAGCTCATGCCTGCCCGCGACTTCTTCCACTCCGTGATGAGCATCGGCCCCGTCCAGCTCGGCACCCACCGTGACCGGCACGGCCGTACCAAGTACGCCGCCGTGTGCACCACCGATGACTGCGGCTGGTCCGCCGACTACTCCACGCAGTCCGCCGCCCAGCTCGCCGCCCGCACCCACCGCTGCAAGGTCCGCTAAGGAGGCCACTGTCATGCAGGTTCCGCTCTGGCTCGCTCTCCTCGTCGTCGGCTACCTCGGCGTCAAGCTCATGCGCCCGCCCGCCTGGCTCATCGCCGTACTCCTCCTCGGCGGCTTCCTCCTCGCCGACAGCGTCCTCGCCCCCGCAATCAACAGCCTCATCAAGTAGCGCAGCCCAGAAGGGAGATCACTCGTGTTCCGTCCCAAGGTCCCGACCATGCCCACCCCGACCGGCGTGACCACCCCACCCGCCGTCGCCGAGCCGACCACCATCGTCCCGAGCACCCCGGCCCCGCCGATCACACCGGTAACCCCGGCGCCCTCGCGGCCCACGGTCCAGCTCACACCCGGCACCGCGCTCGCCCTCGTCGGGGGCGGCACCGCTGTGGTCCTGGTCGTCGGCGCCGTCCTGGTCTCGCTCCTGCTTGCCGTCGCCGTCACCGGCGCCTCGGTCGCCTTCTGCGCGCTCGTCGTGCGCTCCCTGCTCGCCTCCGAGGCCAAGCGGCGCTGACCGGCCTCCGGGCGGCCTCCACTGCCAGGTTTCCGCCGCCCGGACGCCGTGCCCCTGCCCGAACCAACCGATCCGGAAGGAACCTCCATCATGACTCGTCCCACCGCCTCGACCGGCCGCAACGAGCGGATCTGCAAGAACTGCGACGGCTTCGCCTCCATCAAGGTCACCCTCGGCGGACGCGACCGCCACGGCCACCTGCGCACCATCACCGTCCACTGCACCACCTGCCACGGCACCGGCACCCGCACCCCGCGTCAGACCCGCGCCGGCCTGGAGGTCTCGGCATGAACCATCTCCGGGTCCTGGACCTGTTCTGCTGCGCTGGCGGCGCCGGTCGGGGCTACCAGCTCGCCGGCTTCGATGTCGACGGCTGCGACATCGCCGACCGGCCCCGCTACCCGTTCGCCTACCACCGAGGCGACGCGCTCGAATACCTCGCCCACCTCACCGCGACGGGCGAGATCGAGCGGTACGCGCTCGTGCACGCCTCCCCGCCCTGCCAAGCCGGCTGCGCACTGACCGTCGGCACGAACCAGTCGCAGGGATGGGGCGGAACTCACGCAGACCTCGTCACCGCCGCCCGTGAACTCCTCGACGCGACCGGCCTGCCGTACGTGCTGGAACAGCCCAACGGACGGGCCAGGATCCGCAAGGACGTGTCCCTGTGCGGCGAGATGTTCCACCTCGGCGTGATCCGCCACCGCAACTTCGAACTGGGCCGCTGGGCCACCGCCGCGCCGGTACACCCCAAACACCGGGGCCACGTACGCGGCTGGCGCCACGGCATCTACCGCGACGGTCCGTACGTCGCCGCGTACGGGAACGGCGGCGGCAAGGCCACCATCGCAGAGATGCAACAGGCGATGGGGATCACCTGGACCGGCGTCCACGAGGAACTGACCGAAGCCATCCCGCCCGCCTACACCGCATGGCTCGGCACCGCCTTCCTGACCGCTCGTCAGGAGGTGCTGGTATGAGCGACACCGCCACCATGACGGGCCTGGACCCGGCCACCCTCACCGACCTGCTGAGGGTGGCCGGGCAACCGGGCTTCGACCGCTGGCAGGACCAGATTCGCCGCACCGGCGGCTGCTCCAACCCCATCCACCTGCAAGGTTGGGTCCTGCACAAGGACAAGACGACCGGCGAAACCCTGCACCACTACACCACCGAGGGTGAACCCGGCGGCCGGCTCCGTGTCGCCTGCGGCAACCGGCGCGCCTCCCGCTGCCCGGCCTGCGCCTTCACCTACTCCGGCGACACCTACCACCTCATCCGTGCCGGACTCGCCGGCGACATCGACAAGGACGTCCCGGCCACCGTTCGCGATCACCCACGCGTCTTCGTCACCTTCACCGCCCCCTCGTTCGGTCCAGTCCACAACCGGCCCGACCGTGGCACCTGCCGGTGCGGCACCCGCCACACCGAGGACGATCCCGCCCTCGGTACGGCGCTCGATCCCGCGTCGTACGACTACGCGGGCGCCGTCCTCTTCAACAACCATGCCGGGGATCTGTGGATGCGCCTGGTCAACCGGCTCCGCCGCGAGATCGCCCAACGCGCCGGGCTCACACAGCGCGAACTCGCCGACGCCTGCCGCGTCTCCTACGGCAAGGTCGCCGAATTCCAAAAGCGCGGCGCCATCCACTTCCACGCCGTGATCCGCCTCGACGGCCCCGACGGCCCCGACTCCCCACCCCCGTCCTGGGCCGGCACCGACCTGCTCACCGACGCCATCCGCGCCGCCGCCGCACACGCCTACACGAGCGTCAGCGTCCCGACCGCCGGTGACCAACCGGCCCGGACCTTCCGCTGGGGCACACAGCTCGACATCCGCCCCGTGAAGGCGTTCGGCGACGGCTCCGACCTCACCGAACAAGCCGTCGCCTCCTACGTCGCCAAGTACGCGACCAAAGCAGCCGAGAACACGGGCACCCTGGACCGCCGGATCGGTGAACTCGCCGAACTCGACCGCCACGGCGTCCCGGACCATGCCCGCCGCCTGATCACCGCATGCCGCGACCTCGACAAGCTGTACCCCGAGCGGCGGCTGTGGGCCTGGGCTCACATGCTCGGCTTCCGCGGCCACTTCTCCTCCAAGTCCCGCCGCTACTCGACCACCCTCGGCGCCCTCCGCCAGGCACGCGCCGACTACCGCGCCGCCCAGGAACGCGAAGCCCTCGGCCTCGACGGCAACGAGCCGGACACCGTCCTCGTCCTCGCCGACTGGCAGTACGCCGGACACGGCCACACACCCGGCGAATCCGCCCTCGCCGCCGCCATCGCCCGCGACATCCAACTCAACCGCGAGACCGCCCGCGAAGCCCTGCACGACCAACTCACTCATGAAAGGGAGTGCTGACCATGCCCTCAGACCTGCCGCACCGGTTCCTGACCCCTGACGACCTGGTAGAGATGTTCGAGCTCCCCAGCGTCGAGACGGTCTACCAGTGGCGCCGCAAGCACACCGGCCCCCGCGGATTCCGCGTCGGCCGCCACCTGCGCTTCGACCCGACGGACGTGCGGATATGGGTCGACTCCCAGCTTGGGGAGGCTGCCTGATGGCTGGCCACATCCAAGACCGCTGGTTCAAGACCGAGCCCGGCCCGGACGGCAAGCCGCGCAAGGTCAAGAGCGACCGCCACGGGCTCGGCCTCCGCTACCGCGCCCGCTACATCGGGCCCGACGGCACCGAGAAGTCCAAGAGCTTCCCGGACCGCCAGAAGCGACGCGCCGAGGACTGGCTGACCAACATCGCGTCGGACATGTCGCGCGGCTCCTACATCGACCCTCGCGCCGCGCGGATCACCTTCAAGAGGTACGCCGAGAAGTGGCTCAAGGCTCACACCTCGGACGTCTCCAGTCAGATCGTCACCGAGCAGCGGCTACGCCTGCACGCGTTCCCGGTCATCGGCGCGCGACCGCTGGACTCGTTCCGTCCCGAGCACATCCGACAACTCACGAGTGCCCTGGAGGCCAACCCTGCCGTGAGTGGGGCGTACGCGCGCAACATCTACGGCGACGTACGAGCCGTGCTGAGTGCGGCCGTGGACGACGGCCTCCTCTCCCGCAATCCTTGCTCTGCGAAGTCCGTACGACCGCCGACCGCTGAGCGGCGGCGCGTCGTCCCCTGGCTGCCCACACAGGTGCAGGCGGTTCGTCAGGCTCTCCCCGAGCGCTATCGGGCCATGGTGGACACGGGCGCCGGGTGCGGACTGCGTCAGGGAGAGATCGTCGGACTCGCCGAGGATGCGATCGACTTCGAGGGCGGCATCCTGCGCGTGGTCCGTCAGGTGAAGCTCATCCGGGGCAAAGCCGTGTTCGCCCCGCCGAAGTGCGGCAAGGAGCGGGATGTCCCGCTGCCGTCGTACGTCGCTGAGGCGCTGCGTATCCACATGGATGCCTTCAAGCCAGTTGAGATCACGTTGCCGTGGCGGAAGCCGGACGGCCCCAAGGTGACGGCCCGTCTTCTGTTCACGAATGCCGCGAACGGGATCGTGTGGCGCAGCAACTTCAACGTGCAGGACTGGAAGCCCGCCCTCGCGCTCGCTGGCCTCATCCCGGACGCCGGGCCCGACGGCAAGTACGAGTCGGCACGCGAGCACGGCATGCACGCGCTCAGGCACTTCTACGCGTCCGTCCTCCTGGACGCCGGGGAGAGCATCAAGGCCGTGAGCCAGTACCTCGGGCATACAGACCCCGCACTGACGCTCCGGGTGTACGCGCACCTGATGCCGTCGAGTCAGGAGCGCACGCGCAACGCCGTCGACCGGGTGTTCCTGCCGCCGCCTCACGAGCCTGACGGCCCAGGGACGGCCCAGTAGCTCGAAACGGGCCCCTGATCCGCGCTTAACGCGCAGGTCGGGGGCCCTTTTGCTGCCCGGCTGCTGCCAGTTCTCCGGGCTTAGGCATGGCTGTACCAGTGTCGCACGCGTCCGGGCCCCTCCCGGTCGGCCGCGGTGGGTGGTGACCGGGCTCAGCGGGTCCCCGGCGCTCTCAGCCCTGTTCCAGGTGCTCCTTGAGGCGCCGCTCGCTGTCCGGCAGCTCCTTGCGGGCCTGCGGGCGCACGACGAGCGGGACCAGGGCCTTGCCGACGCCGTGGCCCTCGAAGTCGAGTTCCAGGGTCACGCGGGAACGCCGTCCGTCGTCGAGCGGGGCGACCTCGCCGTGGACGTGTCCCCGTACGGGGCCGTCGATGCCGCGCAGGCTGAAGGCGCGGGGCGGTTCGAACTCGGTGACCTCCATCGTCATGGGGATGTCGCGCTGACCCACGTGCCGGGTGACCCTGATGCGGGAGCCGACGCCGTAAGGGCCTTCTTCGCCGACTCGTTGCGAGGAGAGGGCGCTCTTCTGCCACTCGGGCAGGCGGGACGGATCGGTCATGTACGTGAAGACATCCTCCGGGGTCCGGTCGACCACGATGTCTTCTCGGATGGCGGACATGCTGCCCTCCTTCCAGAAACCCTCACCTCACGCCGATGGCGGCCTCGGGGGGTTCGGGGGCTTACTTCCATATCCTCCCACCGTCGTCGTCCTGCCCACCACCCCGGCCAGGACGCGCGTGTGCCCCCGCCCGTCCCATGGGCGAGGGCACACGCGGAGGAACCGTGGAGCGGTCAGCCGCCTCCCACGAACAGCACCATCAGCAGCCATACGACCGGCGCCGTCGGCAGCAGCGAGTCGAGCCGGTCCATGATCCCGCCGTGGCCGGGCAGCAGGGTGCCCATGTCCTTGATCCCGAGGTCCCGCTTGATCATGGACTCGCCCAGGTCGCCGAGGGTCGCGCTGGCGGCGACACAGGCACCGAGGACGAGGCCCTGCCACCACTGACCGTCGTCGATCAGGAACTGCATGCACAGCACGCCCGCCACCATCGCGAACGTGACCGCGCCGACGAGGCCCTCGCGCGTCTTGCCCGGGCTGATCCGCGGCGCGAGTTTGTGCTTGCCGAACCGCCAGCCGACGGCGTACGCCCCGGTGTCGCTGACCACGGTGAGGATGAGGAACGTGAGCACGCGCCACGCCCCGTCCTCCGCGGTGAGCAGCAACGCCACGAACGTGGCGAGGAACGGCACGTAGAACGCGGCGAAGACGCCCGCCGTGACGTCCCTGAGGTATCCCTCGGGCGGCTCGGTCATCCGCCAGACCAGCACCGCGAGCGCGGTCAGCGCCATCGCCACCCAGGCGCCCTCGGTGCCGCGTACGTACCCGGCGACGACCATCGCGGCGCCGCCCACGGCGAGCGGAACGAGCGGCGCCTTGATGCCCTTGCGCTCGTCGAGCCGCGAGGTCAGCTCCCACAGGCCGACGACGACGGCGACCGCGATGACGCCGACGAAGACCGCCTTGACGATGAAGAGCGACGCGATGATCACGGCGCCGAGGCCGACACCGACCCCTATGGCGGCGCCGAGGTCGCGGCCCGCGCTCTTCTTCTGCTTCGGCTGCGACTGCGGCTCCGGCTGCTGCGGCGGCGTGGCGCTGGGCATGGGCTCCTGCGGCGTCTCGGGAATCTCGTCACGGAACAAGGGGCCGCTCAGCCGAGCGGCCCCCCGGTCACCGTCCTGGTCAGCGGCTCCACCGCCGATGGACGCGTCGGGCATGTCGGGCACGATGGGCATGGGCCGAGTCTGTTCGACCGCGTGCCGTTCGTACGCGGGACCCGCCGGGGCGCGTCCCTGGTCGTACGCCGGGTCATACGCCGGGTCGTACGCCGGGCGCTCGGGGCTCCGACCTGGCAGGGGCCCCTGGCCGCCGTCGGCCGGCCCCCACTGTCCGGGTCCGGCCGGCGCCCCCCAGGAAGAGTCGTTCACGGATTCCTCGAACCTCGATGTCCTGAACCGGCTCAGACTTCGAGCAGCTCGGCTTCCTTGTGCTTGAGCAGCTCGTCCACCTGCGCCACGTACTTGGCGGTGGTGTCGTCGAGTTCCTTCTCGGCGCGGCGGCCCTCGTCCTCGCCGACCTCGCCGTCCTTGATCGCCTTGTCGATGGTGTCCTTGGCCTTGCGGCGGACCGAGCGGATGGACACCTTGGCGTCCTCGCCCTTGGTCTTGGCGACCTTGATGTAGTCGCGGCGGCGCTCCTCGGTCAGCTCCGGGAAGACCACTCGGATGATGCTGCCGTCGTTGCTCGGGTTGACGCCGAGGTCGGAGTCACGGATCGCCTGCTCGATGTTGCGCAGTGCGCTCTTGTCGAACGGAGTCACCACGGCCATCCGCGGCTCGGGCACCGAGAACGAGGCCAGCTGGTTGATCGGCGTCAGCGCGCCGTAGTAGTCGGCCACGATCTTGTTGAACATCGCCGGGTGCGCACGACCGGTGCGGATCGCGGCGAAGTCCTCCTTGGCGACCACGACGGCCTTCTCCATTTTCTCCTCGGCCTCGAGGAGGGTCTCTTCGATCACCACTTGCTCCTGCGTGTCTTGAGTGAGGCCCGGCCGGGCACGGGGCGCGGTCGGCCAAGTCGCGTGTCTTTCCTGCACGGTGTCCGACCGTCAGGACATTGTCCATCCCCCGATGAGCCGTCCCCCGGAGGGCGGAGGGCTCATCGGAGGCGGAGGGGTCAGGCGCGGGTGCCCTGGTCGCCCACGAGCGTCCCGATCTTCTCACCCTTGACGGCGCGCGCGATATTGCCCGCGGCGAGCATCTCGAAGACGAGGATCGGGAGCTTGTTGTCCCGGCACAGGGTGATCGCGGTCGCGTCGGCGACCTTGAGGTCGCGGGTGATGACCTCGCTGTAGCTGAGGGCGTCGAACTTGACGGCCTCGGGGTTGGCCTTGGGGTCCGAGTCGTAGACGCCGTCGACACCGTTCTTACCCATGAGCAGCGCCTGGGCGTGGATCTCCAGGGCGCGCTGCGCGGCGGTGGTGTCGGTGGAGAAGTACGGCATGCCCATACCGGCGCCGAAGATGACGACGCGGCCCTTCTCCAGGTGGCGTACGGCACGCAGCGGAATGTACGGCTCGGCGACCTGGCCCATGGTGATGGCGGTCTGGACGCGGCTGTCGATGCCCTCCTTCTCCAGGAAGTCCTGGAGAGCCAGGCAGTTCATGACGGTGCCGAGCATGCCCATGTAGTCGGAGCGGGCCCGGTCCATGCCGCGCTGCTGGAGCTCGGCGCCGCGGAAGAAGTTGCCGCCGCCGATGACGACGGCGATCTGCGCCCCGCCGCGCACCACGGCCGCGATCTCACGCGCGATGGCGTGCACCACGTCGGGGTCGACTCCCAGACCCCCGCCGCCGGCGAACGCCTCGCCGGAAAGCTTCAGCAAAAAGCGCCCCGCGCCTTTGCCGTCGTCGCTCTTGTCGCCTTTGTCGGCCTGGGTGGTGGTCATGGAAATCTCGCCTCTTTTGCTCGGCACACATACGAAGAAGGCCATTGCCGGTGGGGTGGTTCTCATCCCATGCTCGGCAACGGCCTCCTCGTCACATCTGCGGTCGTCCGGCGGGTTCCCGGACGACTGCTGTCGACCCTAGCGGGGTCTCGCGTCTGGCGCGGTACTGCCTCAGATGCCGACCTTGATGCGCGAGAAGCGCTTCAGGGTGACACCGGCCTCCTGGAGGACCTTCTCGACGGTCTTCTTGTTGTCGAGAGCGTACGGCTGGCCGAGCAGCGTGGCGTCCTTGAAGAAGCCGTTGACGCGCCCCTCGACGATCTTCGGCAGGGCGGCCTCGGGCTTGCCCTCGGCGCGGGTGGTCTCCTCGGCGATGCGGCGCTCGGACTCGACGACCTCGGCCGGCACGTCCTCCTTGGAGAGGTACTTCGGCGCGAAGGCGGCGATGTGCTGCGCGACGCCCTTGGCGACCTCGGCGTTCTCCTTGTCGAGCTCGACGAGGACACCGATCTGCGGCGGCAGGTCGGGCATCGTGCGGTGCATGTACGCGGTGACGTAGCCGCCGGAGAACTGCGCGAAGCGGTCCAGGACGATCTTCTCGCCGAGGTTGGCGTTGGCCTCGTCGACGAAGGCCTGAACGGTCTTGCCGGCCTCGATCTCGGAGGCGAGCAGCGACTCGATGTCGGCCGGGTTCGTCTTGGCGACGTGCGCGGCCAGCTGGCCCGCGACGGCCTGGAACTTCTCGCCCTTGGCGACGAAGTCCGTCTCGCACTTCAGCTCGACGATGACACCGGAGGTGTTGTCGTCGGCGATGAGGGAGACGACGGCGCCGTTCTCGGCGGAGCGGCCCTCGCGCTTGGCGACGCCCTTCTGGCCCTTGATGCGCAGCGCCTCGACGGCCTTGTCGACGTTGCCGTCGGCCTCGTCGAGCGCCTTCTTGCAGTCCATCATGCCGGCGCCCGTGAGCTCACGGAGCTTCTTGACGTCAGCGGCGGTGTAGTTCGCCATGATCCTGGTTCTCTCTACGAAGTCTTCAGCGTCTTCAGCGAAGTCCGGGGAGTTCTGGGAAGTGCGGGGTCGGTCGTGGGTGAACGGCGGGGGCCGCAGTGGCCCCCGCCGTCCTCACGCTTCACCAGGATTCACCCGGGATGCCGGAGCCCGGCCGGGTGGGCCGGGTCCGGTGTCAGGCCTGCTCGGCGTCGGCGGCCGGAGCCTCGGTGGCCGGGGCCTCCGCGGCCGGAGCCTCGGCGGGCTTCTCGTCGGCCTGCTCGGCCTTGGCCTCGTCGGCCTTCGCGTCGTCGGCCTTCTTCTCGCCCTCGAGCAGGTCGCGCTCCCACTCGGCCAGCGGCTCGCCCTGGGCCTTCTCGCCCGGCTTCTGGTCGCCCGCGGCGACACCGGAGCGGGCGATGAGGCCCTCGGCGACGGCGTCGGCGATCACGCGGGTGAGCAGGGTGACGGAGCGGATCGCGTCGTCGTTGCCCGGGATCTTGTAGTCGACCTCGTCGGGGTCGCAGTTCGTGTCGAGGATCGCGACGACCGGGATATTGAGCTTCCGGGCCTCGCCGACAGCGATGTGCTCCTTCTTGGTGTCCACGATCCAGACGGCGCTGGGAACCTTGGACATCTCGCGGATACCGCCGAGGGTCTTCTCCAGCTTGGCCTTCTCGCGCGAGAGCACGAGAAGCTCCTTCTTGGTGAGACCCGAGGAGGCGACGTCCTCGAAGTCGATCTGCTCGAGCTCCTTGAGGCGCTGCAGACGCTTGTAGACGGTCGAGAAGTTGGTGAGCATGCCGCCCAGCCAGCGCTGGTTGACGTAGGGCATGCCGACGCGGGTGGCCTGCTCGGCGATGGCCTCCTGCGCCTGCTTCTTCGTGCCGACGAACATGACCGTGCCGCCGTGGGCGACGGTCTCCTTGACGAACTCGTAGGCGCGGTCGATGTACGACAGCGACTGGAGCAGGTCGATGATGTAGATGCCGTTGCGCTCGGTGAAGATGAAGCGCTTCATCTTCGGGTTCCAACGGCGGGTCTGGTGACCGAAGTGGACGCCGCTCTCCAGCAGCTCCCGCATCGTGACGACGGCCATGGCCGTACTCCTCGTGTGTTCTCGGTTGTGTCCTGACGCCCCGATGCGTGTGCCTGCCGCGTACGCTCACGCTCGTCGCGCTCGTGCTCGAACCTGAGCCCGTGCTCGCTGAGCTGGTCGTACGGGGACCGATAGGCCACATGACACAGAGCCCGCGCATCCCGTCGCTGACGGTCGCCGGGCCCGGTGTCGGGGCGTGCGAAGTCGATCCGGTGGCCCGGATCGCCACATGAAGTGTACGGGACCCGGGAGGTGCCGGGTGACGCCGATGTCCACAACCGCTCGGTAGTCCACATTTCCCGGCCATGATCCCCGCGGCCCGAGCGGGCGGTGGATCGTGTGAGCCATGCGAAAACTACTCAGCGTGATGACACTGCTGGCGCTGGCCTCGGTGGGTCCGGTGACCGATTCCTCGGCGGTTCGCGCGTCGGGGGCGTACTGGCCTGCGGTGCGTGCGTCGGCGGTGTACTCGCCGGTGGTGCGTGCGTCGGGGGCGGATACGTCAGGGGCGCGCGCGTCAGGGGCGCATACGTCCGTGGGGGCGCGCACGCCCGTGGGGGCGCGCGCGTCGGCAAGGGCGCAGGCGCCGGTGATTGATGTGGGGCATGTGGCGGCGGGCAACGGGGGCTCGGGCTGGAGGGCGTATCCGCCGTCGGGGCCGCACACACCGTCGGTCGGCGGCACGTGGGCGGCCGGACAAGGGGCGCCTCGGGCGAGCGCGGGCGTGGGCGCGGGCTCAAGGGCGTACGTGCCGTCGGGAGCGGGTTCACGGACGCCAGGGGAGGTGCCGGCGGCGGGGCACGGAACGCCTGCCGCGTACGCGGGGCCGAGGGCGTATCCCGGGGCGTACGGCGGGGCCTACGCGGTTTCCGGCGACTACGCGGTTTCCGGGGCGGTCTGGCCCGTGGGGGATCCGCCCGAGGTGGTCCGGGGGTGGTCTCCGCCCGCGACGGAGTACGGGCCGGGACACCGGGGCGTCGACCTCGCGGCACCGATCGGCGCCCCCGTGCGCGCGGTGGCGGCCGGCCGCGTCGCGTTCGCGGGCGAGGTGGCGGGGCGGGGCGTGGTCTCGCTCGAACTCGACGCCACGGGGCAGCCGCCCTTGCGCACGACCTATGAGCCGGTGACGCCCACGGTCCGCCGCGGCGACTGGGTCACGGCCGGTGCGCTCCTGGGCACCCTGCAACTTCCGACGGGCCACTGCCCACCGGTGGCACCGTCCTGCCTCCACTGGGGCCTGCGCAGGGGCACCACGTACCTGAACCCTGT
Source organism: Streptomyces beihaiensis (assembly GCF_026274175.1). Classification (GTDB taxonomy): domain Bacteria; phylum Actinomycetota; class Actinomycetes; order Streptomycetales; family Streptomycetaceae; genus Streptomyces; species Streptomyces beihaiensis. Next base: position 30,585 of record NZ_JAPHNL010000024.1, read on the forward strand.
CCTGCTGCTGCCGCCCCGGCTCCTGCCCGGTCTGCCGCCGAGGCTGCTTCCCCTCTGGTCCGGCCGAGGGGACGCGGGGCTCAGCCTCGAACCCCTCGCAGGGCCATTCCGACGGTCGCCTCCACGACGGCTGCCGGCTCCTCCGCCGCGCCGAGCTCGATCCGGCGTACCGCCGCGTCCACCATGCCCTGCAACAGCATCGCGGCGAGCCGCGGCTGCTCGTGGCCCATCGCCTCGAGCGCCTCGACGATCATCGCCACGAGTCCGCCGTGCGCCGCCCGGATCTTCTCCCGGGCGCCGGCGTCCAGCTCACTCGCGGAGATGGCGACGACCGCCCGGTGCCGCCGGTCCCCCACCAGCGCCAGCTGCTCGCGCACATACGCCTCGACCTTGCCCTCGGGGGTCATGGCCCGCGCCATCCCTGCCTCGACCTCAGCGGCCCACACCGGGAAGTCGACCGCGCACAACTCCTCGACCACGGCCGCGCGGGACTTGAAGTACTCGTACACGGACGACCGCGCGAGCCCCGTCCGCTCGGCCAACGCCGGGAACGTCAATGCCTCCGTACCGCCTTCGGACAGCAGAGAACGCGCCGCGTCCAGAAGGGCGCCGCGCTGCATCGACCGGTGCTCGGCCACTGAGGCCGCTCGAATCCTTGGCACATCTCCACTCTACGGACGGCGAGCCCCGGGCGGGACCCTCTCCCGCCCGCCCGGACCGCCCCGGGCCCGCGGACCGGCCACCGCTCGGCCGCCCGGCCGAGCGTCGGGCAGGGACGATTCGCCACGGCCGCGCACCACGGTGGTCAGCGACCGAAACTGGCCAGTTTCGCGCGCAACTGCAGCACCGACTTCGTGTGGATCTGACTGACCCGACTCTCTGTGACCCCGAGCACATTGCCGATCTCGGCGAGGGTGAGCCCTTCGTAGTAGTAGAGCGTGACCACGGTCTTCTCCCGGTCCGGCAAGGTATTGATGGCCCGTGCCAGAAAGCGCCGCAGTTCGCGGTCCTCGGCGACCTCGACGGGGTTGTCGGCGTCGCGATCCTCGAGCGTGTCCATGAAGCTGAGCCCGTCGCCGCCCTCCCCGCCGACGTGCAGCAGCTCCTCCAGCGCCACGACGTTCGCGAGGGACAACTGGCTGAAAACCGCGTGCAGTTCCTCAAGCCCGACACCCATTTCGGCGGCCACCTCGGCCTCCGTGGGCGTGCGCCGCAGCTTCGCTTCGAGCGTGGCGTAGGCCCGTTCGACATTGCGGGCCTTCTGGCGCACCGAGCGCGGGATCCAGTCGAGGGCGCGCAGCTCGTCGATCATCGCGCCGCGGATCCGGGTGATCGCGTACGTCTCGAACTTGATCTCGCGCTCGATGTCGAACTTCTCGATCGCGTCGATCAGCCCGAAGACGCCGGACGAGACGAAGTCCGCCTGCTCCACGTTGGACGGCAGGCCCACGCTGACCCGGCCGGCGACATACTTCACCAGCGGCGAGTAGTGGAGGATCAGCTGCTCGCGCAGCCGCTCGTCGCCCGTCGCCTTGTACGACCTCCACAGCTCCTCAAGGGAGGAGGGAGCCGGAGGCCGCGCGTCGGAGGCACGGGCCGCGGGGGGTACCGCGGCCCGGTCCGACCCTGAGGTGTGCTGTGGCATGCGCCGCCTTGTGCCGTTCTGCTGTGTCGTGGTGTCTTGGATCGCTCTGCTGATGTGGATGCCTCGTTGCCCGTCTGGTGATGACTGGTACCGAGCTGCCTGCCTGATTCCGGATCGGGCGACAAACCCGAATCCTGGTGAGCGTAGCGTGACTGAGGCGTCGCGCTGCGCGAAGGCTAGGGGATCGTACCCGCGCAGATACGTTCCGTTGATCGGCCCGCCGAGCCCTCTTCCGCTCGGTGCTCGGTCACGCTCATGCCTCAACTCCCGGAATTGCCAAGGTCATCGGGGTGTCATCCGGACGGCGCAACGCTCCGCGTCAGGAAACCTCGCCTTCCGGAAAGACGGATCGGACCGCCTGGCGTGTCAACTTCCAGCCATCGCCATGTCGTTCGACGAACCCCAACGAGCGCAGTTCGTACAGCCTCGCCACCGCGTCGTCCGTCCCCCGCCCGGCCGCCCGGCCGATCTGCTCACCCGTGCGGGTGCCCTTCGCCGGCAGTATCGCGAGGACACGCGCGGTTTCGGGCGGGAGCAGGTCACGGGGCACCATGGGTCCGCGTCGCTCCGGAGCAAGATCACCCATCTCTCCGACGAGCTCGACGACTTCCGCGGCATCGGTCACCAGGACTGCCTCGTGCCGGAGCAGTTCGTGGACGCCCGCGGAGACACCGCTGGTCACCGGCCCGGGCACGCCCATCACATGGCGGCCGAGACGTCGCGCCCAGCGGGCCGTGCCCAGCGCACCGCTCCGGTAGGCCGCCTCGACGACCACGGTGCCGGCGGTGAGCGCCGCGATCACCCTGTTGCGGAGGATGAACCGGCTGGGCGTGGGGTGCGCGCCCAGCGGCAATTCGCCGATCACGAGGCCCTGTTCCACGATCCGGTCGATCAACTGGACGTGCCCGCGCGGGTAGGCGCGATCGATGCCGCAGGCCAGGACCGCCACGGTGGCGCCGGTGACCCCGAGGGCGCCGCGGTGCGCCGCCGCGTCGACTCCGTAGGCCCCGCCGGAGACGACGACCCAGCCGCGTTCGGCGAGCCCGGCGCCGAGGCTCGCGCCCATCCGCACACCGTAGTCGGTGCAGGCCCGCGCACCCACCACGGCGACGGAGCGCAGCGCCCAGATCCTCAGGTTGGGGGCTCCCCGCACCCACAGGCCCACCGGCCGCGCGTCCCCCAGCTCGTCCAGGCCTCCTGGCCACTCGGCGTCCCCCGGGCACACGAACCGTGCCCCGATCCGAGCGGCCCGCTCCAGCTCCCGCTCCCCCGGTGGCGTCTCACGGGCCCGGCCGAGTAGCCCGGCCCACCGCTCGGCACGCACCCCGGGAAGCGGCGCCGCTTCCCGCCCGGCGCCGATGAGCCGAGCCGTCTCCTCGGCCCCGAACTCCCGCAGCCAGCGTCCGGCCGTCTCCCAGCCAGGTTCCAAGATCCGCGCAAGCCACGCCCGCGCACACCGCTCCCCGTCCCCCGCGCTCGAACCGAGCCCGGCCCCGTCCGTGGGAGGCCCGCCTGAGTACGTCCCACCCGCACAGGCCATGCCGGAACCCGGCCCGGCCGCGCCCGGACCGCCCGAGCAATCTCCGCTTGAAGTCGCCGGGCCCACACCGGCCTCACTCGAACCGGGCCCACGCGGGCCTGACTGGCCTGACCGGTCCGAAGGCGGTTCGGCCGGGGTGTTCCGGCCCGGGGTGTTCCGGTCCGGGGTGTTCCGGTCCGGGGTGTTCTCGGTCCGGCCGGCTCCAGAGCGGTCGGTTCCAGAGCGGTCGGTTCCAGACCGGTCGGATCCAGGCCGGTCCGTTGCCGTCTCGGCGTCATGTTTCGCCCCCGTGGGGCGCCTGTCGGTCATGCCATCGCCTCGATCGCCGTCGGCGCGCCGCGCGAGATGCCGGTGCGAAGTTGCAGGGCCAGCGCCACCTCCTGCGCTCCGGGCCGGTCGTGGCCCGTGAGGTCGGCGACGGTCCAGGCGACCCGGAGCACCCGGTCGAGTCCGCGAGCGGTCAGGAAGCCGCGTTCCAGGTCCAGCTCGGCCTCCTGAAGCGCTCCCGGGGCGGCGGGCCAACGACTGCGCAGGGCGTGGCCGGGCACCTCGCTGTTGGTCCGCCACGGCGTGCCGTCGAGCCGGGCGGCAGCCCGCTGCCTGGCCTCGCGCACCCGGTCGGCGACGGTCCGCGTGCTCTCCCCCGGCGGCCCGCTCCCGACCAGCTGTGCGCGGGTGATCGCGTCCACGTCGACGCGGAGGTCGACTCGGTCGAGCAGCGGGCCGGACAGACGGGCCTGATAGCGCCGCACCGTGGCGGGCGGGCATTCGCACTCGCCGGCCGAGACGCGGTACTGCCCGCACGGGCACGGGTTCGAGGCGAGCACCATCAGGAATCGGGCGGGCAGCCGCACCACTCCCGCGCTGCGGGCGATCACCACGTGTCCGGACTCGAGGGGCTGACGCAGGGCGTCGAGCGCCTGGCCGCTGAACTCGGGGGCCTCGTCCAGGAAAAGTACGCCGCGATGCGCCAGAGAGACCGCTCCCGGCCGCGCCGTGCCCGGACCGCCGCCGACGAGTGACTGCATGGTCGCCGAGTGGTGCGGGGCACAGTAGGGCGGGGTCTCGATGGTCGACCTGCCCGCGGGCAGCATCCCGGCCACGGAATGGATCGCGGTGACCTCCAGGGATTCCTCACGGGTGAGCCGGGGCATGATCGCCGGGAGTCGCTCGGCGAGCATCGTCTTGCCCGCACCGGGCGGCCCGGAGAGCAGGACGTGATGCCCGCCGGCCGCGGCGACCTCGATCGCCGTGCGCGCGGGCTGCTGTCCGACGACGTCGGCGAGGTCGAGCCCCAGCCCTTCGTGTCCCGGCCCCGCCAGGCCGGTGGCGTCGCAGCTGCCGGGCATGGTCAGGCCGGCGAGCAGAGGGTCGGGGCGGCCCCGCTCCGCCGGTTCCTCCTCCGGCACGGGCTCGTCCGTGAGCACCGCGATGAGCTGGCGCAGGCTGCGTACCCCGAGGACCGAAACGCCCGGCACCAGGGCCGCCTCGCCCGCGGTGCACTCCGGCACGACCACCTGTTCGTAGCCCGCGTCCGCGGCGGCGAGGACGGCCGGGAGCACGCCGCGTACCGGTCGGACGCGCCCGTCGAGGCCGAGTTCGCCGATCATCACGATGTCCGCGAGGACTCTCGGGTCGATACGCTCGGCGGCCCCCAGGACGGCGCTGGCCACAGCGAGGTCGAATCCGCTGCCGCTCTTGGGCACGGAAGCCGGGCTGAGTCCCACAGTGAGCTTCTTCTGCGGCCACTCGGCGCCCGAGTTGACCACCGCGGCCCGGACCCTGTCCCGGCTCTCCACCAGGCTCTTGTCCGGGAGGCCCACGAGCGTGAACGCGGCGACTCCCGCCTCCAGGTCGGCCTGTACCTCGACGACGACGCCCTCGACGCCGACGAGGGCCACGGAGCACGTGCGCGCGAATCCCATCAGGACACCCCCCGCACGTGCTCGACGAGCGGCGCGCCGCGCTCCGGCAGCACGACGCCGATCAGGTCGATGCGGATGCCGCCCGGTGGCGCGCCGCCGTGCTCGTGGGCCCAGCGCTCGGCCAGCTGACGCAGCCTGTGGGCCTTGTCCGGCGTGATGGCGGCCATGGGGTGCTCGAAGGCCCGGCCGCGCCCTTCGCCCCGTCCGCCGCGCCCTGCGCGGCGCGTCTTGACCTCGCACACGACGACCGCGTCGCCGTCCCGGGCCACGATGTCGATCTCTCCCGACCTGCCCGCGCGCCAGTTGCGCGCGAGCACGGTCATTCCGGCCTCGGCCAGCCTCCTCGCGGCCAGCTCCTCGCCGTACTTCCCCACTGCACCTCGTGCGTTCACGTCGGCACCACCTCCGGCACCCACACTCACGCACGACCCCACCCAAAGTGGATCTTGGTGCATTACTCACGGGTTGTGGAAAACTCCATCACCCGCCCGGCAGCTCCAGGTCGCTCTTATTGAGCTCCTCAATGTTCACGTCCTTGAACGTGAGCACTCGGACCTGCTTGACGAACCTGGCCGGCCGGTACATGTCCCAGACCCAGGCATCCGCCATCGACACCTCGAAGAAGACCTCCCCCTGAACCGAGTGCACCTGCATCTCGTAGTCGTTGGTGAGGTAGAAACGCCGTTCGGTCTCGATCACGTATTTGAACAGACCGACGACGTCGCGGTACTCCCGGTAGAGCTTCAGCTCCATCTCGGTCTCGTACTTCTCGAGGTCCTCGGCGCTCATGGCATGTTCCCCTTCAGCCGTGCGTCCCCCCATTGTGCGCCAGTACCCAGGCCGTCTAGACGATTTCCGTGTCGAGAACCAGGGGGCGGCTCGGGGGGCCTTCGTCGAGCAGCCGTTCCAGCAGCTCGGCGAGTCTGGTCGGGTACACCGTCTCATGCGCCTGGACCAGTTCCCGGTACGTCCACCATCGCGCTCCCGCGACACTGCGCCGCTCCAGCTCGGTCAGGCGCGCCGCGTCGACGTCCACACGGGGCCCCGCGGAGGTCGTACGGGCCAGGAAGTACCACTCGTCCTGATCCCAGCGGCGGCCGTCGAACGGGAACGAGCAGACCCGCCGCCACAGCACGGGGCCTAGCTCCACGTCGGTGAGGCCGGTCTCCTCGGCCAGTTCGCGCAGCGCCGCCTGCTCGCGCGTCTCGTCCCCCTCCAGGCCGCCGCCCGGCGTGAACCACCAGTCGTTCGCCGTGTCGCCGGGCTCGTGCCCGTGCAGCAGCAGGATGCGGTCGTCCTGGTCGAGCAGGACGACGCGGGCCACCTTGCGCAGCGCACCGCCCGGCCCGGCGCCGGTGCCCTGGCCCGTGCCGGTGTCCTGGCCCGGGCCGGTGCCGCTGTCGGTGCCGATGCCGGTGCCGCCCCGGTCGGCCTCGTCAGGCACGCGCCGGCTCCGCGGCGCGGGACCGCGAGCGCCCCGACCGGCGGGCGATCGGCCCGTACGCGGCGCCACCGAGCACGAGGACAGCACCGGCCACCACGGCGCCGAGCATCAGCTTGAGCGGCCCCGGGTGGGAGATCCCGCCGGGCAGCCCCTCGAATCCGGTGGGCCGTGCCAGCATGCCGTTCATGGGCCAGGCGATGGCGTCCACGCGGGCCCGTACGGCGCCACGCTCCACCGAGCCGTGGTAGGGGTCGCCGAGGTGGACGCTGGAGTCCAGGGAGCCGCTGCGCTCGTCGCCGAGGAGGAAGAGACGGCCCTTGGGGACGGTCGTGGACCTGATCCCGGTGAGCGAAGCGTTCTTCCCGGCCGGAAGATACGGTTCTTCGATCTTCTTGCCGTTGACCGTCAGCTTGCCGTCCGTGCAGCAGGCGATCTTGTCGCCGCCGATGCCGACGACACGCTTGACCATCGGCATGTCGCCCCAGGACGCCTCATGGAAGACGACGACATCGCCGCGCTTGACCTGACTGCCGTCGATGCGCTGGGCGAGGACACGGTCGCCCACGCCGATCGTCGGCGTCATGGAGTCGGTGGGCACGGTGTAGGGCTGGTACACGATGGCGCCCCAGACGAATCCGCCGAGGAACAGCACACAGCCGAGGGCCACGGCGATGCTCGACAGCGTGCTGCCGACGGTGCCGCGGCCCTCACTCGTACGACGTGTCCTGCTCATCCCAGTTGCTCCCCGCGTCGGAGAAATACGATCCTGCAGCCCGCTCCGGACATGGTGCGGGCCGCGGAAGATCGACGATCTGGGACGGCACCCTATCGGGCGCCTCCGGTCGCAGAAACCCGGGTGTTCCCCTCGGTAAGGCGCCGCGTGAGCCTGCGCCTGCGCCACAGCACCAGCGGCACCGCTCCGGCGACCCCCAGCGCGCCCGGGGCCACACCCGCCGCGGCGTTGATGCCCGGCTGGTCGTAGGTGTCCGGCACCGACAGCGTAGACCAGTGCGTGGGCGGCCAGGCGACGACGATGGCGCGGCCCACCACGTTGTCGACGGGGACGAAGCCGTGGTTCTTGTCGTTCTGGTGGTAGCGCGAGTCCGCCGAGTCCTGGCGGTGATCACCCATGACCCAAAGTTTGCCCTTGGGTACCTTCACCTTGAAGATTCCGCCCGCGTTGTCGTCGCTGCACGGGGTGTTGCCCGGATAGACGTACGGCTCGTTCAGCGCCTTGCCGTTGACCTTGAGCGGCCCGGAGCCCTTGCACTCCACGGTGTCACCGCCGACGGCGACGACGCGCTTGATGAGGTCCTTCTCATTGGCCGACGGCATCAGGCCGACCCAGCTGAGCACACGCTGCACCGCGTTCGGCGCCGGGGTCGGTTCGTCGCGCAGCCATCCGTCCGGGTCGTGGAAGACGACCACGTCACCGCGCTCGGGCTTCGCGCCGAACCATGGGGTGAGCTTGTCGACGAGCACCCGGTCGCCGATCCGCAGGGTGTTCTCCATCGACGCCGACGGGATCGAGAACGCCTGGACCAGGAACGTCTTGATCACCAGGGCGAGGACCAGCGCGATGACGACCAGGAGCGGAAGCTCCTTCCAGAAGGAGCGGGGCTGCTTCTGCTTCTTCTTCGCCCCGCCGTCACCCGCGCCGTCACCTCCGTCGGCTCCGGGGCCGTCCGGCCCGCCGGACACGTCGGTCTCCACGGCGTCACTCTCTCCCGGTTCGCGGTCCGTCACGGCCGGACCGACCCCGTCGTCGGTTCGCCCGGACTCGTCTTCGGGACCGTGCCCTGACCGTGCGCCGACCGCCAAGTCCCCCACATCCACTCCTCACTCCGTACCGCTGCCTGATCCCTGCGCGATGCAGGCCCACCACTCCCATAACGAGCGGGAGTTCCGCAGGGGTCGGGAGGGGGATCAATCCGTCCGGATCCGATACGTTCGATACATACGGACCCGGTACGATGCCGTTCGCCTTGGCCACCCTATGCGACGCGCCCGGCGGCGCCATGGCCCCACCTCCTTGCGCGTCGGCCACGGAGGTGAAGGTGTCCGGCTCACCGAGCGAGGTCCAGTGGCCGATCGGCCAGACGATCCAGCGGGCCCGTCCGACCACCGATTTCTCCGACACGGTGCCGTGGAACGGCTCGGTGAGGTGGTAGCGGGAGTCCGCCGAGTCGGCCCGGTGATCACCCATGACGAAGAGGCGCCCCTCGGGAACCTTGACCGAAAAATCGAACTTCGAGGGCGCGTTGCCCGGATGAATGTACGAAGTCTCGTTGAGCGGCGTGCCGTTGACCGTGACCCGTCCCCGGCTGTCGCAGCACTTGACGGTGTCCCCGCCGACGCCGACGACCCGCTTGATGAGATCGCGCTCGTTGTCGGACGGCAGGAGCCCGATCCAGGTCAGGGCTTCCTTGACCTGCTTGATACCGGGCGGCGGGTCCTTCTTCTTCCCTGTCTCCTGCTCGAGCCACTTGCCTGGGTCCTTGAAGACGACGACGTCGCCACGGTGCACTGTGGCGCCGAACCACGGAGTGAGCTTGTCGACCGCGACCCGGTCGCCGATCCGGATCGTCTGCTCCATGGATCCCGAAGGGATCACGAATGCCTGGACGAGGAACGTCTTGAGGACCAGGGCTATGAGCACGGCCACGCCTATAAGAAGCGGTATCTCCTTGAGCGCGGAACGCCTGCGGCGCCGCTTCACCTTGCGCGCGAGTCTGCGCCGCTCCGCGCGGCCCGGCGTCGCGGGGCCCTCGGGGACCCCGCTGCCGGCGGGATGCCGGTCGTCCGCCCGGTGACCGGCGCGGGTTTTGCCACGTCTACCCACGGGCACCACCGGGTGCGGGCACGTGCGCGTAGACGTCCTCCCGCGTCAGGGAGCGCCAGTCGCCAGGTGGCCAGGCGACCCATTCGGCCTTGCCGATGACCTGGTCGACGGGGACGAATCCGCCGCCGGGCGCGCCCAGGTAGTCGCGGGAGTCGCGCGAGTCGCTGCGATGGTCGCCGAGCAGGAAGAGGGTGCCGTCGGGGACCTTGATGTCGAAGGGAGCCTGTGAGGCGGGGTCGTCGGCGTACAGCAAGGAGCGCTCGTCGACGGCCTTGCCGTTCACCTCGATCCTCCCCTTGGCGTCGCAGCACACGACATGGTCTCCGCCGGTCCCCACGACACGCTTGACGTAGTCGGCGTCGCCGAAGTACCCGCTGCCGTCGAAGACGACCACGTCCCCCCGCTGGGGCTCGGCACCGAAACGGTACGCCAGCTTGTTCACCAGCACGCGGTCGCCGACGTTCAGCGAGGGTTCCATCGACCTGCTGGGGATCTCGAAGGGCCGCATCACGAAGACGCCGAACACCAGCAGGAGCACGGGACACAGCAGCAGCGCGAGGGTGGCGCGGCCGCCGGGCAGCCACGCCACGAGCTCGCCCACCGCCCCGGAGAACGCAGAGGAGCGCGACCGCCCCTCCAGGCGCTCGCCCTCCGACGTGGTCCGAGGGGGCTGGGGGGAGCGGTCGCGCTCCATGTGCTGTGCTTCGGTGTCCATCGGGGCCAGATGCTATCCGGCGTGCCTGTGGACCCCGCAGGCGAGATGCGTCGGCGCCCGCGCGGGGCGCCGGACGGCTCAGTTCTCGCGCTTCTCCTTGATCTTGGCGGCCTTGCCGCGCAGGTCGCGCAGGTAGTACAGCTTGGCGCGACGGACGTCACCCTTGGTGACGAGCTCGATCTTCTCGACGATCGGGGTGTGCACCGGGAAGGTGCGCTCGACGCCGACGGAGAAGGAGACCTTGCGGACCGTGAAGGTCTCGCGGACACCGGCGCCCTGGCGGCGGATCACAACGCCCTTGAACTGCTGCACACGGGAGCGGTTGCCCTCGATGACGCGGACGTGGACGTTGACGGTGTCACCCGGGCGGAAGGCCGGGACGTCGGTGCGCAGCGACGCGGCGTCGACGGAGTCGAGCAGGTTGGACATGATCGTCTGCTTTCTTCGCCGATGCCACAGGTCATCGGCGGGAGGTATGCGATGAGTTTCGGTAGCTGATCGCGTCGGACCTACGTCGTCTCCCCCTGTGGCAGGGGCGCAGGCTGGACGTACAGCAGCGGCCTATTCTTCCACGGCCCCGGGCATTGGCCCAAATCGCCCGTCGGGTCCCGGACCCCAGCCCAGTATCGAGAGCATCTCGCGGTCCTTCTTGTCGAAGGCCCTCGGGTCGGTGCGCCCGATGAGGTCGGGGCGGTTGCGCACGGTGCGGCGCAGCGCCTCGTCGCGGCGCCACCGGGCGATCCTGCCGTGGTGGCCGCTGAGCAGCACGTCCGGGATGTCCCGGCCGCGCCACTCGGGCGGCTTGGTGTAGACGGGTCCTTCCAGGAGGTCGGCCATGGCTCCGGGCGCGAAGGAGTCGTCCTGGTGCGAGGCGGCGTTGCCGAGCACGCCCGGCAGTAGGCGCGCCACGGCCTCCGTGACGACGAGGACGGCGGCCTCGCCGCCCGCGAGGACGTAGTCGCCGATGGAGACCTCGTAGACCGGCATACGGGTCGCGTACTCGTCCACGACGCGGCGGTCGATGCCCTCGTAGCGCGCGGGCGTGAAGACCAGCCAGGGGCGCTCGGAGAGTTCCACGGCGAGCTTCTGGGTGAAGGGGCGGCCGGAGGGCGTGGGGACCACCAGAACGGGCCCGTGCGCCCCGCTCTCGTATCCGTCGGCGAGCACGTCGTCGAGGCACTCGCCCCACGGCTCGGTCTTCATGACCATGCCGGGGCCGCCGCCGTAGGGGGTGTCGTCGACGGTGTTGTGCCGGTCGTGCGTCCACTGCCGCAGATCGTGCACCTGGACGTCGAGCTGTCCACGCGCGCGTGCCTTGCCGACGAGGGAGACGTTCAGGGGGTCGAGGTACTCGGGGAAGATCGTGACGACGTCGAGCCTCATGCGGACTCTTCCCCGGCGTCGCGGGCCGAGGCGATCTCCGCGCGGTCGTCGATCAGGCCGGGCGGCGGGTCGATGACGGCCTTCTGCTCCTCCAGGTCGATCTCCGTGACGATCTCCTCGACGAACGGGATCATGACCTCGCTGCCGTCGGGCCGCTCCACGATGAACAGGTCCTGTGAGGGCAGGTGCGAGATCTCGGTGATCCGGCCCACCTCGGTGCCGTCGGCCGTGACGACGTCGAGGTCCATGAGCTGGTGGTCGTAGAACTCGTCCTCGTCCTCGGGGAGCTTCTCCGGGTCGACCTCGGCGATCAGCAGGGTGCCCCGCAGCGCCTCGGCCGCGTTCCGGTCGCGCACGCCCTCGAAGCGCAGCAGCAGGCGGCCGCTGTGCACCCGGCCGGACTCGATGGTGAGCGGTCCCGTGGAGGCGGGGTCGGTGGCCAGGCGTGCGCCGGGGCCGAGCCGCAGCTCGGGTTCGTCGGTGCGCACCTCGATGGTGACCTCGCCCTTGATGCCGTGGGCGCGGCCGATACGCCCCACTACCAACTGCACGTCGGAAACTCTCCTGTCATACGGCTCGGGCCGGGGACGGCCCGTAAGCCCTCCCCGGCCCGAGCCGGTGTTCAACTGTTCTCAGCGGACCTGGTCGACGTCGACGAGGTCGACGCGGACTCCACGGCCGCCGATGGCGCCCACGACGGTACGCAGGGCGCGTGCGGTGCGGCCGTTGCGGCCGATCACCTTGCCGAGGTCGTCGGGGTGGACCCGGACCTCGAGGACGCGTCCGCGGCGCAGGTTGCGCGAGGCGACCTGCACGTCGTCGGGGTTGTCGACAATGCCCTTCACGAGGTGCTCAAGAGCCTCCTCGAGCATGCTCAGGCCTCGGTCGACTCGGACGCAGCCTCAGCCTCGTCCTTCTTCTCAGCCTTCTTCTTCTGGGTGATGGCCTCACCCTTGCCCTCGTCCTCGGTCGACAGCGCGTCGAAGGAGGGGCGGGCGGCCTTCGGCTCGGCGACCTTCAGCGGCTCCGGGGCCGGCAGGCCCTTGTGCTTCTGCCAGTCGCCGGTGAGCTTCAGGATGGCCAGGACCGGCTCGGTCGGCTGCGCGCCGACACCCAGCCAGTACTGGGCGCGCTCCGAGTCGACCTCGATGCGCGACGGGTTCTGCACCGGGTGGTACAGACCGATCTCCTCGATGGCCCGGCCGTCACGGCGGGTACGGGAGTCGGCGACGACGATGCGGTAGTGAGGCGAACGGATCTTGCCCAGACGCTTCAGCTTGATCTTGACTGCCACGGGAGTGGGTTCTCCTGGTTTGACGTGGGTGGGCACTACGAGATGCCGCGTGGGGTTGCGGTACCCGAACGGCCCGATGGACGCGTCAGCCGGAGGAGAGAGGGGTCCTGTGCGACTGTCGAGTACAGCTAGCCATTGTGCCACACCCCGGCGGGGCGGCCGAACCGGGCCGGAACCGGCTCCCGACCGCCTCACCAGGCCGCTCACCCCGCCGCGGCGCCCACGGGCTCCGGGATGCGGAACGGTTTGCCGCAGCCGCCGCACATGATGGGCGCCTGGGCGAGTACCGACGGGACGACGCGGACATTGCGCCCGCAGTCGCAGACCGCCTTGACGCGGACGCCACCGCCGGAGGAGCCGTGCCGTGCGGCCGGGCCCCGGAAGCTGCGCTTGGTGTCCGCCGCGGTCGCCACGGTGTGCGCCTTCAGCGCACGCTGAAGGCGCTCGATGGTCTGCCGGTACCGCTGCTTGGCCTGCGGGTCGAGCGTGACCAGGGAGAAGCCGCTGCTGGGGTGCGGCTCGTCCGGATGGTCGAGCCCCAACTCCTCGGCGATGGCCAGGAATCTGCGGTTGTGATAGCGGCCGGCGCGCGAGGTGTCGCGGATTCCGCGCGCGGCGGCGATGCCATGGACCGCTTCATGGAGCAGTCGTTCGAAGGAGAGTTCGTGCCCGCAGGCGGACGACGACTCCCCGATCAGGGATTCGGGCGCGGCGAGGTCCGGCAGTTCCGGGTGGTGCCGCTGAATGTCGGCCCACGCGGCTGCCAGCTCCGCGGCGAGGACTGGTGGTGTCGTGCTCACGTCGTGACAACGAGCCTGGGTGCCTCTGTGTTCCTATTCCGGGGCATCCCAAATAATTTGCACGTACCAGTCAGTCGGCTGTGATGTGGGATGACGTGCGCGTCTGCGTCTTTCTACGGAGAAGACGCACAGCTCACACCAAGGTGGTGCGTAGTCACACCTACGCCCCGGCGCGTACGCAAAGGCGCGCGCCGGGGCGTATCCGCTTCGGGACCGCTTCGGAAGCTGCCGGGGCCGGGCTCAGTACGCGCGAGCCACGACCGCGACGTTACCGGGTGCGTCGTCGGCGTCCGGCACCGCCCCGTCCTGAGCGATCAGACACCGTACGGAGATCCCGTGCCCGGCCAGCCGCTCCTCCCCCGCCTCGCCGAGCGCGGCCCACGGGATGCGGGCCCAGCCGCCGGCGAGGACCGCCTCGACGGCGCCGTCGACCGTGGTGACGTCGCTCGTGCGGGACCGGCGGCGCTCGCGCGACTGGCGCAGCAGCAGCGCCTGGTCGTCCTCCAGGACGCCCGGCAGCAGCCCGGCCAGCGCCGCCGGGTCGGCGGACACCGGCTCCTTGCCGCCGGGGATGCGCCGGGCCAGCACCGCCGTGCCGCTCTCCAGGTCGCGCGGCCCCACCTCGACGCGCACCGGTACGCCCTTGAGCTCCCAGTCGACCGCGCGGCGCCCGAAGGGAACGTCGGCGCGGTCGTCGACGTGGACGCGGATACCCGCCGCCTTCAGGGCGGCGCCGATCTCTCGCACCTTGGTGAGCACCTGGTCGTCTGCCTTGACGGCGAGGACGACCACCTGGACGGGGGCGAGCCGCGGCGGCACGCGCAGCCCGTCGTCGTCGCCGTGCATCATCACCAGGGCGCCGATCATGCGGGTCGTCGAGCCCCAGGAGGTCTGCCAGACGAGCTCCTGCGTACCGTCCTTGGAGAGGTAACGGGTCTGGAACGCCTCGGCGAAGTTCTGGCCCAGTTCGTGGCTCGTGCCCATCTGGAGCGCCTTGCCGTCGCCCATCATCCCTTCCAGGGTGAGGGTGTTGATGGCGCCCGCGAAACGCTCCGCGGGGGTCTTGCGGCCCAGGACGACGTCCATGGCGAGCACGTCGCGCATGAAGTCCGCGTAGACGTGCCGGTGGATGTGCGCCGCGAAGTCGCGCGCCTCCTCGTACGTCGCGTGCGCCGTGTGGCCTTCCTGCCACAGGAACTCCGTCGTCCGCAGGAACAGCCGCGGACGCAGCTCCCAGCGCACCACGTTGGCCCACTGGTTGATCAGCAGGGGCAGATCGCGGTAGCTCTGCACCCACTTCGCGAAGTAGTCGTTGATGATCATCTCTGAGGTGGGGCGGACGACGGCGGGCTCCTCCAACTCCTTGCCGCCGCCGTGCGTGACCACGGCCAGCTCGGGCGCGAAGCCCTCGACGTGGTCGGCCTCCTTGGCCAGGTACGACTGGGGGATCAGGAGCGGGAAGTACGCGTTCTGCGCGCCCGTCTCCTTGATGCGTGCGTCCAGGTCCTGCTGCATCCGCTCCCACAGGCCGTAGCCGTACGGTCGGATGACCATCGTGCCGCGCACCGGTCCGTTGTCGGCCAGTTCGGCCTTGGTGATCAGGTCCTGGTACCAGCGCGGGAAGTCGTCCGCGCGGCGCGTGAGAACGGGTGCTTTGGCCATGCGGCGCATGCTACGGCGCGGGCCTCACCGCACGGGACCGGTTTTCGCCGGGCCCCGGACCGGCCCCGAAGGCACGACGGGCCGACAGCCTCTGGACGCGGCGCGCGATGCGGAGTTCTCTGGCATACGGGGAGCGCGACAGCGCGCACACGGCGGTCCGCGGCGGATTGGGGCATTTCCATGACACCTACGCTCACCCGGCGGCACCTTCCCCGCTCGACCCCCGCTGTGTGCGCGGACCTGCGCGCACGCGCGCGTGACTGGGCGGAGATCCAGGAACGGATGCTGGTGCCTCTCTATGAGGCGGTGTACGAACGTCTGGAGGTCGGGCCCGGCACCCGGCTGCTCGGCCTGGGCTGCGGCAGCGGTCTCGCACTGCTCATGGCGGCCACGCGCGGTGCGTCGGTGACCGGCGTCGAGTCCACGCACCCCGAACGGCTCGCCCTGGCCAGGCAACGGCTGCTGCCCGACGACTGCGGCTCCCCCGTACGCCCGTGCCGGTTCGCCGAGGGCGCCGCCCGGCTGACGGACGGCCGCGACGCCGTGGCCGCGACGCCACCAGACGCGACGCCGCCCGGCGCGGCTCCGTACAACCTGGTCACCGCTTTTCAGCCGATCGGGTGTACGGAGGGCGACGCTGAGGGCCTCGGGCCGCTGCTCGCGGGTGCCGCGCCGCTGGCCGAGCGGGGGGCCGCGATGGTGCTGGCCGGATGGGGGCCGCCGGAGCGGTGCGCGACCTCGTCCGTGCTCCGGGTCGCCGCCCGGCTCGCCGACCCGCTGCGCGCCACGGGGGCCTGGCGTCCGGCGCACCGCGACGACCTGGAAGAGGTGGTGCGGCGGGCGGGGCTGCGGCCCGACGGATCGGGCCGGGTGGCGTGCCCGTTCGGCTACGCGGACACCGACAGCGCCGTACGCGGACTGCTCTCGACGGGGTTGTTCGACGCCGCCGTGGGTGCCACGGACCCGGCACAGGTCGACAAGGAGCTGGTGGAGTCCCTCCAGCCGTACGTACGCGCCGACGGCACGGTGTGGATGCCCAACGTCTTCCGGTACGTCCTCGCTCGCACCACCTGAGGGGCCCCGGGCCGGTCACTCCTTGTGCAGGCGCGTGACACCGGCGATCCGGTACGCGTCCGACTCCTCCAGCGTCTCGCTCTCCAGCAGCGCCTGTGCCAGCGCGTCCAGCTTGTGACGGTTGTCGCGCAGCTTGTGGCACGCCTCCTCGTAGCACTCGTCCACGATGCGGCGCATCTCGCCGTCGATCGCGTCGAGGGTCTCGGGCGCCGCGGCGAGCCCGTACGCCTGCTGGGCGTCGCCCGGCAGGGCGGACAGCCGGCCGACCTTCTCGCTCATGCCCCAGCGGCCGACCATGCCGCGCGCGATGCTGGTGACCTGCTCCAGGTCGTTCTCGGCGCCGGTGGTGATCACCCCGTAGACGACGTGTTCGGCCGCCATGCCGCCGAGCGCTCCGATGATCCGGCCGCGCAGATACTCCTCGGTGAACGCGTACTTGTCGGACTCCGGCGTGGACAGGGTGACACCGAGCGCACGGCCGCGCGGGACGATGGTGATCTTGCGGACCGGGTCGGCGCCCGGCTGGAGCATGCCGAGCAGGGCGTGACCGCTCTCGTGGTAGGCCGTGCGGCGGCGCTCCTCCTCGGGCATCACCAGTGGCCGCTCCGCGCCCAGCTGGACCTTCTCCAGGGCCTCGGACAGGTCGGCCTGGGTCACCTGCCGCTGCCCGCGCTTGACCGCGATGAGCGCCGCCTCGTTGGTGAGGTTGGCGAGTTCGGCGCCGGTCATGCCCGGTGTCGTACGGGCCACCTGGGCGAGGTCGACGTCGGGGGCGAGCGGGATGTCGCGGGTGTGGATGTCGAGGATGGCCTCGCGGCCGCCGCGGTCGGGCGGCGAGACGTTGACGATGCGGTCGAAGCGGCCCGGTCGCGTCAGGGCCGGGTCGAGGACGTCGGCCCGGTTGGTGGCCGCGATCACGATGACGCCTTCGGAGCCGGTGAAGCCGTCCATCTCGGTGAGGATCTGGTTCAGCGTCTGCTCGCGCTCGTCGTGTCCGCCCATGCCGCTGCCGCCGCCGCGCGCCCGTCCGATGGTGTCGATCTCGTCGATGAAGATGATCGACGGGGCGACCTTGCGGGCCTCGGCGAACAGTTCGCGTACGCGTGAGGCGCCGACGCCGACGATCATCTCGATGAACTCGGAGGCGGAGGCCGAGAAGAACGGCACCCCGGCCTCGCCCGCGACCGCGCGCGCGAGCAGCGTCTTTCCGGTGCCTGGCGGGCCCGCCAGGAGCACGCCGCGCGGCATCTTGGCGCCCATCGCGCGGTACGCGTCGGGGTTCTTGAGGAAGTCGACGACGTCGTTGAGTTCACCCTCGACCTCGTCGATGCCGGCGACGTCGGCGAAGGTCGTGCGCTTCTTGCCCGGTTCGAGCTCCACCGGTTTGGGCGGCTGTTTGCGGCCGAGCATGCCGCCCGCGCCGCCCATGCCCTGGCTCATCCGGCGCGCGATGAAGATCCACAGGAAGACCAGGAGGAACATCGGCGCGAGCGAGATCAGCAGGTTGGACAGGAAGCTGCGCTCCTTGACGACCGGTTCGGCCGTCACGGTGACGTGGTGCTTCTCCAGGTCGGACCACAGGTTGTCGTCGGCGAAGGACGGGCGCTCCGTCTTGAACTTGGTGTAGTTCTTGCCGCCGTGGCCGCTGCCGGACGGGGTGGGCTGCTCCTTCTTGAGCTGGCCCTGGATGGTGTCGCCCTTGGAGTAGATCTTGCTGACGTTGCCGTCGGCGACCTGCTTGCTGAACTCGGTGTACGAGATCGTCGCCTCGGTGCCCTCGTTGAAGAACGAGAGGATCAGGTTGGCGACGAGGTAGACGACCAGGGCGGTCAGGACGAGTCCGACCCACCCGCCGGGCATCTTCCGCTTGGGCGGCTGCGGGGGCGGCGGGGGCGGGGCGCCCTCGGACCGCCAGGGCTGATCGGTGCGGTCGCGCGGGGGTACGGGGTTCGCCACGCCTGCCTCTCCTCCTGCCGGTCCCTGCGGCCATGTGCCTTCGGCCCATCACCGCACAGACCGCCGGGGCCCGCCACTTGGTGGGGTCATGGACGCGGGGGCTCGGTGACGGCATGTGCAACGGCATGTGTAAGGGGCGACCACCTGGGTGATCGCCCCTTACCTGCGTCTTGTCTGCGTCGCCCGGGCCTCAGCCCGGCCTCGGTCTCGGACTCGGACTCGGCCTCGGCCTCGGTCTCACTCAGCCCATGAACTTCTTGAACTCGTCCGGGAGCTCGAAGTCCTTGCCGCCCTGCTCGCCGGCGCCGGGCAGGCCGAGCGCGCCGCCCGCCTGGGCCGCCGCGGCACGCCGCGCGGCCTCCTCCTGCTCCTGCTGCTTGCGCTTCATCGGGTTGCCGGAACGCTGCTTGCCCTTGGCCTTCTTCGGCTGCTTCTTCTGCCGACCCGGACCGCCACCCATGCCGGGCATCCCCGGCATTCCCGGCATGCCGCCGCCCTGGGCCATGCGGGACATCATCTTGCGTGCCTCGAAGAACCGCTCGACCAGGTTCTTCACCGCGCTGACCTCGACACCGGAACCGCGGGCGATGCGGGCGCGGCGCGAGCCGTTGATGATCGTCGGCTCCTGGCGCTCGGCCGGGGTCATCGACTTGATGATGGCCGCGGTGCGGTCGACGTCGCGCTCGTCCAGGTTGTTGATCTGGTCCTTCATCTGGGCCATCCCCGGCAGCATGCCGAGCAGCTTGGAGATGGAGCCCATCTTCCTGACCTGCTCCATCTGCGCCAGGAAGTCGTCGAGCGTGAAGTCCTGGCCCTTCTTGGAGGCCAGCTTGGAGGCCATCTTCTCGGCCTCCTGCTGCGAGAAGGTCTGCTCGGCCTTCTCGATCAGCGTGAGCATGTCGCCCATGCCGAGGATGCGGGACGCCATGCGGTCCGGGTGGAACGCGTCGAAGTCGTCCAGCTTCTCGCCGTTGGAGGCGAACATGATCTGCTTGCCGGTGACGTGCGCGACCGACAGGGCGGCACCACCGCGGGCGTCACCGTCCAGCTTGGAGAGCACCACGCCGTCGAAGCCGACGCCGTCGCGGAACGCCTCGGCGGTGTTGACCGCGTCCTGGCCGACCATCGCGTCGACGACGAAGAGGATCTCGTCGGGCGAGACGGCGTCCCGGATGTCGGCCGCCTGCTGCATCAGCTCCTGGTCGATGCCGAGGCGTCCGGCGGTGTCGACGATCACGACGTCGTAGACCTTGGAGCGCGCGTACTCGATGGAGTCCTTGGCGACCTGGACCGGGTCGCCCACGCCGTTGCCCGGCTCCGGTGCGTAGACGCCGACCTCGGCGCGCTCGGCGACGACGCTCAGCTGGTTCACGGCGTTCGGGCGCTGGAGGTCACAGGCGACCAGGAGCGGCGAGTGGCCCTGGGCCTTGAGCCAGCGGCCGAGCTTGCCCGCGAGGGTGGTCTTACCGGCACCCTGCAGACCCGCGAGCATGATCACGGTGGGCGGGTTCTTGGCGAAACGCAGGCGCCGGGTCTCGCCGCCGAGGATGCCGACGAGCTCCTCGTTGACGATCTTGATGACCTGCTGGGCGGGGTTCAGCGCCTGGGAGACCTCGGCGCCGAGGGCGCGCTCCTTGACCTGCTTGATGAACGCGCGGACGACGGGCAGCGCCACGTCGGCTTCCAGCAGGGCGATCCGGATCTCGCGCGCCGTGGCATCGATGTCCGCCTCACTGAGGCGCCCCTTGCCGCGGAGGTTCTTGAATGTCGCTGCGAGGCGATCGGAGAGAGTGTCGAACACGGCGGTCGCGAATCCTCAGGTCGGGTGGCTGTACGTCTGCGTCGCCCTCCAGGGTATCGGGCGAGCGCGGCGTGGTCAGTGCCCTGGTCACAACGGTGCCGCCCGCGAGGGTGCGACGCCGCCCGCGGCCGGTGTCGCCAAGGGCGCGGAGAACGGTGCGCCCAGGCGCCGCGGCGGTCAGGCGGAGGCCGGTTTCAGGGCCTGTTCCAGGCTCCGGGCGACCGAGGCCGCCGCCTCGTGCGGAAGCGGCTTGCCGTCTTCCCCGGTGACGTAGAACGCGTCCACGGCGTCGGCCCCCAGGGTCGAGGCGTGCGCCGAGCGCACCCGCACCCCCGCTTCGTCCAACGCCCGCCCGATCCGGTGCAGAAGGCCGGGAGCGTCGTGGGCGCGCACCTCGATCACCGTCGCCAGCCGGGACCCGGCCGCCGCGACCGTCACCCGCGGCGGCGGCGCCACCACGCCCCGACGCCGTGGATACGCCGCATCGCGCTCCGCCAGCCGCGCCGCGATGTCGAGGGAGCCGTCCAGAGCCCGCACCAGGTCGGCGCGGAGCCGCGCGGCCTGCGGCAGCGACCCGTACTCGGCGGCGACGCGCCAGTCCAGGAGCAGCGCCGTGCCCTCCACCGCACCGGGCAGTTCGAGGGCCCGCAGTTCCGCCGTGCGCACGGTCAGCCGGTGCATGGCGAGCACCCCGGCCACCGCGGGCAGCACCCCGGGCTGGTCCGGCACCGCGATCAGCAGCTCGACGCCGAGCGGTTCGGGCCCGGCCGCGCCGTGCGCCCCTTGCGCCCCCTGGGCCGCTTGCGCCGCTTGCGCCCCCTCCTCCCCGTCCGCTCCCACGCCCGCCGACTCCGGCCGCGCCCGCAGCGACAGCACGGGCCCGCCCGTCCGCAGCGCCTCCACGGCGAGCCGCTCCTGCTCGGCGGTCGGCTCGGCCGCGTCGGGCGTGCCGAGGTCGTCGGTGTCCCCGGAGAGCGCCGCGCCGACTCGCTGGACCAGGTCGGCGACGAGCGAGCCGCGCCAGGACGACCAGGCCGCGGGACCGGTGGCCAGCGCGTCGGCCTCCGTCAGGGCGTGCAGCAGTTCGAGCGTGCCGGCCGAACCGACCGCGTCCGCCACCGCCCGTACGGTCGCCGGGTCGTCCAGGTCGCGCCGGGTGGCGGTCTCGACGAGCAGCAGGTGGTGGCGGACGAGCGTGGCGATCACGGTGACGTCGGCGCGGTCGAAGCCGATGCGGGAGGCCACGTCCCGCGCGATGATCTCGCCCGCGACGGAGTGGTCGCCGGGCCAGCCCTTGCCGATGTCGTGGAGCAACGCGGCGACCAGGAGCAGGTCGGGGCGGTGCACATGGCGGGTCAGGCCGGCGGCGCGGACCGCCGTCTCGACGAGGTGCCGGTCGACGGTCCAGGTGTGCACGGCGTTGCGCTGCGGGCGGCAGCGTACGCGCTCCCAGTCCGGCAGGAACCGCGTGACCAGGCCCTCGGCTTCCAGGGCCTCCCACACCTCGACGGTGGGGCGGCCCGCGCCGAGCAGCGTGACCAGCTGTTCGCGCGCCTCCGCGGGCCACGGGGTGGGCAGCGGCCGCGCGGCGGCGGCCATGCGGCGCACGGCGTGCAGGGAGAGCGGAAGCCCGGCCTGGGCGGCCGCGGCGGCGGCGCGCAGCGGCAGGACGGGGTCCTTCTCGGGTTTGGCGGCGCGGGCCAGGACGACCTCGCCGTCCATCTCGACGACGCCCTCGGCCAGCGGCGAGCGCTCCACCGGTGCCTGCCTGCCTGCGCCCAGCAGAGAGCGCAGCTTCGGCCGCGCGGCGCGCGACTTGAGGACGCGGCCGACCTCGCGCCAGGTGACGTCACTGGCGTAGGACACCGTGCGGGCGGCCTCGTAGACCTGACGCAGGAGCGTGTCGGCGTCAAGGAGGCCGAGTTCGGCGGCGACCTGGTCCTGTTCCTGGAGGGCGAGTCGGTCGGTGGCGCGACCGGTGGCCAGGTGGAGCGCGTCGCGTACGTCGAGCAGGCGACGGCGCGCGTCGGCGAGGCCCTCGCGGGGCGCGTCGGCCAGCCAGGACGCGGCGACGGCGCGCAGAGCGGTGGCGTCGCGCAGGCCGCCGCGCGCCTCCTTGAGGTCGGGTTCGAGGAGGAACTGCAGCTCGCCTTGGCGTTCGGCCCGTTCCTCGCACAGTTCGCGCAGCTCGGGCAGGCGTTTGGGCGCCTGGTTGCGCCAGTCGGCCAGGACGGCGGTGCGCAGGCCGGCGGTGAGGCCGAGGTCTCCGGCGATGTGGCGGGCGTCGAGCAGGCCGAGCTGCACCTTGAGGTCGTCGCCCGCGGTCTTGCGCGCCTGGGACGGCGTGCGCACCGAGTGGTCGAGGGCGAGGCCGAGGTCCCAGACGGGGTACCAGACGCGGTCGGCGAGCGCGGCGATCTCGTCGGCGCCCGCGCTGCCGTCGTGCAGGAGCAGCAGGTCGAGGTCGCTGCGCGGGGAGAGTTCGCCGCGCCCGTAGCCGCCGACGGCGACGAGCGAGGCGCCGGGCACGTCCTTGCCGAAGAGGCCGGCGAGCCAGTCGTCGGTCAGCTCGGCCAGGGCGGAACGGCGCGACGGCCCGGGCCGCGCCTCTCCTTGGAGGAGGCGCAGCCGGGCCGCCGCGTACCCGCCGGGCTCGGGGTTGTCGTCGTCCGTCGCTTCGGTCCGTACGTCGTTCACACGCGTCACCCGGCGGTTCCCGCTTTCGTCCATGAGGCTCGTTACGAGGTTTCGAGTCCCGGTTACAGCGCGTCCGGGCCGCGTTCACCGGTCCGGACGCGTACGGCCGTCTCGACGGGCACCGCCCAGACCTTGCCGTCTCCGATCTTGCCGGTTCGGGCGGCCTTGACCACGACATCGACGAGCTGGTCGGCGTCGTCGTCCTCGACGAGCACCTCGATCCGGATCTTGGGGACCAGGTCGACGGTGTACTCGGCGCCGCGGTAGACCTCGGTGTGGCCGCGCTGGCGGCCGTAGCCGCTGGCCTCGGTGACGGTCAGGCCCTGGACGCCGAAGGCTTGGAGGGCTTCCTTGATCTCGTCGAGCCGGTGGGGCTTGACGACGGCGGTGATGAGCTTCATGCCTCAACCTTCTTCGCGGCAGCGTCGCTGCCCTGGGTGGTCCGAGGGGTCGGGGTGACGGCTGCGGAGGAGACCATGTGGGCGCCGGCCGCCGAGGTGAAGTCGTACGCGGTCTCGGCGTGCTGGCTCTGGTCGACTCCGGTGAGCTCGTCGTCCTCGGCGGCACGGAAGCCGATCGTCTTCTCGATGACGAGGGCGAGGACGTACGTGACGACGAACGTGTAGCCGATGACCGAGCCCGCTCCGATGGCCTGCGAGACGAACTGGTCGAAGCCGCCGGCGCCGTTGATGGCGAGGAAGCCGACCATCAGGGTGCCGAGGATGCCGCCGACCATGTGGACGCCCACGACGTCGAGCGAGTCGTCGAAGCCGAGCTTGTACTTGAGGCTGACGGCCCAGGAACAGACGGCACCGGCGACGACACCGATGAGCAGGGCGCCGAAGGCGTTGACGTTGCCGCCGGAGGGGGTGATGGCGACGAGACCGGCCACGGCGCCGGAGCAGGCGCCGAGCGTGGTGAACGCGCCGTGCCGGATCCGCTCGTAGATCAGCCAGCCGATCATGGCGGCGGCGGTGGCGATCTGCGTGTTGTAGGCCATCAGTCCGGTGGTGCCGTCGACGCCGAGTTCGGAGCCCGCGTTGAAGCCGAACCAGCCGAACCACAGCAGAGCCGTGCCGAGCAGGACGAGGGGCAGGTTGTGCGGGCGCATCGGGTCCTTCTTGAATCCGATCCGCTTGCCGACGACGAGGACCGCGGCGAGGGCGCCGACACCGGCGTTGATGTGCACGGCGGTACCACCGGCGAAGTCGATGACGGCCGGGTGCAGCTGGGCGAGCCAGCCGCCGCCCCAGACCCAGTGGGCGACCGGGAAGTACACGACGGTGACCCAGACCCCTATGAAGATCATCCAGGCGCTGAACTTGACGCGGTCGGCGAGGGCGCCGCTCATCAGGGCGGCGGTGATCACGGCGAACAGCATCTGGAACAGGGAGAAGGAGAAGAGCGAGATCTTGTGTCCCGCGAAGTTCAGCATGGTGCTGTCGGGCTTGACGCCCTTGAGGCCGATGAGGTCGAAGTTGCCGATGAAGCTTCCCGAGCCGCTGAAGGCCAGGGAGTGCCCGTACAGCACCCACAGGATGCTGACGATGCCCAGGGAGATGAAGGACATCATCAGCATGTTCAGAACGCTCTTGGACCTGACCATGCCGCCGTAGAAGAGGGCGAGACCAGGCGTCATCAGCATGACGAGCGCTGCGCTGATCAGTACGAATCCGGTATCTGTGCCGTTCAAGGCCGGTGTCTCCTCGTCGTCGGAAACGGCCCGTGCGGAGGCTCACGCTGTGGGGAGAGGGCCGACTGTGGTGAGGAGACTGACGCAGGCCCGTTTCGCGGGGCGCGCCGGAATGTTGCGGGCGGATGACGAAGGCGGCCGCCGCGTTACCACTGGGTGAAACGCCGGATCGCCGGTGGGGCGATCGTTATCGTGGCGCAACGTCGCCCGGGGCCGCCCGGGGAAAGGAACCGGCCGCGGCCGCCCGCCTCCGCTGACCTGGCGTGGGAGAGCCGAGTCGGACAGTCTCGGGGGCGGCGGGCCGCGGCCGGGGTACGGGGCCGTGCCGGAGCGGGTGTGCCTGAGTGCGGGCGCGCCCGGGTGCGGGGCGTGCCCGGGGTCAGACCGCCGCTTCGGCGGTCTCGGGCAGCTGGACGGCGAGCTGCTCGGCGAGCTGGTTGACGGCGGGGACGTCCCCGAAGTCCCGCACGGCGGTGTCGACCGTCTTGCGGATGCGGGTGTTGACCCGCTCGGAGCGCACCTTGCGGGCGATGCCCAGGGCCTTCTCGGCGAGGACCGTGGACTGTTCGGGCTCCTTCTGCAACAGGTGCACGGTGGCCATGCCGATCAGATTGAGCGCGTACGAACGCTGGTGCTCGGCGTCCTTGCCGAACAGGTCGACCGCGCGCTGCATCAGCGGCTGTGCCATGGACGCGTACGCGGGGCTGCGCCCGGCCACGTAGGCGAGGTCACGGAAGGAGTGGCTGTTCTCGCCGTGCAGCTCGGCCTCGGAGAAGAAGCGGATCCAGTCGGGCTCCGGCTCGTCCCAGTCGTCGGCGTCGCAGAAGGTGTCTTCGGCCATCCGCACCGCGCGCTTGCACTTGCCGGGCTGCCCCATGTTGGCGTACGCGCGCGCTTCCATCGCATACAGCATGGCCTGGGTGCGCGGGCTCGCGCAGTCGCGGCTGCCGTACTGGCCGAGGTGGATGAGTTCCAGGGCGTCCTCGGGGCGGCCGAGGTGGATCATCTGGCGGCTCATGCTACTCAGGACGTACGAGCCGAGGGAGCGGTCGCCCGCCTCCTTGGCGGCGTGCAGCGCGAGCACGAAGTACTTCTGCGCGGTGGGCTGCAGCCCCACGTCGTAGCTCATCCAGCCGGCGAGTTCGGCGAGTTCGGCCGCGACCTTGAACAGGCGCTTGGTGGTGGCCTCCGGCTGCGGTTCCTGGAGCAGGTCGGTCACCTCGTGGAGCTGCCCGACGACCGCCTTGCGGCGCAGGCCGCCGCCGCACTGGGCGTCCCACTGGCGGAACATGACGGTGGTGGACTCCAGGAGGTCCAGCTCGGGCTTGGAGAGCCGGTTGCCGCGGCGCGCGCCGCTGTCCGCGTCGGCGGCGGGCCTGGACGGGGCGCTGCCGGGGGCGGGCACGAGCCAGCGCTGCATGGGCTCGATGAGGGAGGGGCCCGCGGCGAGGGCGAGGGAGCTGCCGAGGAAGCCGCGCCGCGCGAGCATCAGGTCGCTGCGGGAGAACTCACCGATGAGCGCGACGGTCTGCGGCCCGGTCCACGGCAGGTCGACCCCGGAGACGGAGGGCGCCTGGTGCGCGGCCCTGAGACCGAGGTCCTCGACGGCGACGACACAGCCGAAGCGCTCGGAGAAGAGCTCGCTGAGGATTCTCGGGATCGGCTCGCGCGGGTTCTCGCCGTCGAGCCAGCGCCGCACCCTCGATGTGTCGGTCGACACGTGATTGGCACCCAACTGCCGGGCCCGCCGGTTCACTTGCCGTGCCAGCTCGCCCTTGGACCAGCCGCTGCGCACGAACCACGAACCGAGCAGTTCGTTCGGACGCTTCTCAGCGTTCGTCACGCTGCCGTCGCTGCCGCCCACTGGAACGCCCCCATCCCTGAAGCCATCTGATGACGCTCATCGTCAAGTCCTGTTCGGCACTCTTGCCTAGAGACCCACCAGGATGCCGTCAACAACCGTCTCCCGTCCGGCAGTTGCCACTCGTCGAACAGAGTACCGAGTTGCCTCCGGCATACCCATGAGTGCACCTACCCGCCGGGTTCGTGTACTGAAAGTAATCCTACGATCACCCCTCCGGCGAGCGAGAACGCGGAAACGCCACCATTCGCCACCCCTTCGAATGAACTCGGGAACGGCCGCACACGATTCACTTGACATAGGACAGCCGGAAGTGGGTGGAACGTGGTGCATGCGGGGCGCGCGAATCGGAGCGCACCACCCCGGTTGCACCACTGCGCCGCCTCGACCAGGACGGCGGGGACACCGGGTCACGATCCGCATCCGGCACGTAACCACCGGCGCGCAGGACCCGTTGGAGGGGGCATGGGCTTCACGATCGGCGGCATCCGCGAGATGCGCTCCGGCTCACGTCGCCGGAGCCGGGCGGCATCAGGCCGCGACTCGGACCGCACCACGGTGGCGGAGTTCACCGGCCTGTGGGGCTGGGACGTGGTGCCCGGCGCGCGCGCCGTGGGCGGCTCCTGCTCCTGCGGACGAGCCGACTGCCCGTCCCCCGGTGCCCATCCGCTCGACCCGGACGCGCTCGTACCGGCCGGGGCCACGCTCGACGACGTGACACGGGCGTGGGGGCGGTTCCCCGGTGCGGCGGTGCTGCTCGCGGTCGGCCGCGCGTTCGACGTCATCGAGGTGCCGGAGGCGGCGGGCCGGCGCGCGCTGGTCCGCCTGGAACGGATGGGTGTTCCCCTCGGCCCGGTGATCGCCACCCCCCAGGGGCGCGCGCACTTCTTCGTGGCTCCGGGAGCGGCGGCGGAACTGCCCACCCTGCTCTACCGGATGGGCTGGGACGACGCGGCCCTCGACCTGCACGCGCTGGGCCCCGGCGACCACGTCACGGCCCCGCCCTCCGACCGCGGCGGCGAGGGCCCGGCGACGTGGCTGCGCCCTCCGTCCCTGGACACGGCGACCCAGCCGCCGCAGGCGCGCCTGCTGCTGGGGACGCTGGCGTACGTGGCGCACAGGTCGGGCTGCGCCTGAGGACGGCTCACCGAAGGGGCGCGGGGCCGCGTCGACGAGCGGCTCCGCCGCGGGGGCGCGCCACGCCACGACGGCGGCACAGTCCCCCACGAGAGGAAGCCCCGACGGCGAACGGCGAGCCAGGGACGAGGGAGGCCCCGCGCCCCCGGCAGGATCCGCCGGACAGGCCCTAGTCGCCGATGAGCGCGTCGACGAACACCTCGGGCTCGAACGGCGCGAGGTCGTCCGCCCCTTCGCCGAGCCCGACGAGCTTGACCGGCACACCGAGCTCCCGCTGCACGGCCACCACGATGCCGCCCTTGGCGGTCCCGTCGAGCTTGGTCAGCACGATGCCGGTGATGTCGACGACCTCGGCGAAGACACGGGCCTGCACAAGGCCGTTCTGGCCGGTCGTCGCGTCGAGGACGAGCAGCACCTCGTCGAGCGGCGCGTGCTTCTCCACGACCCGCTTGACCTTGCCCAGCTCGTCCATGAGCCCGGTCTTCGTGTGCAGGCGCCCGGCCGTGTCGATGAGCACGACGTCGGCGCCGATCTCGGCGCCTTCCTTGACCGCGTCGAAGGCGATGGAGGCGGGGTCGCCGCCCTCGGGCCCGCGCACCGTACGCGCGCCGACCCGCTCGCCCCACGTCTGCAACTGGTCGGCCGCGGCGGCGCGGAACGTGTCGGCGGCGCCGAGCAGCACGTTCTTGCCGTCGGCGACCAGGACGCGCGCCAGCTTGCCGGTGGTGGTGGTCTTGCCGGTGCCGTTGACGCCGACGACCATCACGATGCCCGGGGTGTCGAGCGGCGACTCCGTGTTCACGGTCCGGTCGAACTCGGGGACGACGAGCGTGAGCAGCTCCTCGCGCAGCAGGGCGCGCAGCTCGTCCGGGGTGCGGGTGCCGAGCACCTTGACGCGCTCGCGCAGCCGCTCGACCAGCTCCTGGGTGGGCTGCACGCCGACGTCGGCGGTGAGCAGGATGTCCTCGATCTCCTCCCAGGTGTCCTCGTCGAGGTGCTCACGGGACAGAAGGGAGAGCAGGCCCTTGCCGAGTGCGTTCTGCGAACGCGACAGGCGGGAGCGGAGCCGGACCATGCGGCCCGCGGTGGGCGCGGGGACCTCGACCTCGGGGGCGGCCGGTGCGGCCGGGGCGGGCGGCGCCTCCTCGACCTCTTCGACGGCCTCCTCGGTGACCGGGAGGTCGACCTCCTCGATCGTGCGCCGCGCCTCGTCGCGCGGCGTCTCGGCCTCTTCACCGACGTGCGGCTCGGCAGGCGGGGCGGCGGTGATGTCCGGCGTCGAGGGGGGCGGCGGGGGCAGCTGCTTCTTCCTGCGGCTTCCGACCACCAGCCCGCCGAGCGCGCCGATGACGACCACGGCGATGACTACAGCAAGGATCACGATTTCCATAACTCGTCCAGTATCAGTCATCGCCCTCCCGTGACACCGTCCTCGTAGCTTCACCCAAAGAACAAAAGCCACTAGTGGGATGGACTCGGACTAAAGTACGATGGAAGAGGAGACGTCAACGCGCGTAGAGTCCGACGCGATCGAACAAGGCGCGACCGAACTCGATCGAAGCAGTCCCCACGAGGGCCTCGAAGGGCCCGTCACCCCTACCCCCACCGGCTCCCCTGTCCCCCACGAGCGAGCCAGCGAGAGGCACGGAACCCCACCGCATGAGCAAGACCGCCGCATCAGAAGGCGCGCTGGAAACGCGCGGCATCGAGCCCGTTCCCGAGTCCGAGCGCACCGCCAAGACCCGCGAGCTGTTCCCCACGTGGGTCGCCGCCAACATCTCTGTGCTGTTGCTCACGATGGGCGCGAGCCTCGTCGTGGCGTACAAGCTGAACTTCTGGCAGGCCATCGCCGTCGCCGTCGCGGCGCCCGTCGTGTCGTACGGCCTGGTCGGCCTCATCGGCATCTCGGGCAAGCGCGGCGGCGCCCCCGGCATGGCGCTGTCCCGCGCGGTCTTCGGCCAGCGCGGCAACCTGCTGCCCGGCTCCCTGATCTGGATCGCCCGCTGGGGCTGGGAGACGATCAACGCGGTGACCGGCGCGTACGCCGTGCTGACCATCCTGGACATCCTGTTCGGCATCCAGCAGAACAACGTCCTGGTCATCGTCACCCTGCTGCTGTTCGTCCTCTCGACGTTCGCGATCTCCGGCCTGGGCATCAACGCCGTACAGAAGTGCAGCAAGTACGCGACGTACCTCTTCGGCGCCTTCTCGGTCCTGGTCCTGGCCTACCTGGTCGTCAACACCGACTGGTCCGCCGTCTTCCACCGCCCCGCCGGTCAGACCTCCCTGATGGTCGCGGGCATCGGCATGATCGCCGCCGGTGGTGTCAGCTGGATTCCGACCTCGCCGGACTTCACCCGCTACCTGCCGCGCACCGCCTCGTCCAAGGCGATCGTGGGCAACTCGATCGGCGGCGCGGGCATCGTCGTACTGCCGATGGTCCTGATGGGCGCGGTCATGGCGGTCTCCACGCCGGACCTCGCCAAGGCGCAGGACCCGGTCTCGTTCCTCGGCGAGATCCTGCCGATGTGGATCGCGGTGCCGTACCTGCTGATCGCCCTGATCGGCATGCTGCTGATCAACGCCATGTCGATGTACTCGGCCGGTTTCACCGCCCAGACCCTGGGCTTCAAGGTCCCGCGCCACTGGGCCGTCTCCATCAACGCGCTGATCTCGCTGGTCTTCGGCGCGATCCTGATGCTGGTCGCGACGAGCTTCATGGGTTCGTTCATCGCGTTCCTGTCGCTGCTCGCGGTCGCCTTCTCCGCGTGGGTCGGCGTCTTCGGCGCGGACATGTTCAAGCGCAAGCACTACGACGCCGCGGCCCTGGTCGACACCACCCGCACCAGCGCCTACTGGTACAAGGGCGGCTTCTCCCCGGCCGCCGTCGCCGCGTGGGCGATCGGCCTGGTCACGGGTCTGCTGTTCACGTCGTCCGACTGGTTCACGGGGCCGCTGGCCACCGGCAACTTCGTGGGCCGGTACGGCCTCGGCTGGGTCGTGACGATCATCGTCTCCGGCCTGCTCTACCTGGTGCTGCCCAAGCCCGCGGACACCACCACGCCGCAGGCGGACACCGAGCACACCGCCGAGGCGGCGCCCGGAAAGCCCGAGCCCATAGCAATCTGACTTCACGTCAGCTACGGTCCCCCTCCACGAGACGCCTCGCGGAGGGGGACTTTCCATGTCCGGCACGCCCGTGTCCGTCGTGCGGTTCAACCTGGTCGACCCGGCCGGCACTCCCGCGTCGCTGAGCGAGCGCTACCGGGCGGCCGTCAGCATGGCGGCGTACGCCGATCAGCAGGGTGTGGCCACCGTGCAGACCGAGGAGCACCACGGCGTCGCGAACAACTGGCTGCCCTCGCCGTTCACATTCGCCGGTGCGGTCCTCGGCGCCACCCGGAACATCGCGGTCACCGTCTCCGCGATCATCGGCCCGCTGCACGATCCGCTGCGCCTGGCGGAGGACATCGCCGTACTGGACCTGATCGGCGGCGGGCGCCTGGTGACGGTGGCCGGAATCGGCTACCGGCCCGAGGAGTACGCGCAGTTCGACGTGGAGTGGGCGCGGCGCGGCAAGCTCCAGGACGAGCTGATCGAGACGCTGCTGAGGGCGTGGACCGGCGAGGAGTTCACGTTCCGCGGGCGCCGGGTCCGGGTCACCCCGAGGCCGTTCACGCAGCCACATCCGCTGCTGCTCGTGGGCGGTTCGTCGCGGGCGGCGGCGCGGCGGGCGGCGCGGTTCGGCCTTCCCTTCTTCCCGAGCGCCCATCTGCCGGAGTTGGAGACGTACTACAAGGAGCGCCTGGTCGAGTACGGCACCGAGGGCTGGACCATGATGCCCGCCGAGTCCACTCCCCTGCTCCACATCAGCGAGGCCCCGGACCGCACCTGGGCCGAGCACGGCACGCACTTCCTGCACGAGGCCCGCACGTACGCCTCCTGGCAGTCCGGCCGGATCCGCTCGGCGGTGAAGTCGGCGGCGACGTCGGTGGAGCAGCTGCGCGCCGAGGGGGTCTACCGCGTGCTCACGCCCGACCAGTGCCTGGAGCAGGGCCTCGACAACCTGGTGCTGCATCCACTGGCGGGCGGTATGCCGGTCGACGAGGGCTGGCGCAGTCTGCGCCTGTTCTGCGAGAACGTACTGCCCCGGCTCACGGGATGAGCCGGGGCAGTGACGTCGACGGGGAGATGGCAGCGGGGACTTGAGTTCCACCTCCCCGGGTTCTTCGGGGAGGGCCGGGTCAGCCCATTTCCTCCAGGGCCTTGCCCTTGGTCTCCTTCACGAACTTGAGCACGAAGGGGATGGAGAGCGCGGCGAAGACCGTGTAGATGATGTACGTGCCGGAGAGGTTCCAGTCGGACAGCGACGGGAAGCTCGCGGTGATCGCCCAGTTGGCGATCCACTGCGCGGACGCGGCCACGCCCAGCGCCGCGGCGCGGATCTTGTTCGGGAACATCTCGCCGAGGAAGACCCAGACGACGACACCCCACGACAGGGCGAAGAAGAGGACGAACAGGTGGGCGGCGACCAGGGCGACCCAGCCCTGGGTGCTCGGCAGCTTGCCGTCCACGAGGTGGTACGAGAACGCCCATGCCTCCAGGGCAAGGCCGACGACCATGCCGACCGAGCCGATGAGGGCGAGCGGCTTGCGGCCGATGCGGTCGACGAAGATCATCGCGATCACGGTGCCGATGATGTTGATGATCGACGTGGTGAACGAGTAGAAGAACGAGTCCGCCGGGTCGATGCCGACCGACTGCCACAGCGTGGCGGAGTAGTAGAACGCGACGTTGATGCCGACGAACTGCTGGAAGGCCGAGAGGCCGATACCGATCCAGACGATCGGCTTGAAGAAGAAGCCGCCGCCGAGGAGGTCCTTGAACGTGGACTTGTGCTCGCTCTTCATGGCGAGCTCGATCTCGGCCACCCGCGCGTCGAGGTCGACGTCCGAACCCTCGACCTCGGCGAGGACGGTGCGCGCCCGGTCCTCCTTACCCGCGGAGATCAGGTAGCGCGGCGACTCGGGGATCGCGAAGGAGAGCAGGCCGTAGAGGGCGGCCGGGATGACCATGACGCCGAGCATGACCTGCCATGCCTCAAGGCCCATCAGTTCACCGCGCTGCTTGCCGCCCGCGGCGTTGAGCAGGCCCCAGTTGACCAGCTGGGAGACGGCGATGCCGACGACGATCGCGGCCTGCTGGAAGGAGCCGAGCCGGCCGCGGTAGGCGGGCGGGGCGACCTCGGCGATGTAGGCCGGGCCGATCACGGAGGCCATGCCGATGGCGAAGCCGCCGATGATGCGCCAGAGCATCAGGTCCCACAGCGCGAACGGCAGCGCGGACCCGACGGCGCTGACGGTGAAGAGGACCGCGGCAATCTGCATGCACCGGATGCGGCCGATCCGGTCGGCGATACGGCCGGCGGTCGCGGCGCCGACGGCACAGCCGATCAGGGCGATGGCGATGACCTGGGCCAGGGTGCCTGAGCCGATGTTGTACCGGTCCCGGATGGCCTCGACGGCGCCGTTGATCACGGAACTGTCGTAGCCGAAGAGGAAACCGCCCATCGCGGCCGCCGCCGCGATGAAGATGACATGTCCCAGATGCTCGGGCTGGGCCGCCCGGGCTCCTGACTTGGGTGCCGCTGTGCTGGTCACGTGAACTCCTCGGGCCACCGGCTTCGCTGCCGGGGGTGGGGGCGAGCCCTTCCAGTGGCGCACAACTTCACGCCGCCCACCACCTGAAGGTAAAAGCAACGTTGCAGAGACTATGCCTTCAAGTTTCGAAGTCAATAGTTCATGGACTGTGAATTTATCAGCACAGGAGTGTCGCCTTGCGTTCAAGACTTGAACACTGCTAGGAGTCGGCCAGGTCAGAGCCGGGGCAGGGGCCCCGGCCGGTCGCGATGCGTTCCGGGCCGGTCTCTCAGCGCAGTCGCTGACTGATGACCTTCGACACCCCGTCACCCTGCATGGAGACGCCGTACAGCGCGTCCGCCACCTCCATCGTGCGCTTCTGGTGCGTGATCACGATGAGCTGCGATGCCTCCTGCAGCTCCTGCATGATGCGGATGAGCCGTTGCAGGTTGGTGTCGTCGAGCGCCGCCTCGACCTCGTCCATGACGTAGAACGGACTGGGCCGCGCCTTGAAGATCGAGACGAGCAGCGCCACGGCCGTCAGCGAGCGCTCGCCGCCTGAGAGCAGGCTCAGCCGCTTGACCTTCTTGCCCGGCGGCCGGGCCTCGACGTCCACGCCCGTGGTGAGCATGTTGTCGGGATCGGTCAGCACGAGGCGCCCCTCGCCGCCCGGGAAGAGACGGCCGAAGACTCCCTCGAACTCGCGGGCGGTGTCCCGGTACGCCTCGGTGAAGACCTGCTCGACGCGTTCGTCGACCTCCTTCACCACTTGAAGCAGATCGGCGCGGGTCTTCCGCAGGTCCTCCAGCTGCTCACTGAGGAACTTGTGCCGCTCCTCCAACGCCGCGAACTCCTCCAGGGCCAGGGGGTTGACCTTGCCGAGCTGCTTGTACGCCCGCTCGGCCGAGGCGAGCCGCTTCTCCTGCTCCGCACGGACGAACGGGCGGGGCTGGTTGCGCGGGTGCTCCGGATCCTCGGGCAGCTCCTCGCCGTCGGCGGGGAGCGAGGGCGGCACGGGCTGATCAGGCCCGTACTCCGCGACGAGCCCGGCCGGCTCCACACCGAGTTCCTCCAGCGCCTTGGTCTCCAGCTGCTCGATCCGCAGCCGCTTCTCCGCGCCGAGTACCTCGCCCCGGTGGACCGAATCCGTCAGCTTGTCGAGCTCCGCCTTGAGGTCGCGGCCGCGCGCCCGCTCGGCGACCAGCTCCCGCTCACGCTCCGCCTTGGCCCGCTCGGCGAGTCCTCGCTCCTGGTCGGCGCGGGCGATGGACACCTCTGCGTGGGCGAGCAGCTGCCGGGCCCCGGAGGCGACGGCCTCGGCGACGGCGGCCTCGTACTTCAGACGGGCGCGGCGGCGTTCGGCACGCGCGCGCGCCTCGCGTTCGGCGCGGGCGGCACGGTCGAGCGAGTCGGCGCGCCCCGCGAGGCCCTTGACCCGCTCCTCGTGCGTACGGACCTGGAGGCGGGCCTCCATCTCCGTCTGGCGGGCGTTGGCGCCGTCGGCGGAGAGCCTGTCGCGCACGGAGGTGTCGGGTTCCTCGTCGCCTCCCTCCCCGAAGGCGGTCTGCTCCTCGGCCACGGCGAGCCGCTCGGCCAGCTCCTCGGCCTCCAGAACGGCCCGCTCCAGGGCGTCCTGCGCCTTGGCCGCCGCGGCGGCGCTGCGCTCGGCCTCCCCCGCGGCGCCGCGCGCCTGCCCGGCGAGGCGGCCCAGTTGCTGGGCCCGCCCGGAGCGCTCCCGCTCCGCGGCCCGCTGCCGCTGCCCGAGCTCCTCGACGAGCGCGGCGCACTCGGTGCGGCGCTCGGCGGCGACGCGCTGCGCCTCACCGAGCTCCTCGCACTCGGCGTCGAGCCGCTCGAACTCGGCCGCGGCCTGGTCGACGGACGCCTGCACCTCGAGGAGGCTGGGCGCCCCGGCCGACCCGCCGTGCGCGAAGTGCGCCCCGAGCAGGTCGCCCTCGGCGGTCACCGCGGTCAGCTCGGGCCGCGCGTAGACCAGATCCTCGGCGTCTTCGAGCGTCCCGACCACCGCGATCCCACGCAGCAGGTGCCGCACAGCGGACATCAACTCGGCCGGGCCCCGGACCAGTTCGGCGGCGTAAAGGGCGTTGCCGGGGGCATTGCCAGGGGTGTTGCCAGAGGCGGCGGCGCGTTGCGGCCAGGGGACGGCGGCAGGGCCGGGCGAGTCGGCGGCCTCCGGCGTGCGGGCGGCTTCGCCGTCGGCGGCGACCGCCTGCCCACGAGGGCCGTCGGGCACGGCGCCGGGCCGCGTCTCGGCAGAAGGAGCCCCCGGCCCGGCGGTGGGGGCCGCGGGGGCGGGCTCGGCCGGGAGGGGGGTTGTGGTGGGGTCGCCCGTGAGGAGGAGTGCGGCGCGGCCCGCATCCTGTTTGCGGAGTTCTCGTAGTGCCTCGGCCGCGGCCGCCGGGGTCGTGACCGCGACCGCGTCCGCTGCCGCGCCGAACGCGGCCGCCAACGGGACCTCGAAGCCCGGCGCCACCGAGAGCAGCTCGGCGGCGGGGCCGAGGAGACCGGTGAGGCGGTCGCGGGCGGCGAGCAGGGCGCCGGTGCCGTCCTTTCGGCGCAGGCCGAGGGCGAGCGCCTCGTGCCGTGCCGCGGTCGCCGCCCGCTTCCGCTCGGCGGCTGTCATGGCCTCCCGCGCGGCGGACAGGGCGGCCTCCGCCCGGGCAAGGGCCTCCTTGGCCTCGGCGTGCCGCTCGGCGAGATCCGCGTCTGTGGCGTCCAGGCCGTCGACCTCGGCCTGCGACTGCTCGTACTCCTCCTGAGCCTGGACCGCCCGCGTCCGCGCCTCGTCGCGCGCGGTGGCGAGGCGGTCGATCTCGGCCTGGGCGGAGGCGGCGCGCGACCGGGCCGCGTTGGCCTGGCCCTGGAGCCGGGCGAGTCCTTCGCGCCGGTCGGCGATGGCGCGGGCGACGTCCTTGAGGCGGCGTTCCTCGACGGCCAGCTCCCGTTCGAGCTCGGCGCGGTGCGCGACGGTCTCGTCGAGCGCGATCTGTGCCGCCTCCAGCGCGGCCGTCAGCTCGGCCTCCTGCTCGCGCACCCGCGCGGCCTCGCGTTCCAGGTCC
Source organism: Streptomyces beihaiensis (assembly GCF_026274175.1). Lineage (GTDB taxonomy): Bacteria > Actinomycetota > Actinomycetes > Streptomycetales > Streptomycetaceae > Streptomyces > Streptomyces beihaiensis. The sequence goes on from NZ_JAPHNL010000024.1 coordinate 66,773, forward strand.
TCCGGGTCGCGCCCGCGCCGCTCCTCGTCCGGTGCGGAGGCGGCGCTCTTGACCCGCGCGTCGGCGAGCGAGACCGTGCCGCGCACCCGCTCGGCCAACTGCGACAGCTCGTACCAGGTCTGCTGGGCGCGTTGAAGGCGCGGCGTGAGCTGCCGGACCTCGTCCTCCAGGTGCCCCTCGCGCAGCAGCGCCTTCTTCAGCTCCTCCTCGGCCGCCTCCTTGCGCCGCTTCAACTCGGCTTCGTCGGCGACCTCGGCGCTGAGCGCCTCCCGCAGGCGTACGAGATCGTCGGCGAGCAGCCGCAGCCGCGCGTCGCGCAGGTCGGCCTGGATGACGGCGGCGCGGCGGGCGACGGCGGCCTGCCTGCCGAGGGGCTTGAGCTGGCGGCGCAGTTCTTCCGTCAGGTCCTGTACGCGCGCGAGGTTGGCCTGCATCGCGTCGAGCTTGCGCAGCGCCTTCTCCTTGCGCTTGCGGTGCTTGAGGACGCCCGCGGCCTCCTCGATGAAGGCGCGGCGGCCCATGGGGTCGGCGTGCAGCACGCCGTCGAGCTGGCCCTGTCCGACGATGACGTGCATCTCGCGGCCGATGCCGGAGTCGGAGAGCAGTTCCTGGATGTCGAGCAGGCGGCAGGTGTCGCCGTTGATCTGGTACTCGCTGCCGCCGTTGCGGAACATCGTCCGCGTGATGGTGACCTCGGCGTACTCGATGGGCAGCGCGCCGTCGGTGTTGTCGATGGTCAACGACACCTCGGCGCGGCCGAGCGGCGGGCGACCGGTGGTGCCGGCGAAGATGACGTCCTCCATCTTGCCGCCGCGCAGCGACTTGGCGCCCTGTTCGCCCATGACCCAGCTCAGGGCGTCCACGACGTTGGACTTGCCCGAACCGTTGGGACCCACGACGCAGGTGATGCCCGGCTCGAACCGCAGGGTGGTGGCCGAGGCGAACGACTTGAACCCACGCAGGGTCAGGGCCTTGAGGTGCACGCCGTCGGACTCTACCGGCCGGCCCTGTCCCACTCCATGAACCCACGGTTTCACCCATGAACGCGCAGGGCACATCAGACGTTAAGAAAACGCTTCGGTGCGCGGGGGCGTAGAGGCCGGGGCGGGGCTCCATGCGGCGAGGAGGACGCCGCGCAGCACAGGGACACCGCGTAGCGCCGTGCACACGCAGGGGCGTGGCGGACCCGCAAGAAAGAAGGGACGCCGGAGCGTCCCTTGCATATCTCTGTCAAGCGGCTGTTACGAGCAGCCTGACCACGTGCGTCGTCCGTCGCATGCGGTCAGGTGAGCGCAGGCTCCGCCTGGGGTACGTCGACCTCGATGAGCGAGTCGTGAGAAGCGGCAGCCGCGAGCGCGTCGTTCTCGGCCTGGATCCGGACAAGCTCGGATTCCAGGTCCTGGACACGCTGCTGGAGCCGTCGCATCTCGGCGAGGAGTCGCGGGTCGCTGCCGCCGACGTAACCGAGAAGCGCCTTTGCCATGATGGATGGTCCTCCACACTGAGTGACCGACCGAATCGGTGTGGGTCGTGAGGGAAATCGCACCCGCGGTGCTTGGCACTTCTTGTCCTGCTGCCGTTCTCACATGCCAAACAGCTAAGGTGCGCGGGGCTTCCAGAGTCTCACCAAAAAGTTTGACGGTCAACACGATCACACCCCGTATCGGCGGGCAGCCCGGGGGCCTGACGCCGCAGATTGTCCGGCGCGGCCTGACCGTCGGGGCCCGGGGGCGTAGAGATCATCCGTCGTTCCGGAGCCTGCCACGGCTGCCGCGTATTGGCAACCACCTGGGGGTTTTCGCCGGAAGCAGGCGCCGGGGGCGGGCGTGCGCCGGGGGCGCCCGCCCGGCCTGCGGCGACGTTCAGCGGATGGCGAACCCATCGTAGCCGCCGCGCGGTGTGCCCCAGATCTCAGTGACTCCGTCGACACGGCCGGGTGTGTCGCCGTTCTCGAGCCAGTCGAGCAGCCGCTCGCACTTGTCACGGGTCCCCTCGGCGACGACCTGCACACGGCCGTCGTCCAGATTGAGAGCAAAACCACTCAGGCCACCGAGCTCCAGGGCCGCCGCCCGCGTGAACCAGCGGAAACCCACGCCCTGGACGCGTCCTCGCACCCACGCGGTGAGGCGCACATCATCGTTCATGGCTGCACGCTAACGGCCAGATTGCTCACAGAGCACTTCCTCCCCTTGCGTTCTGGGGTACCGTCGCCGACCGACGACCCTCACCCGTTCGGGTGATTTTCATGCAGTCGTGCACGGATGACGGCATGATCGTGAGGACTGAGGAAGGCCAGGACATGGGACGCCATCGTCGCGCCGCCGCCGGCCGCGCCACGCACACCGAAGAGGCCACGCGCACCGAAGCGTACGACTCCGCCCCCGGTGCGGATCACGCGGGGGTGCGTGCCGACGGCTCCCCCTCCTCCGCCCGCTCGCACCGCCGCAAGAAGCGTGGCGGCCCGGTCCGCACCGGCCTGATCGGCGTTTCCGCGGCCGTCGCCCTGGGCGCGGTCGCGGTGACGACGGGCCTGATACCGGGCGCCGACCACCTCAAGTTCGGCGACGGCGCCGCCGACAAGGTGCGGGCCGCCGGTTCTCCCGGCATCGAGCCGCAGGGCAGCCGGGACGGGTCGGTCTCCGGCCGGGCGCCGTCCTCCGCGAGCCGCGGCACCGACCGGCCCGACCTGCCGGCCGCCTCGCCCTCGAAGGCCCCCTCGAAGTCCCCCTCGGCCACACCGTCCGCCCACCCGTCGAAGTCGCCGAGTCCGTCGAAGAGCCCGAGCCGTACGCGGACGAAGAGCGCGGCCCCGTCCACCACCGCGCCCGCCCCCGCCAAGTCCAAGGCGCCGACGGACGGCGGCTCGGCGTCCGGCTCCGGGGCGGCTTCGGCCACGTCGGAGAAGGCCGCCGTGGCGCAGGTGCTGTTCCTCGTCAACCAGGAACGTGCGAAGGCAGGCTGCACGGCGGTCACCGAGGACACCAAGCTCGACGCCCTGGCGACCGCCTTCAGCGACGACATGGCGCGGCGGAACTTCTTCGACCACACCGATCCGGACGGCGCCTCGCCGTGGGACCGCGCCAAGGCCGCCGGGATCACCAACCTCGGCGGTGAGAACATCGCCCGCGGCCAGGCCGACGCGCAGGCGGTGATGGATGCCTGGATGAGCAGCCCCGGGCACCGCGCCAACATCCTCAACTGCGACTACAAGACGCTGGGCATCGGTGTGCACTTCGGCGAGGGCGGGCCGTGGTGGACACAGGACTTCGGCTTCTAGCGGCGAGAACGGCACTGACTTGTGGTCAGCGCCACCCGCTGGCCGGCGCCGCGCGACAGTACCCTTCCGGTATGGACCACATGGACCAGCCGGAGAAGCCGGAGCGAGCTGAGAGGCCGCGGAGAGCGGAGACGGCGGACGCGCTCGCCTACGACGTCTTCTCCCGGGCCTGCCCCTCACGCGGCACGCTGGAACATGTCACCGGCCGCTGGGGCGCTCTCACCCTGGGGGCGCTGTACGACGGGTCGTTCCGGTTCAACGAGCTGCGCCGCCGGGTGGACGGCGTGAGCGAGAAGATGCTCTCGCAGACGCTGCATGCCCTGGAGCGCGACGGCCTGGTGCACCGCGAGGCACAGCCCACCAATCCGCCGCGCGTGGACTACGAGCTGACACCGCTGGGCCGGGACGTGGCCGAGCGGCTGCTCGCCCTCATCCACTTCGTGGAGGGGCGGATGGACGAGGTTCTGGTGGCGCGTGGGCGTTACGACGACGCGGCGCGCGAGACGCGTGGCGGGCGCTGACAGCGCGGGCAGTAGTAGCTGGACCGGTTCATCCAGGGGCGGCGGCGCATCGGGGTTCCGCATCTGCGGCACGGCTCGCCCTCGCGTCCGTACGCGTCCAGGGAGCGGTCGAAGTAGCCGGACTCGCCGTTCACGTTGACGTACAGGGAGTCGAAGCTGGTGCCGCCGACGGCGAGCGCCTCGTTCATCACGTCCCGTACGTGGCCGAGGAGTTCGGCCGTGCGGGGGCGCGTGAGGGTGGCGGTGGGGCGCTCGTAGTGCAGCTTCGTGCGCCAAAGCGCCTCGTCCGCGTAGATGTTGCCGACGCCGCTGATGAGCGACTGGTCGAGCAGGGCCCGCTTGATGGTGGTGCGCTTGGCGCGCAGCGCGGTGTGGAACGCCGCGTCGTCGAAGAGCGGGTCCAGGGGGTCCCGGGCGATGTGGGCGATCACGTCGGGCAGGCCGTCGGGGCTGTCGGCGACGGTGTCGTGGAGCGAGAGCCCGCCGAAGGTGCGCTGGTCGACGAAACGGAGTTCGGTGCCCGCCGCCACGCGGGCCTGCCCCGTCGACGTGTCCTCGAAGCGGATGCGGATGCGCAGGTGTTTCTCGTCCGGGGCGTCGTGCGCCTTGATGAGGAGCTGTCCGCTCATGCCGAGGTGCGCGAGGACGGAGGTGTGGGCGTCTTCGAGGGGCAGCCAGAGGTACTTGCCCCGGCGGTGCGGTTCGCCGATGCGGTGGCCCTTGAGGCGGTGCGTGAAGTCGTCGGCGCCCGCGATGTGGCGGCGGACGGCGCGAGGGTGGAGGACCTCCGCCTCGGCGACGGTGCGGTGGGCCACCCAGCGGGCGAGGCCGCGCCGGACGACCTCCACTTCGGGCAGCTCTGGCACGGGGTCCTCCGGAGGGGTACGGGTGGGCTGGGCGCGGGCAGCGTATCTCGCGGTCGACGGGTGCGGTGAGCCGGGGCCGAACCCCCGCGCCCTCGTCGGACCGCGCCGGGGTGGCAGGCGCGGCGCCCGGGCGCGCTCGCCGGCACGGTGTGCGCTTGCCCTCCGCCTCGGCCAGGTCCGGACGATCGGCGGGCTGCCGGCAGCGGTTCGGCCAGGCGGGGCGTGGCCGGGGGTCCGTACGCTGTCGCGGGCCGCGCCGTGCGAAAGCGGATTCCGCACGGCGCGCGCCACCAGGGCGCGAGCAGAAACCGCCCGTGCCCGCCGGAGGCATCCGGCGGGCACGGGCGGTGGTGGAAGCGAAGAGTGCTACGCCTCGGGCGCGAGGTCCTTGGCCTTGGCACGCTCGTCGGCGGCGGCACGGATCTCCCGCCACGCGGACTCGGCGGCCTGCTGCTCCGCTTCCTTCTTGCTGCGGCCGGTGCCGGTGCCGTACGAGACGCCTCCGACGCGGGCGGCAGCAGTGAAGGTCTTCTCGTGGTCGGGGCCGGTCTCGGAGACCAGGTACTCGGGAACGCCGAGCCCTTCGGTCGCCGTGAGTTCCTGGAGACTGGTCTTCCAGTCCAGGCCGGCACCCAGGTTCGAGGACTTCTCGATCAACGGGTCGAACAGCCGGTGCACCAACTCGCCCGCGGCGTCCAGCCCCTGGTCCAGATAGACCGCGCCGATCACCGCTTCCAGGGTGTCGGCGAGGATGGACGCCTTGTCCCGGCCGCCCGTGCCCTCTTCACCGCGGCCGAGCCGGATGAAGGAGCCCAGGTCGAGCCCGCGGCTGACCTCCGCAAGCGCACGCGAATTGACCACCGCGGCCCGCAACTTGGCCAGCTGGCCTTCGGGCAGGTCGGGGTGGGTGCGGTAGAGCGTGTCGGTGACCACCAGGCCGAGCACCGAGTCGCCCAGGAACTCCAGGCGCTCGTTGGTCGGCAGGCCGCCGTTCTCGTACGCGTACGAGCGGTGCGTCAGTGCGCGCACCAGAAGGGCGGACTCGAGCTTGTACCCGAGCCGCCCTTCCAGAAGCGTGTGGGACGAGGCTTTGGTGTCGGCCGGGCTACCTCCACTTGCGCGGAGAGAGCTCTTCTTGGCACCAGACATTGAGCCTCTCACCAGCCGCTCAGACCTCGAGGACCTGGCGCTTGTTGTAGGTGCCGCAAGACGGGCACGCGATGTGCTGCTGCTTGGGCTCGTGGCAGCGCTCGCACGCAACCAGGGGGGTGACCGCAGCCTTCCACTGCGACCGGCGGTGGCGCGTGTTGCTGCGCGACATCTTCCGCTTCGGAACAGCCACGGCTACTTCTCCTGCTTCTCGTCGACGCCCGCTTGCGCTTCGGCGCCGCTCATCTCGTCCTTCTCGCCGTCCTGGATGGATTCAGCGAGTCCCTGCAAAGCCGCCCAACGGATGTCGACGGCGTCATGGTGGTGGTCCGGGTCGTCCGCGAGCCGCGCCCCGCACTGGGAACACAGGCCCGGACAGTCGTCCTGGCACACCGGCTGCATCGGCAGTGCGAGCACCACCGCATCACGCAGCACGGGCTCGAGGTCGAACAGGCCGTCCTCGAGGAAGAGCCTGTCCTCGTCGTCCTCGGCGTCGTCGCCGGGCTCCGCCGCAGGGCGGCCCCGGTCGTCGGCGTCAGGGTACGAGAACATCTCCTGGAAGTCCGCTTCGACCTCAAGGTCGAGCGGCTCCAGACACCTTACGCACTCCCCCTTCGCCGACGCACGGGCGGTGCCTGTGACGAGCACACCTTCCATGACCGACTCGAGGCGGAGGTCAAGTTCCACCGGGGCGCCTTCCGGCACTCCGACGACTCCCTCGATACCGAGGTCCTTGGGCGCTTCGACCGAGCGGGACAGCCGCTGCATGGCACCGGGACGCCGGCCCAGCTCGTGCGTGTCGAACACGAGGGGGTTGCGGTGGTCGAGGTGCGTGCTCAGGGCTGGTTCCTGCTTTCGTACGTCAAGGCCTGGGGCCCGGAAGGGAGGAGCCGCCCTGGATCTCCTGCGGAATTCCGGGCAGCCCGGACCGCACGTCTACGCGCGGCCGAAGAACCAGGATACTTGACCGGCCGCTCTGGGCCCAATCCGGGCAGCGGCCCTCACCGGTCGGTGCCCCTCGCCGGTCAGCGGCCCTGGTCGTACTGGCGCTCGTACTGACGCACCTGCTCCATGCTGATCATGCTGGTGTCGAAGAGGCTGGTCTCGTCGAGCGCGCCCGCGCCCTGCTGCTGCGCGGGGTCCTGGGGCTGCTGATAGGCCGCGTACGGGTCGTGCTGCCCGTACGCCGCCGCGTAGGGGTCCTGCTGGGGCTGCTGGGGCTCTTGCTGCGCCTGGTACGCGTACGGGTCCTGCTGGTAGGCCGCGTAGGGGTCCTGCTGCCCGTACGGCTGCTGCTGGTAGGCGGCGTACGGGTCCTGCTGCTGCGCGTACGCCGCCACCGGCTGCTGCTCCGGGATCTGCGGGGCGGCGGGCTCCTGCCGGGGCACGTCGGTGCCCTGGACGCCCTGGGTGCCCTGTGCGTCCTGGGCGCCGATCTCGGCGAGGCCCGCCAGGTAGTCGGCGTCGCTGGTGTGCGCCTGCGCGCCGTCCTCGCCCGCCTGAAGGGCGCCCAGGTCGTCGGTGGCGATACGGCCGTGCAGCTTCTGGCGGCCCTTGCCGACGGCTTCCAGGGTCTTGGCGAGCACCGCCTCGAACGCGCCGAGCTTGGCGTCCACGTACGAGTCGGCGTCGCGGCGCAGCGTCTCGGGGTCGTGACTGCGCTCGGGGGCGTCGTCGAGCTCGGGGTCCACGTAGCCGTCCTCGTCGAGGCCGGGTCCGGTGCCGAGGAGTTTCTCGCGGCCGCGGCCGACCGAGCCGAGCGTCTTGTTGAGGACGACCTCGAAGTTGGCGAGCTTGGAGTCGACGTAGTCGTCGGCCTCGGCGCGGACCTCCTCGGCCTCGCGGCGGGCCTCGGCGAGGATGCGATCGGCCTCGGCCTGGGCGTGGCGGGCGATCTCGGTGTCGGCGATCAGCGAGCCGCGCTCGGAGTGGGCGGTCTCGATGATCCGCTCGGCCTCGGCGCGGGCCTGTTCGACCATCTGTTCGCGGCCGCCGATGAGTTCCTGGGCCTGGGCGAGCGAGCCCGGCAGGGCCTGGCGCACGTCCTCCAGCATCGCGAGCAGTTCGGCGCGGTTGACCACGCACGAGGCCGACATGGGCATCGACCGGGCACTGCCGACCGCGGTGACGATCTCGTCGAGCTTCTTCTGGACGTCCACCGTGTGCTCGCCACTCTCTCGTCGTGTCACAGGGACAGGGATCTCACCGGGCTGCCGGTGACGGACGGGTCGACTGTATGCCCAACTGGCGCACGTGTGTCACGTCTTGCCGTCCACGCGCACGCGCGCGTGGGTCACTTCTCGGCGAGGCGTTCGGTCAGGGCACGGTGCACGGCCGGCGGGACCAGGTGGGAGACGTCGCCGCCCCAGGTCGCGACCTCCTTGACCAGCGAGGAGGACAGGAAGCTGTAGGTGGGGTTGGTCGGGACAAAGAGGGTCTCGACTCCGGACAGGCCGTTGTTCATCTGGGCCATCTGCAGCTCGTAGTCGAAGTCGCTGACCGCGCGCAGGCCCTTGACGATGGCGGGGATGTCGCGCTGCTTGCAGAAGTCGACGAGCAGACCGTGGAACGCCTCCACCTCGACGTTGCCGAACTCGGCGGTGACCTCGCGGATCAGCTCGATCCGCTCGTCCACCGTGAACAGGCCCTGCTTGGACTTGTTGATCATCACCGCGACGTGCACCACGTCGTACAGCTTGGAGGCGCGGGCGATGATGTCGAGGTGGCCGTTGGTGATGGGGTCGAACGACCCGGGGCAGACTGCGCGGCGCACGGGAAGTCCCTCGCTCTCCGGTCCGGTCATCGTGCGTCGTCGCACGTGAGGGTGGTGGTCAAGGCGGCGCGACCGTACCAAAACGTGCCTTCGCCATAGCGCCGGGACCTCAGGGGCTCGAACCCCCGCGGCCACCGGAATTCGCCGCCTCTGGTGCTGCGTTCCACGGTGACCAGCGCTTCTTCGGCGAGCCAGCCCTGCGCGCGGAGTGTGAGCAGAATCTCCCGAAGATCGTCGTCGGCGACGGCGTACGGAGGGTCGAGAAAGACCACGTCGTAGGGCGTGGCCGGGGGCGGGCCCGCGACGACCTGCTCCGCCCTTCCGGTACGGGCCTCCGCCCCGGGCAGGCCGAGCGCGCGCACGTTCTCGCGTACGGTGCGGGCCGCGCGGGCGTCGGCCTCGACGAGCAGCACGTGGCCGGCGCCGCGGGACAGCGCTTCGAGGCCGACCGCGCCGGAGCCCGCGTACAGGTCGGCGACGCGGATGCCGTCGAGGGTGCCGAGGAGCGCCTCCCAGGTGGAGAAGAGACCCTCGCGCGCGCGGTCGGAGGTCGGGCGGGTGCCGTTGCCCGGCGGCACGGCCAGGCGGCGTCCGCCGGCGCGTCCGGCGATCACGCGGGTCATCTCTCGGGGTCCTTGTCGGCGTCGCGGGTGTTCGGGCCCGACCAGTGTCTCAGCCCTTGTCCAGGTACTGCTCCCGCTCCTCGTCCAAAAGCGCCTCCAGGGCGGTGCGCAGGCCGGGCAGGCGGGTCAGCTCCGGGTCGGCCGTGACGACCTTGGTCGCCTCCTCGCGGGCCTCGGCGATGATCTCCTCGTCCTCGATGACGGCGAGCATCCGCAGGGACGAGCGCACGCCGGACTGGGCCTGGCCGAGGACGTCGCCCTCGCGGCGCTGCTCCAGGTCGATCCGGGAGAGCTCGAAGCCGTCGAGCGTGGCGGCTACGGCGCCGAGGCGGGCTCGGGCGGGGCTGGCCTCGGGCATCTCGGTGACCAGGAGGCACAGGCCCGGCGCCGAGCCGCGGCCGACACGGCCGCGGAGCTGGTGCAGCTGGGAGACGCCGAACCGGTCGGCGTCCATGATCACCATCGCTGTGGCGTTCGGCACGTTCACGCCGACCTCGATGACCGTGGTGGCGACCAGGACGTCCGTCTCGCCCGCCGCGAAGCGGCGCATCACGGCGTCCTTGTCGGCGGGCTGCATCCGGCCGTGCAGCACTTCGACCTTCAGGCCGCGCAGCGGCCCGTGGGCGAGCTCGTCCGCGACGTCGAGCACGGCGAGCGGCGGGCGTCTCTCCGCCTCGTCCTCGGCGGACTTCTCGCCCTTGTCGCCCTTCTTGCCCGCCTTCTCGTCCTCGTCGTCGCCGATGCGGGGGCAGACCACGTACGCCTGGTGCCCGCCTTCCACCTCCTCGCGGACGCGTTCCCACGCGCGCGCGAGGAAGTGCGGCTTGTCGGCGGCGGGGACGACGTGGCTGGCGATCGGCGAGCGTCCGGCCGGGAGCTGGTCGAGGACGGAGGTCTCCAGGTCGCCGAAGACGGTCATGGCGACGGTGCGCGGGATGGGGGTGGCGGTCATGACCAGGAGGTGCGGGGGCTTTTCGCCCTTCGAGCGCAGGGCGTCGCGCTGTTCCACCCCGAACCGGTGCTGCTCGTCCACGACGACCAGGCCCAGGTCGTGGAAGCGCACCTTGTCCTCGATCAGCGCGTGCGTGCCGATGACGATCCCGGCCTCTCCGGTGGTCAGGTCGAGCAGCGCCTGGCGGCGGGCCGCGGCGCCCATGGAGCCGGTGAGCAGCACGACCTTGGTGGAGTGCTCGGCGCCGCCCAGCATCCCCGCCTCGGCCAGCTCGCCCATCATCTCGGTGACCGACCGGTGGTGCTGCTGGGCGAGCACCTCGGTGGGCGCGAGCATCGCGGCCTGCCCGCCCGCGTCGACGACGGTGAGCATGGCGCGCAGCGCCACCATCGTCTTGCCGCTGCCCACCTCGCCCTGGAGCAGTCGGTGCATCGGGTGCTCGGTGGCGAGGTCGTCGAAGATCTCGCGGGAGACCTTCCGCTGGCCTTCGGTGAGGGTGAAGGGCAGTTTCGCGTCGAAGGCCGTCAGCAGGCCCTCGGGCTTCGGGGCGCGCGCGACGGCGGTCAGCTGGGTGTCGGCGAACCGGCGGCGGGCGAGGGCCACTTGGAGGACGAACGCCTCGTCCCACTTCAGGCGGGCGCGGGCGTCGGCGATGTCGGCCTTGGTGTGCGGTCGGTGGATCTTGAGCAGTGCCTCGGTGAGCGGGACCAGACCGCGCCCCTCGCGCAGCGACTCGGGCAGCGGGTCCTCCGCCTCCCGCGCGCTGGGCAGCACCAGGTCGACCGCCTTGGCGATCTTCCAGGACTCCAGTTTGGCGGTGGCCGGGTAGATCGGGATGAGCGCACCGGCCCACGAGTCGACGGCATCGGCGGCCTCCTCGGAGGAGTCGGCGCGCAGCAACTGGTAGGCGGGGTGAGCCAGTTGCATCTTGCGGTTGAAAACCGACGCCTTGCCCGCGAACATCGCGCGCGTGCCGGGCTGCAGGTCCTTGTGCGGCTTGTGGATGCCGCGGCCGAAGAAGACGAGCTGGAGCTGCCCACTGCCGTCGGTGATGGTCACCTCCAGGCGCTGGCCCCTGCCCCCGTTGAACTTCAGGACGCGGGCGGAGGCGACCTGCGCGACGACCGTGACGTGCTCGTCGAGCGGCAGTTCGGCGAGCCGGGTCAGTTCGCCGCGCTCGGCGTATCTGCGCGGGTAGTGGTGGAGCAGGTCGCCGACGGTGTGCAGGTCCATGTGCTCGGCCATCACCTTCGCGGTGGCGGGGCCGAGCACCTTCTTCAGCGGTTCTTCGAGCGCGGGCACGGATCCATTCCACACCACGGCACTGACAACGAGCGGGCGTGACGCCCGGTCGTCGTCGGGGCCCGGATCACTCGACGCCGATCAGCATGAGCGGCGACTGCCGTCCGCCGCGGTAGACGACCGTGTCCACGGCCAGGTACGTCTCGCGGACGTGTCGTTCGAGTCCCTCCGCGAGTTCGTCGGGCACCTGCTCGCCCAGGACGAGCGTGACCAGCTCGCCGCCGGCCGCGAGCATCCGGTCCAGGGTCGTGCGGGCGGTGGCGGCCAGGTCGCCGCCGATGACCGCCACGTCGTCCTCGATGAGGCCCAGGACGTCCCCGGCCTGGCAGATGCCGGCCATGGTCCACGACTGCCGCTCGGCGACGGCGACCTCGCCGTACCGGGTCGCGCCCGCGGCGGAGGTCATCGCGACGACGTCCTCGTCGAAGCGCCGGTCGGGCTCGTGCACGGCGAGCGCGGCGATGCCCTGGACGGCGGACCTGGTCGGGATGAGCGCGACACGGACGCCCTCGGCGCGTGCCTGGTCGGCCGCCGCGGCCGCGGTGTGCCGCAGGTCGGCGTCGTTGGGCAGCAGCACCACCTCGCGCGCGTGGGCGCGCCGGATGGCGTCGACCAGCTCTCCGCTGGCGGGCGGTTCGCCGGGCCGGTCCGGCACGGTCGTGGCACCCGCCTCGGCGTACAGGCCC
>NZ_JAPHNL010000025.1 GCF_026274175.1 Streptomyces beihaiensis
GGCCGGCGTGGCGGGCCGCGTCGAGAACGCCCTCGCGCACTGGGACGTCGACCGCGCCGCCGGACTGCTGCGCGCCAGGCCCGGCGAACTCCTGCGCCGCCTGGACGTGCTGCTGTCGCGAGCCGCGGCGGACGACCTGCCAGGGCCGGTCGCGGACGCCCTCTTGGAGGCGCTGCCGCGGGCCGGGACGGGGCCGCTGCTCGGTGCGTGGGGCGCGCTCGCCGTCCGCACCGTGCCCGGCCGCCGCCGCGTGTTCTTCCCTCGCGGGCGGCTCACCAAGGCGTACGCGATCGACGACGGGCGGCCGCCGCTGCCGCGCCGCACGGCCGAACGCGCCGCCGAGCTGATCGAGGCAGAGGCGGTGCGGCGCATGAACGTGCCCGGCGACCGCTACGACCTCGCCGTGCTCGACGAGCGCCTGGCCGAGCTGCCCGTGCCGTACGCCGAGCGGTCCTCGGCCGTGTCGCTGGTGGCGGTGCCGCGCGGCAGCTCGCTCGCGCTGCCGGCGCCGCGTGCGGGCCGCACCCTGCGCCTCTTCCTGCACTGGATGCAGGAGAAGGGCCGACGCGTCGACCTCGATCTGTCGGTCGCCTTCTACGACGACCAGTGGCGGTTCGTCGGGTTGTGCGACTACACGCGTCTGGAATGGGGCGGCGAGGCCGCGCTCCACTCCGGTGACCTGACGTCGGCGCCCCCGCCGCACGGCGCGACCGAGTACGTCGACCTGGACCTGGGGCGGCTGCGCGGGGCGGGCGTACGGTTCGCGGTCCCGGTCGTCTTCTCGTACAACGACGTGCCCTTCGACCAACTGCCGGACGCCTTCGCGGGGTTCATGGGCGTGGAGCGGGGTGCGCGCGCACGGTTCGACGCGCGGGCCGTGCGCCAGCGCTTCGACCTCGCGGGCGACGCGAAGGCGCTGGTCCCGATGGTCGTCGACCTGCGCACGCTGCGCGGGTGGTGGGCGGACGTGACGCTGCCAACCGGCGACGGGACCCACGACGTGTGGCGGCACAAGGACGCCCTGCGCCGCCTGGGTCGCGACCTGCTCGACGCGTTCCAGGCGGGCCGGCGGGCCACGCTGTGGGACATCGCCTGCTGGGCCGCGGCAGCGCGCACGGACGGCGAGATACGGGTACGCCCGGCGGACGGCGGGCTGGACCGCCACTACCGGCGCGGCGCCGACGAACCGCGCGCCGAGTTCGCGCTGCGCGTCCGCGAGGGCTGGGAGCCGGACGGCCCCTCGGCCCCGGCGAAACTGACGGGACGCCGCGTGTTCGCGGCCCTGGAGCACGCTGAGCTGCCCCCGGACGCCGAAACGGGCACCCTGTACCGGCTGTTCCCCGGCGAGGCGGACGGGACGGCCGGGCTCGGGCGGGTGACGGCCGGGGACCTCGTGGGGTGGCTGGAGCCGGGCCCGCATCGACAGGGTGTCGGCCGCACGGGGTGAGGCTCGACGCTGCGTCCATTGCCCGGGAGCTTCGGGCGGCGGCATCCTGCGTCCGTGCGAGCCAACCACGTCACCACCCAGGTCACTCGTCGTTCTCTGCTGCGCGCCCTCGGCGGGGGTGCCACCGCCGCCGCGGTCGGTGCCCTCGTCACGGGCTGCGGTGTGCCCGCGGCGTACGTCGCGCCCGGCGACCGCGCCGCCCCCGACCGGTCCGCGCGTGACAGGCGGCTCGTCTGGGCCAACTGGCCGCTCTACATCGACGTGGACGACAACGACTCCTCCAAGCGCCCCACGCTCGAGGCGTTCGAGAAGCGCACCGGCGTCCAGGTCGAGTACACCGAAGAGATCAACGACAACGACGAGTTCTTCGGCAAGATCAGCCCGGCGCTCATGAACCACCAGCGCACCGGCCGCGACCTCATCGTCATCTCCGACTGGATGTGCGCGCGGTTCGTGCGCCTCGGCTGGGTGCAGAAGATGGACCGCGCCCGCCAGCCCAACGTCGCCAAGTACCTTGACCCGTTGCTGCGTTCCCCCGCCTTCGACCACGGCCGCCGGTACACCGTGCCCTGGCAGTCCGGCATCACCGGTATCGCGTACGACAAGAAGAGGCTGGGCCGGGAGATCAAGCACGTCAAAGACCTGTGGGCCGACGACCTGAAGGGGCGCGTCACCCTGCTGTCGGGGCTCGACGAGGCGTTCGCCCTCCTCATGCAGGGCAACGGCGTCGACATCACGAGGTGGACCGCCGACGACTTCCACCTCGTGTGCGACCAGGTCGAGAAGCTCGTGCGGACCCATCACATCCGCCGCTTCACCGGCAACGACTACATCAAGGACCTCTCGACCGGCGACGTCCTGGCCTGCCAGGCATACAGCGGCGACATCGTCCAGCTCCAGGCGGACAACCCGCACATCGAGTTCGTCGTGCCCGAGGAGGGCGCCGAACTGTGGGCCGACTCGCTGATGATCCCCGACCTCGCCGACCACAAGGCCAACGCCGAGCGCCTGATCGACTACTACTACCAGCCGGACGTCGCCGCCGAACTGGCCGCGTGGGTCAACTACGTGTGCCCCGTCCCGGCGGCCAGGGACGTCCTCGCCTCCTCCAAGGACAAGGACACCGCCGCGCTCGCCCACGACCCGCTGATCTTCCCCGACGACAGGATGCGCTCACGGCTCGCGATCGCCCGGGACATCCGGTCGTCGGAACGGATGGAGTTCGCCAAGCGGTGGAACAGGATCGTGGGGCTGTAGGAAGCCGGGTCCCGGTCTGTGGGGCACTGCCTGGCCGCGTCGGCACGGCGCGTGCGCCGGGGATGCTTCCGCGCGCCTGTGTGCCGCTGCCCGTGCCGCGGAAGGAGGACGGCAGGGCGGACGTGACACGACGTCGGCATCGGGCGGAGAGGCGGAGAGCGCGCATGGGTCTTCCGACCTGGACGGGGTGGGCACTGGTCGGTCTCGCCACGGCCACGGGACTGATGTGTCTCAACCGCGCGCGGGTGATGGACGACCGTGGCGCGCGCCGTACCGCGTGCTCCGAGGCGGTGATGGGGTTCGGTATGGCGCTGATGGCGGCGCCGGGGTTCGTGGCGGCGCTGCCGCTGTGGGGGCCGGTGCTGCTGGTCGTGGTCTTCGGGGCGGTGGCGCTGCGCGTCATCGTTTTCGCCCGCGGCGAGGGGCATCGCCTCCACCACGGCGTGGAGGCCGTGGCCATGGTGTACATGGCCGTCGTGATGCTGCCCGCGGTGATGAGAGAGACCGGGGCGTCCATGGCCGCTGGTGTGGGCGGCGCGGACGGCATGAGTGGCATGAGCGACATGAGCGGCATGGCCCACGGGCACGGCATGGGCGGCGGGGGCATGGGCGTGCCCTGGGTGAACGCGCTGATGCTCGGCTACTTCGCCGCGTACGTCGTGTGGGCCGGGGTCCGGCTGGTGCCGGTGCCCGTCGGGGAGGTGGCACAGGCGGGGGCCGGGGGAGGGGGACGGCCCGCGCCCGTGTCCGTGTGGCGGGCGCACGCGCTGGGCGATGCGTGCCGGCTCTCGCTGGGGATGGGGATGCTGGTGATGACGCTGGCCATGTGAGGGGCTCGCCGGGCGTGGTCGGCCGGGGCCGACGGGCGAACCCGCCCCTGCTGTCACTGCCGCGCCGGCCTGGGCCGGCGCGGCGACGGCCGTCTCGCACGGCACGGCCCGGCGGATCGTCCGGAGCGGTGGCGTCGGGCGCAGCGCCGTCAGGCGGGGCCGCGCAGCGCGGTGAGCACGTCGACGCGGTTGGTCGTGATCGAGTCCACGCCGATGTCGAGCAGGCGCCGCATCGACGTGCGCGTGTCCGGTGTCCAGGCCGAGACCAGGTAGCCGTCGCGGTGGACGCGGGCGGCCAGGTCCCGGTTCACCAGCGAGAAACGGTAGTTGAGCCAGCGCGGGCGGACCGCGTCGAGCAGCGCCGGGCGCGGCGGCGCCAGCGTCGTCCAGGTCAGGGCGATCTCGGCGGACGGGTCGGCGGCCCGCACCTTCAGCATCGTCTGCGCGCCCGCGCAGTAGTACACCCGCTCCTGCGCCCCGCACTCCCGGACCGCTCCGACGACCGTGTGTACCGTCGTCCTGTCCGCGCCGGGCAGATCGACCATGATCCGGCTCTCGCCGGTCGTCGCCAGCGCCTCGGCCAGCGTGGGCACGCCGCCCGCGGTGAGAGCGCGCACCTCGTCGGCGGAGAGCGCGGACAGCGAACGCTCGTGCTCCCACAGCCGCTCCAGCGTCGCGTCGTGCAGCAGTACCGGGACGCCGTCACGGGTCAGCCGTACGTCGATCTCCACCGCGTCCGCGCCGCGGTCGAGCGCGGACGCCAGGGAGGGCAGGGTGTTCTCGCGGACACGGTAGGGGTCGCCGCGGTGGGCCACGGCGGTCACGATACGCATGGCCCCATTGTGCGCATGGCCCCCTCGCGCGCACGTGCGCACGCCCACCGTCGTCGCGGGCGCGCGCCGCGGCCCCGCCCGGCCGGGCCGAGCGCGGGCGTCAGGCGAGCGCCGTCTCCGTGTACGTGTCGATCTCCGCGACAAGGCGTGCCTTGCCGGGCTCGTCCAGGAACGCGGCTCGTACCGCGTTCTTCGCCAGGTCGGCCACGCCCCGCTCGTCGAGGTCCAGGAGGCGCGCGGCGACCGCGTACTCGGTGTTGAGGTCGGTCGAGAACATCGGCGGGTCGTCCGAGTTGATGGTCACCAGGACGCCCGCCTCCACGAACCGCTTCAACGGGTGTTCGTCCAGCGTCGCCACCGCGCGCGTCGCGATGTTCGAGGTCGGGCACACCTCGAGGGCGATGCCCTGCTCGGCGAGGTGGGCCAGGAGCTTCGGGTCCTGCGCGCTGGACGTGCCGTGGCCGATGCGCTCGGCGCGCAGATGGGTCAGCGCGTCCCACACCGTCTCGGGGCCGGTCGTCTCGCCCGCGTGCGGCACCGAACGGAGCCCGGCCGCGACGGCCCGGTCGAAGTGCGGCTTGAACTGCGGGCGCGGCACGCCGATCTCGGGCCCGCCGAGCCCGAACGACACCAGACCTTCGGGCCGCAGGGCATCGTCCGTGGCCAGGCGCACCGTCTCCTCCGCGGCCTCCAGCCCTGCCTCGCCGGGGATGTCGAAGCACCAGCGCAGCACCGTGCCGAACTCCGCCTCGGCGGCCTTGCGGGCGTCCTCGACGGCGTCCATGAACGCGCGCCCGTCGATGCCGCGGCGGGTCGACGAGAACGGGGTGAGGGTCAGCTCCGCGTACCGCACGTTCTGCCGGGCCATGTCGCGGGCCACCTCGTACGTCAGCAGGCGCACGTCCTCCGGGGTGCGGATCAGGTCGACGACCGCCAGGTACACCTCGATGAAGTGGGCGAAGTCCGTGAACGTGAAGAACTCCGCGAGCGCCTCGGGGTCGGAGGGCACCTTCGAGTCGGTGTGCCGGGCGGCGAGCTCGGAGACGATCCTGGGGGAGGCGGAGCCCACGTGGTGCACATGGAGTTCCGCCTTGGGCAGTCCGGCGATGAAGGTCTGCAGGTCGGGCCGGCTCTGCGGGCTCTGGCTCACGGGTTCCTCCCCAGGAACGTAGCTGATCGGCTGCTCGGGGCCCGGCCATCGTATGCGGGCCGGCGCCGGTGCTGTGCGGCCCGCCGGGTCACCGGTGCGGCGCCTTAATATGACCGGATGACCGAGCACGAGCAGCGCGATCCGCGCTCCGGGGACAATCCGTGGGCCGCCCCCACGACACCGCCCGTGGCACCGGCCTCCCGGGCGTCCGCCCCCGCTCCGGCGCCGTACGCGCCGCCCGGACCCTACGCGCCGCCCGGCACCCCGGGCGCCCCGGTTCCGCCGCCGCCCGTCGGGCCGGAGGGACCGGGGGCGTACGCGTATCCGCCGCAGGACGCGTACGGCCAGTACGGCGCGCAGTACGGCTCGTACGCCTACGGGACGAGTGGATACCCGCCCTACGGCAACGGCTGGGCCGTGCAGCCCGCGCCGAACAACGGGCTGGGCGTGGCCGGGCTGGTCCTCGGGATCATCGCGGCGGTCGGGTTCGTGCTCTGGCCGATCGCGATCGTGCTCGGCGTGCTCGCCGTCGTCTTCGGCGCCGTGGGCCGCCGCAGGGCCGCCCGTGGCCGGGCCACCAACCCCGGCCAGGCGCTCGCCGGAATCATCTGCGGCCTGGGCGGGCTGATCCTGGCCGTGGTGGTCGGGGTCCTGGTCTTCGTGTACGCCTCGAACGGTCACGGCGACCACACCGACCCCGGCCGCTCCGGCACAGGCTCGGACGGCGACCCGGGCTACTCCGTGGTCCTGCGCTGACCCACGGCTCCCGGGGCGGCGCGGCCCTCGTCTACCCCCGCAGCCGCGCCCGCGCCGCCATGAGCGCGAAGCCCAGCAGGTTCGGGCCCCGCCAGCGGCGCGGATCCAGCGCCGCCTCGGAGTCCGCCGCCAGGCCGATCCCCCACACCCGGTCCACGGGGCTGGCCTCCACAAGAACCCGCTCACCCGTGCCGAGCAGGAACGCGCGCAGTGCCGGGTCCGAGGCGAACTTGTGGACGCTGCCCTCGACCACGACGTCGAACCGGTCGCGCGCCCATATCTCCTCGTCGAAGCCGCGCACGAGCCGCCCCGCCTTCTTGGCCTGCGACGGATGGTCCGCCGCCAGAGCCGCGCGCTCCGCCTCGGCGTCGCCGAAGAGCCGGGCCTTGGCCGCCATCATCCAGTGCTCGGCCGTCGCGTACCGGACCCCGTCCACCGTGAAGGGCGACGGCCACCACTGACTGAGGCAACCGGCCCCCAGCGTGCCGTCCCTTCGCGGCGCGTGCCCCCAGAAGTGCAGATACTTCACCCGCGCCCCCGAGGAGACGGCCGCCACCAGCGACTCCCTGCTGGTGATGCTCTCGCTGACCCCGGTGCCTGTGGTCTCCATGCACGCCAGCTTGGCACGCACCACTGACACTCCGTCCTGGGTTTTCCAGGCCGACTCGACAGCCGGTCGACAGATTTCGTCGCGTAACCAAAAGGCAACAACGGAATCCCTTGTTGGAGTGCGGCTCCTCTGTCAGGATCAGCACTCAAATCGAGCTGGAGCCACGCCGGAGCCCCTGGGACGGGGTGTCGGCGGCGAAGAGCGAGAGCGAGTACACATGCGCAACCCCACCTCGGCCGCACCCACCCCGGCCGACGTCACGGCCCTCGCGCGGGAGCGTTTCGCCGGCGGGGCGAACCTCGTCGCGGGCCGCCTGACGCAGGGCACCTCGGGCCGCACCCACACGGTCGTCGACCCGGCCACCGGCGCCGACGTCCTCACCTACGAACTCGCCGGCGCGGGCGACGTGGACGCCGCCGTCGCCGCCGCGCGCGGGGCGTTCCCGAGCTGGGCGGGTGCCACCCCGGGCGAGCGGTCCGACGCGATGCACCGCTTCGCGGGGGTGCTGGCCGAGCGGGCCGAACAGTTCGCGCAGCTGGAGTCGTTGCAGTGCGGCAAGCCGCTCAAGCTCAGCCGCGAGTTCGACGTGCCGGGCTCCATCGACAACACCGCCTACTTCGCGGGCGCCGCCCGCCACCTCCAGGGCCAGTCGGCGGGCGAGTACAGCGGCGACCACACCTCGTACGTGCGCCGCGAGCCCATCGGCGTCGTCGGCTCCATCGCCCCGTGGAACTACCCGCTGCAGATGGCCGCCTGGAAGGTGCTCCCGGCCATCGCCGCCGGGAACACGATCGTGCTCAAGCCCGCCGAACTCACCCCCCTGACCTCCCTGTTGTTCGCGCAGGCCGCCTCCGACGCGGGCATCCCCGACGGCGTCGTCAACGTCGTCACCGGCGCGGGCAAGGAGGCCGGTGAGCATCTTGTCGGGCACCCCGACGTCGCCATGACCTCCTTCACCGGCTCCACCGGTGTCGGCAGGCGCGTCGCACAGATCGCCACCGCCACCGTCAAGCGGCTCCACCTGGAACTCGGCGGCAAGGCGCCCTTCGTCGTCTTCGACGACGCCGACCTGGAGGCCGCCGTCCACGGTGCCGTCGCCGGCGCCCTCATCAACTCCGGCCAGGACTGCACCGCCGCCACGCGCGCGTACGTGCAACGCCCCCTCTACGACGCCTTCGTGAGCGGCGTCGCCGACCTCATGGCCACGGTCCGCCTCGGTGACCCGTTCGCCCCGGACACCGACCTCGGCCCGCTCATCTCGCACGCCCAGCGGGACCGCGTCGCCGCCTTCGTCGACCGCGCACGCTCGTACGCGCGCCTGGTCACCGGGGGTACCGTCCCCGGCGGCGCCCTCAAGAACGGCGCGTACTACACCCCCACGCTCATCGCCGACGCCGCGCAGGACAGCGAGGCCGTCCAGGCGGAGATCTTCGGCCCGGTCCTCGTCGTGCTGCCGTTCGACAGCGACGACGAGGGCATCCGGCTCGCCAACGACACCCCGTACGGGCTCGCCGCCTCCGCCTGGTCGACCGGTGTCTACCGCGCCAACCGCGCCACGCGTGAGATCAAGGCGGGCTGCGTGTGGGTCAACGACCACATCCCGATCATCAGCGAGATGCCGCACGGCGGCTACAAGGCATCCGGCTTCGGCAAGGACATGTCCGCCTACTCCTTCGAGGAGTACACGCAGGTCAAGCACGTCATGTTCGACAACACGGCGGTGGCTGCCAAGGACTGGCACCGCACCGTCTTCGGGGACCGTCCGTAACAAGCAACCAGCAGCCGCGAGGCGCCCCCGGCCGTGTGACCGCCGGCCGGGCCGCCCGACGGCAGCGACTCCCGAAAGGGCAACCACGCGCATGGAGCAGTACGAGCCCGACCTGTCCCCGGCCCAGCTGGCCGCCATGCGGCGCAGTCTCCGCAACGCCAGGGCCCGGTCCGCGCCGTTCTCGATGTCCCGCCGGTCCCTGCTGCGCGCCTCCGCGGGCGGCGCGCTGGCCGTCGGCGGCCTGGCCGGCCTCACCGGCTGCGGCATTCCCGCCGCGGGCAAGACGCAGGGCGGGGCGCCCTCCACGGACCACTCGGCCGAGGAGAAGGTGATCAACTTCTCCAACTGGACCGAGTACATCGACCTCAGCGACGACGAGAAGCACCACCCCACCCTCGAAGCGTTCACCAAGCGCACCGGCATCAAGGTGAACTACACCGAGGACATCAACGACAACAACGAGTTCTTCGGCAAGATCAAGCCGATGCTCGCCGGAGGCCAGGACACCGGCCGTGACCTCATGGTCCTCACCGACTGGCTGGCCGCCCGCCTCATCCGCTACGGGTGGGTGCAGAAGCTCGACCCGTCGCTGCTGCCGCACGCGTACACCAATCTCGCCGCCCAGTTCCGCAACCCCGACTGGGACCCCGGCCGCGCCTACTCCTACCCCTGGCAGGGCATCGCCACGGTCGTCGCGTACAACACCAAGGCCACCGGCGGCAAGAAGATCACCTCGGTGTCGCAGCTGCTCGACGACCCGTCGCTGCGCGGCAAGGTCGGCATGCTGCAGGAGATGCGCGACACCGTCGGCATGACCCTGCTCGACATGGGCAAGGACCCCGGCAGCTTCAAGGCCGACGACTTCGACGCGGCCATCGCGCGCGTGCAGAAGGCCGTCGACAAGAAGCAGATCCGCCGCTTCACCGGCAACGACTACATCTCGGACCTCAGCAAGGGCGACCTGGCGGCCTGCCTGGCATGGGCCGGGGACATCGTGCAGCTCCAGGCGGACAACCCGCACGTGCAGTTCGCCATCCCGGACGCGGGCTACCTCTCGTCGACCGACAACATGCTGATCCCGAACAAGGCGCGCCACCAGAGCAACGCCGAGCGGCTCATGGACTACTACTACGAGCCGCCCGTCGCCGCCGAGCTCGCCGCCTGGATCAACTACGTCACCCCGCTCGACACCGACATCATCAAGCCGGAACTCGCCAAGATCGACAAGGACGTCGCGAACAACCCGCTCATCGTCCCCGACAAGGCCATGTCGGCCAAGGCGCACGCCTTCCGCTCGCTGAGCGCCAAGGAGGACTCGGCGTTCGAGGAGAAGTTCGCCAAGCTCACCGGCGCCTGAGCCCCACCCGGTACCGCCCGCCCTTGCCTCCCGACTCCTTGGACTCACCATGACGACCAGCAGCAGCACGGCCACCGAGCACGGTGGCGACGTCCGTCTCACCGGCATCAGCAAGACGTACGACAACGGGTTCACCGCCGTGCGCCCCCTCGACCTCACCGTCCCCGCGGGCTCGTTCTTCGCCCTGCTCGGCGCCTCCGGCTGCGGCAAGACCACCACCCTGCGCATGATCGCCGGTCTGGAGGAGCCGACCACCGGCACCGTCCGGCTCGGCGACCAGGACGTCACGGGACTGCCGCCCTACAAGCGCCCGGTCAACACCGTCTTCCAGTCGTACGCGCTCTTCCCGCACCTCGACATCTTCGAGAACGTCGCCTTCGGCCTGCGCCGCCGCGGCATCAAGTCGGTGAAGAAGCAGGTCGAGGAGATGCTCGACCTGGTGCAACTGGGGGAGCAGGCCCGCAAGAAGCCGCACCAGCTCTCCGGCGGCCAGCAGCAGCGCGTCGCCGTCGCCCGCGCGCTCATCAACCACCCGCAGGTGCTGCTGCTCGACGAGCCGCTCGGCGCCCTCGACCTCAAGCTGCGCCGCCAGATGCAGCTCGAACTCAAGCGCATCCAGACCGAGGTCGGCATCACCTTCATCCATGTCACGCACGACCAGGAGGAGGCCATGACGATGGCCGACACCGTCGCCGTGATGAACGCGGGCACCGTCGAGCAGCTCGGCGCCCCCACCGACCTGTACGAGAACCCGCGCTCGACGTTCGTCGCCAACTTCCTCGGCACCTCGAACTTCGTCTCCTGCGAGATCTCGGGACGCGGCGGCGACGAACTCACCCTCACGGCGGGCGACGGCAAGCTCGCCCTCTTTGCCGACCGTTGCTCCGCGCCCACCACGACCGGCGGAAAGCTGCTGCTCGGCGTGCGCCCGGAGAAGATCTCCATCGTCCACGCCGACGACGCCGCCTCCGTGCCGGTCGGCCGCAACCGCCTGACCGGCCGCATCAAGGACAGCAGCTTCATCGGCGTCTCCACCCAGTACGTCGTCGAGGGCCCGCTCTGCGACGGCTTCGAGGTCTACGCCCAGAACGTCGAGCGCGACCCCCGGCTCGTACCCGGCGCCGAGGTCGTCCTGCACTGGAACCCCGCGCACTCCTTCGGCCTCGACGCCACGCAGGATGTCGAGGCGGGCGCCGCCAAGGTCGAGGAGGACGCCGCCGCATGAGTGCCGCCACCGTCACCGAAGAGGCGCGACAGGACGCCCCCGAGCCGCCCGAGGCCGCGAAGCCGCGGCGCGGGCGCGGCCGGTTCGTCCCGTACTGGCTGCTGCTGCCCGGCCTGCTCTGGCTGATCGTCTTCTTCGCGCTGCCGATGATCTACCAGGCATCCACCTCGATCCAGCAGGGCTCCCTGGAGGACGGCTTCAAGGTCACCTGGCACTTCGCCACGTACTGGGACGCGCTGTCCGAGTACTGGCCGCAGTTCGTGCGCTCGGTGGCCTACGCCGCCTGCGCCACGGTCCTGTGCCTGCTCCTCGGCTACCCGCTCGCGTATCTGATCGCGTTCCGCGCGGGCCGCTGGCGCAACCTCGTGCTCATCCTGGTCATCGCGCCGTTCTTCACCAGCTTCCTGATCCGCACGCTCGCCTGGAAGACGATCCTCGCGGACGGCGGCCCGGTCGTCGGCACCCTCAACTCGCTGCACATCCTGGACGTCACCACCTGGCTCGGCATCACCGAGGGCCATCGCATCCTCGCCACACCACTGGCGGTGGTCTGCGGTCTGACGTACAACTTCCTGCCGTTCATGATCCTGCCCCTGTACACGTCCCTGGAGCGGATCGACGGGCGGCTGCACGAGGCCGCCGGTGACCTGTACGCCTCGCCCGGCACCACCTTCCGCAAGGTGACGTTCCCGCTGTCCATGCCCGGCGTCGTCTCCGGCACCCTGCTCACGTTCATCCCCGCGGCCGGTGACTACGTCAACGCGGACCTGCTCGGCTCCACCGACACCCGCATGATCGGCAACGTCATCCAGACGCAGTTCCTGCGCATCCTCGACTACCCGACGGCCGCCGCGCTCTCCTTCATCCTCATGGCGGCGATCCTCGCCATGGTCACCTTCTACATCCGCCGAGCCGGAACGGAGGACCTCGTCTGATGCGCTGGCTGCGGAAGAACCTCGTGGTGATCGCGGGCCTGCTCACGCTCGCCTACCTCCTCCTGCCGAACGCCGTCGTCACCGTCTTCTCCTTCAACAAACCGAAGGGGCGGTTCAACTACGAGTGGACGCAGTTCTCCACCGACGCCTGGAAGCACCCGTGCGGCGTCGCCGACATGTGCGGCTCGCTCTCGATCAGCCTCCAGATCGCCGTGTGGGCGACGCTCGTCTCCACCGCGCTCGGCACCATGATCGCCTTCGCGCTCGTCCGCTACCGGTTCCGGGCGCGCGGCGCGGTCAACTCGCTGATCTTCCTGCCGATGGCGATGCCGGAGGTCGTCATGGCGGCCTCGCTGCTCACGCTCTTCCTCAACATGGGCGCCCGGCTCGGCTTCTGGACGATCCTCATCGCCCACATCATGTTCTGCCTGAGCTTCGTGGTGACGGCGGTCAAGGCGCGTGTGATGTCCATGGACCCGCGCCTCGAACAGGCGGCGCAGGACCTCTACGCCGGTCCCGCGCAGACGTTCTTGCGGGTCACGCTGCCGATCGCGGCGCCCGGCATAGCGGCCGGCGCGCTGCTCGCCTTCGCGCTCTCCTTCGACGACTTCATCATCACGAACTTCAACGCCGGTTCCACGGTGACGTTCCCGATGTTCGTCTGGGGCTCGGCGCAGCGCGGCACGCCGGTGCAGATCAACGTCATCGGCACCGCCATGTTCCTGGTCGCCGTGGTGTGCGTCGTCGTCGGCATGGCGGCAGGGCGGCGCAGGAACAAGCCGGCCGCGTAACCGGATCACGTGGCTTTCGTACGAGAAGCAGTACCGAGGGAGTTGACATCATGGCCGCTGGAGCCATGAACCGCTGGACCCATACGCTCGCCGACGCCCGGCCCGTCCCGTACTGGCTGGACGACCCGGCGAAGCCCGAGGCCCGACCCGCCCTCACCGGCGACGAGCGGTGCGACCTGCTCGTCGTCGGCGGCGGCTACAGCGGCCTGTGGACCGCGCTCATCGCCAAGGAGCGCGACCCCGGCCGTGACGTGGTGCTCGTCGAGGGCCGCGAGATCGGCTGGGCCGCCTCCGGGCGCAACGGCGGGTTCTGCGCCGCCTCCCTCACGCACGGCACGGCCAACGGGCTCGCCCGCTGGCCCAAGGAGATCAAGAAGCTGGAGGAGCTGGGGGCCGCGAACCTCGACGCCATCGAGGCCGCGGTCGCCCGCTACTCCATCGACTGCGACTTCGAACGCACCGGCGAACTGGACGTGGCGACCCAGCCCCACCAGGTCACCGAACTGCGTGCGTTCCACGCCGAGCTGGCCGAGGCCGGACTCGCCGACGGCATGGAGCTGCTCGACGCCGACCAGACGCGCGAGCAGGTCGACTCGCCCACCTTCCTCGGCGCCCTCCACGACCGCGCGGGCGTCGCCATGCTGCACCCGGCGAAACTCGCCTGGGGCCTGAAGCGGGCCTGCCTCGACCTCGGCGTGCGCGTCTACGAGAACACCCCCGCCACCCGACTGGCCTCCAACGGCACCGGGATCGCGGCACGCACCCCGTACGGCCGCGTCTTCGCCCGCCACGCCGCGCTCGGCACCAATGTCTTCCCGTCCCTGGTCAAGCGCGTGCGCGCGTACACCGTCCCGGTCTACGACTACGCGCTGATGACCGAGCCGCTGACCGCCGGGCAGATGGAGTCCATCGGCTGGAAGAACCGGCAGGGCCTGGGCGACAGCGCCAACCAGTTCCACTACTTCCGGCTGTCCTCGGACAACCGCGTCCTGTGGGGCGGCTATGACGCGGTCTACCCGTACGGTGGCCGGGTGCGCGCCGAGTACGACCACCGGCCCGAGACGTACGCGCGTCTGGCCGACCACTTCTTCACCTGCTTCCCGCAGCTGGAGGGGGTCCGCTTCACGCACGCGTGGGGCGGGGCCATCGACACCTGCTCGCGCTTCTCGGCGTTCTTCGGCACCGCCCACGGCGGCCGCGTCGCCTACGCCGCCGGGTACACGGGCCTCGGCGTCGGCGCGACCCGGTTCGGCGCGGACGTCATGCTCGACCTGCTGTCGGGCGAGCGCACCGAGCGCACGGAGCTGGAGATGGTGCGCTCCAAGCCGCTGCCGTTCCCGCCGGAGCCGTTCGCGTACACCGGGATCGCGCTCACCAAGTGGTCGCTGGCCCGCGCCGACGCCGACGGCGGACGCCGCAATCTGTGGCTCAAGGCCATGGACGGGCTCGGCCTCGGCTTCGACAGCTGACGTGCCACGACGGCCGAGTGAGTTGAATCACTGTCAATAAGTCGGGCCGAGTCGCGTAATGCCCGGCCCTCTTCCTCCCTCTCGTCCCTGAGAGGTGCGAGCCCACGGGCTCCGCACACGCAGGGAACGAGAGGGAGGACCCGCCATGGCAGCCGATCCGGGGACGAAGGCGGCGGTCGAGTGGCTCGTGTCGGTGGCGCCGGAGCCGGACGCCTGCCGCTGGGAGTGGGAGCGCAACCCGCTCGGGGTGGCGCTGCTGCCCGCGGGCCGGCAGTGGGACGTGCTGATCGTGCCGGGGGAGCTCGGCTGCCCCACGCTCGACGTCCTGACCCGTGTCGTCGACCGGCCGGGACCGGTCCTCGCCGACGTCGGCGACGCCCGTATGGGCTTCTTCGTGCCCGCGGGGACCGCCGCCCGCTGGGTCGGCACAGGCGTACGCGGCGCCGGGCAGGGCGCCTGGATCGTCGTGCCCTATCCGGGCCGCGCCACCGGCGGCGTGCGCTGGCTGGTGCCGCCGGACGGCTCGGGCACCCTCACCGACCCGGCCCTCCTCGAACTCGCCATGCACGAGGCGGCGGCCGGGCTCGCCCGGGACACACCGTAGGGATGTCCGCGGGACCGCGGCAGGATGACCCCGTGAGACTGCGAGCGGGACGGGTGTTCGGAAGGCTCGGTGGGGCGGGCCGCAGGCATCGTGCCGGTGAACTCGCCGAGATCGAAGCGGAGATCACGGCGTACGGGGAGGCCCTCGACCGCCACCCCTTCTCTCCTGGCCGGCCCGATGCCACGGACGAGACGCGCGCGGACCTGGCCCGCGCCCTGGACGCGTACGACGAGGCCAAACGCGCCTTCGCCGGGGACCGGGACGGCGTGGACGCCCTGGACGTCGCGCGGGCACTGGACGAGGGACGCCACGCGCTGGCCCGCCTGGACGCCCGGCTCGCCGGTGAACCGCTGCCCGAGCGGTTGCCGCCCTGCTTCTTCGACCCGCGGCACGGGCGGTCGACCGACCTGGTCCGCTGGACCCCCGAGGGGGGAGCCGCCCGTGATGTGGCGGTGTGCGCCGCCGACGCGAGAGCGCTGCGCGCGGCGCCGCCCGACTCCCAGCGGTCCGCCGGGGCGACGAGCCGCGAGGTGTCGGGAAAGGGCGACGGCAGCCGACGGGTGGCGTTGCCCGCGCCACGGCGGCCGGGGGTTCTGGTGGTGCGCACCGACCGCCCCGCCCACCTCACGGTGCTGGTGGAGCAGCCGCACGGACGCCGGCCGCGCGGCTACCAGCTGCACAGTGTCGACGGCCCCGTGGCCGCCCGGATTCCGCTGAGCCGGATCGGCGGTCGACGAGAGGCCGGCTTCCGGATCGCGTTCCGGGACGGGGACCGCGCGCACTGGTCGGCCCGCGCCGAACTCGTCGACGCGATCCCGCGGTTCGACACGCACACCGACGGCCAGGGCTTCGACGTCGTGCGCTACCGGGGCGTCGCGGGCCCCGGAGTGCTGCGCCACCGTGGCCGGGGAGCGGTCCTGTTCCAGGCACTCGACGACACACTCGCCGAGTGGGCCGTCCTCGGGGAGGGCGCGGGCGACTGCGACCTGTCGGTGAACTGGCCGGGACCGGGCTACTACCAGGTCAGGGCGCACGGAGCGTGGACCCTGACGGGGGCGCCGGAGAGCTGACCTCGGCGCTCGCGGCCGCCGCCCCGTACAGCAGCAGCCACGACAGACACCAGCTGCCCAAGACGTCCGCCGGCCAGTGGTATCCCATCCGGACGAGCCCCGCTCCCACGGCCAGATTCAGGGCGAGGCAGGCGAGGACGGCGGCGCGGCCGCCCAGCAGCAGCGCGCACAACCCGTACGCGACCGCCGCCGTGGCCGCGTGGCCGGACGGGAAGAAGCCGGTCGCCGGGGCCATGGGCGGGGGGCCGGGGCGGGCGAGCAACGACTGGAGAGGTCCCACCAGAGCGGGCACCAGGGCCATGGTCAGCACCGCCACGGCGAGCACCCGCCGGTTCCGGGTGCGCCAGGTGACATAGGCGAGGGTCGCGGCGAGGACCGGCAGCGCGACCCCCAGGTCACCGAGGTCGGCGAGGAACCGCGCCGCCCCGGAGGGGAGGGCGTCGCTCGTGCGGACGGCGTCGCCCAGCCGCTCGTCCGGCGCGAGCAGCGGTCCGACCGTCGCCACCTGCCAGGTGAGCGCGGCGAGGACCAGGCCCGCGCAGACGGCGAGAAGGGTGAGGGAAAGGGAGGGCCGGCCCGGAACAGGGGGGGTGGTTCCGAGCCGGCCGGTGTGATCGGCCCGCCGCACGCTCCGGGGGGTTTGGAGCGGGCGGCCGTCCGATCGGTGAGGAGTTCCGGAACCGGAGGCTCCAGCGGTGTGCGCGAGGGCACGACCAGGGCGGGGCTGGGGATGCTCCGACCCGGTGTCGCCCGCGGTCTCCCGCGAGCGGGGTGTTTCTCTCATCTGCGAAAACCGTACGTCAGGGACGGGAGGGACGACAGGCGCTCACCCAACATGCCATCGGCCCCCCACACCTTCTTCACACGGCCCGACGGTGGCCGGGCGGGGGCTCACAGCCCGGCGAAAGCGCTCTCGATGAGGTCGAGCCCCTCGTTGAGCAGGTCCTGACCGATCACCAGCGGCGGCAGGAACCGCAGTACGTTGCCGTAGGTGCCGCAGGTGAGGACCAGCAGGCCCGCGGCGTGGCAGGCCTTGGCGACGGCGGCCGTCGACTGCGGGTCCGGCTCCTTGGTCGCCCGGTCCTTGACCAGCTCGACGGCGATCATCGCGCCGCGGCCACGCACGTCGCCGATGACGGAGAACTTCTCCTGCATCGCGCCGAGGCGGGCCTTCATCGTCGACTCGATCTCCTTCGCCCTGGCGTTGAGGTCGAGCTCCTTCATCGTCTCGATGGCGCCGAGCGCACCGGCGCAGGCCACCGGGTTGCCGCCGTACGTGCCGCCGAGGCCGCCCGCGTGCGCGGCGTCCATGATCTCGGCGCGGCCGGTGACGGCGGCCAGCGGCAGGCCGCCCGCGATGCCCTTGGCGGTGGTGATCAGGTCGGGGACGATGCCCTCGTCCTCGCAGGCGAACCACTGGCCGGTGCGGCAGAAGCCGGACTGGATCTCGTCCGCGACGAAGACGATGCCGTGGTCGGCGGCGAACTGGCGGATCGCCGGCAGGAAGCCCTTGGCGGGCTCGATGAAGCCGCCCTCGCCGAGCACCGGCTCGATGATGATCGCGGCGACGTTGTCGGCGCCGACCTGCTTGCTGATCTGGTCGATGGCCTGCGCGGCGGCCTCCGGGCCGGCGTTCTCGGGGCCGGTCGGCCAGCGGTAGCCGTAGGCCACCGGCACGCGGTACACCTCGGGCGCGAACGGGCCGAAGCCGTTCTTGTACGGCATGTTCTTGCTGGTGAGCGCCATCGTCAGGTTCGTACGGCCGTGGTAGCCGTGGTCGAAGACGACGACCGCCTGGCGCTTGGTGTACGAACGGGCGATCTTGACGGCGTTCTCTACGGCCTCGGCGCCGGAGTTGAACAGCGCGGACTTCTTGGCGTGGTCGCCCGGCGTCAGCTCGGCGAGCGCCTCGGCGACCTCGACGTACCCCTCGTACGGCGTGACCATGAAGCAGGTGTGGGTGAAGTCCCGCAGCTGGGCGCAGGCCCGGCGGACCACGGCCTCGGCGGACGCGCCGACCGAGGTCACGGCGATGCCGGAGCCGAAGTCGATCAGACGGTTGCCGTCGACGTCCTCGACGATGCCGCCACCCGCGCGCGCGGTGAAGACGGGCAGCACCGAGCCCACGCCCTGCGCGACCACGGCGGTCCGGCGGGCCTGCAGCTCCTGCGACTTCGGGCCGGGGATGGCGGTGACGACGCGGCGCTCCTGCGGTATCTCGCTCATGCGGGGCTCCTGGTTCTGGTTCTGGTCCTGGGAGACGGACGGCTGTGCCGGGGTGAGGCCGGGGTCGCCGGGACGTTCGGTGGATCGTCTGTCCGGGGTTCTCTTCGCAGGTTAGGGGTGGTGCGGCGCGGTGGTCATACTCCATCCGGGTGAGGAGGCGGGGCCGGGTTTGTCCGTGGTGGACAGATCGGCGAGGCGCGGCGGATCGGCCGGGGAGCCGACCGCGCGGCCGCCGTGCGCCGCGCCGGGTATCGGCCGCGCAGGGGTCACGTCCGGGACGCCGGGGCGCGTAAGCGGTGAACTCCCCAGGCGCGGCCAGTAGATTGAGCCCGGAACCGAGACGCACACACGGTCGGACCGGCGGACGGGCCGGCGGTCCGGCAGCAGGGGGCACAGGCCATGGACACCGAGGGCAGGCACGGGTCGCGCGACGGGCAGCCGCCCGGGCCACCGGGGGCGCCGGGCGCGCCGGTGTCCGAGCCGCGTGTACCGGGAGCGGGTCCGGGGCCCGCGGG